>CAIJDY010000159.1 GCA_903819565.1 Candidatus Omnitrophota bacterium | reverse complement strand
TTATGTCACTGCTGTCGGAATTGCATCAGCTTCAACGTATTTCACGAACCGCCGTATACGGAACCGTACGTACGGTGGTGTGAGAGGACGGGAGAGATAACTCTCCCTCCTACTCGATCTCGATCCCTGAATTAATTGGAATTTCTTTCCTCCTGCCACTAGAATGGAATCACTTTGGGCCCATCGGTCAAACCGTCCGCCGGGAATTTTCAACGGGGCAGGAACCCTTCGATGAAGAGAACGCGTTTGCTGCTGTATTTAGCTTCCCAGTCCTCACGGAGGCAGGCGATCCTGGCTTCCATGGGGATCCCTTTCACGGTCGTCCCCAGTTATTACCGCGAACGCTGGTCCCGTAAACGATCTCCCCAGGAGCTTTCCGTCCGCCACGCACTCGGCAAGGTCCGCAAGTCCGTGCTGCCGGCTGCCGCGCGTTTCGTGCTCGGCGGGGACACGATCGTCTGGCATGACGGGCACGGTCTTGGGAAGCCGAAACACCGCGCCGAAGCCTTAAGGACCTTGCGCCGTCTCGCGGGGAAGCGGCACAGTGTGGTCACCGGTCTCGTGCTTTGGGACCGGAAGACCGGGAGGATGCTGACGGGATGCTCCGAGACGGACGTCTGGATGAAGGCTTTTCAGGAAAGCGCGCTCCGGGAATATATCCAAAAGATCCATCCTTACGACAAGGCCGGGGCTTACGCCATCCAGGGCAGGCCGAAGATCGTGCGGAAGATCCGGGGGTCTTATTCGAACGTGGTCGGGCTGCCCCGGGAATTGTTGCGGAAGATGCTCAATCAGATACTCAAAAAGACCGATGAGGGATATACTGACGGAGTGGGGCGGCGATGAGAACCGGAGGGTTGATCGGGTGAAAAACGCGGTTTTTTTTCTTATCTGCGCGTTGTGCGGCGCGGGGGTCTTTTCCGGGACCGTAGCCGCGGCCCCGATGCAGAACGAGGACGACGCCGAAGACTACAAGATCCTCAAAGAGATCATCGTCCTGGAATTTTCGGGCGAAACGCCGCACGAGTGGGGCGATACGGTCTCCGGCGTGAAAACGCATTTGAAGACCGACGAAAAAGTCGTCGCGCTCGGACTGGACACCTGCGACCCGCAGAATCAGGACCAAAGCCTTACGCTCCTCCGGACCTTCGAAACCGAAAATATTCCCGCCACGCTGTTCGTTTGCGGCGACTGGATTGACCGGAACACCGCGATCCTAAAAAAACTTGCCGCCAATCCTCTTTTCGAGATCGCGAACCAGGGGCTTGCCCACAAGCCTTGTTCGGTGAACGGCAAATCCGCGGAAGACATGGCGGGCACGCGCAGCGTCGACGAGGTGTTTACGGAGATCGAAAAGAACGCCCGCAAGATCGAGTCTATCACGGGCATCCTTCCGCAATATTACCGCGCCGGCACGGGCTATTATGACGAGGTGGCGGTCCGGATCGTCAACGCTCTCGGGTACGAAGCGGTCGGTTCAAACATCCGGTTGCCGGAAGGAACGGAGCTGACGCGCGACAATGTACTCGAGGCCATGGCCAATCCCGCGGCCGGAGCGATCGCCATTTTAAATTCCGGGGCATTGAGCCGGACGGTTTCCTCGGGGGTCCTCGAGTCGATCCACAAGCTCCGTGCCAAAGGTTACAAATTCGTGAAGCTGTCCGATTTTCCCCTCGAATGACCCCGGTCCGCTCCCGCCGTGAAAAATATGACTGCTACGAGATCGCGTTAACCGGCCGGGGCCTTTCCGGCGCGGACAAAGAGGCCGTCAGCGGTTTTTTCCGGGCCTGCGGCGTTCCTCCGGCGGACATCGCCTGCACGGACTACCGCGGCGCTTTCCGCGGCTGCTACTACGCGCGGTCTTTCCGCAAGCTCACGCAGATCCGCCGGCGCTTTCGCTCTTTTTCGGAGAAGCGGATCCGGTTTCGGGTGAAGGCCCTCGGCCGTCACGACTGGTTCGACAAATGGAAACGGGAATACCACCTCCGGCCGCTTGGAACGCGGTTCATGATCGTGCCGGTCTGGGAAAAGAAAAAATTCAAAAGTTCGCGGCGTCTTCCGGTCTTCCTGGATCCAGGGAGCGCTTTCGGGTCCGGTTATCATGAGACCACGCGCCTGATGGTGCGGCTCTTGGAGTCGATCCCCTGGGACCGGGATAGTTTTCTGGATATCGTGACGGGGACCGGGATCCTTTCGGTCGCGGCCTCGAAACTGGGGGCCCGGAGGGTCGCCGCGTTCGACTATGACCGGCCGTCAGTGACCGTGGCCCGGAAGAACTTTGGAATGAACGGCTGCCGGAACGGGGATTTTTTTGGAGCCAATCTCAAGAAGCTCAGGCTCAAGGAGTGGTTCGCGGCCGTCGGCGCGAACCTTTTGTCGAAGACGCTGATCGAAAATCAGGAAGCGATCAAGCGGCGGGTCAGGCCCGGCGGGTATTTGATCGTCTCCGGGATCGCAAAAATGAATCTAATTTCGTTCCGGAAAGATTTTTCTGCGAAAGGGTTTATGTGCGTTCAGGTGTTGCGGGGAAGGAAATGGGTCGCGCTTGTTTACAAGCGGCGCTCAAAATGATGAAACGCGTTCATTTTCCTCGACTTTTTTCTAGTACCGCTTCAAGATAGATTTTATGGGTTAGAGGTACAGTGCTGTTAACCCCTTATTTAAATTATAAACAGTGCTAGAATAGCGCGGTTTTGATCATAGGAGGAACGCTCGTGGAAGCAATAAAGACGGACATGGTTGTGATCGGCGGGGGCCCCGGAGGTTATACGGCGGCCTTTTACGCGGCCGCCAAGGGGCGCCGGGTGCTCTTGGTGGAAAAAGAGGAACGCCTCGGCGGCGTTTGCCTCAACCGGGGCTGCATTCCCTCCAAAGCGCTTCTTCACGTCGCCAAATTGATCCACGAAGCCAAAGCCGCGGAGATTTGGGGCATCGAGTTCCCGAGGCCGGCGGTGCATCTCTCAAAGCTCCGGGAGTGGAAGCAGTCGGTCGTGGATAAATTGACGCAGGGTTTGACGAGCCTCGCCGGACGGCGCAACGTGACGGTGATCCGCGGCGAAGCGCGGTTCCAGAGCCCCAAAGTCCTCGAGGTGAACGGCCAGCCGGTCTCTTACGAACACGCGATCATTGCGACGGGCTCCGCGCCGGCCCTCCCGAAAGTTTTCAAGATCCACGACAAGCGCGTCATGACATCCACGGAGGCGCTGGAGGTCGAGGAGATCCCCTCAAAGCTCCTGATCGTGGGCGGCGGCTATATCGGGATGGAACTGGGGACGGTCTATGCCGCGCTCGGCAGCCAGGTGGTGGTCGCGGAAGCGCTCGGCGGTATTCTGCTGGGGGCGGACCCGGATCTGGTACGTCTGGTCCAGGACCGCGCGATGAAAACTTTTCTGGAAATACGATTGAACGCCAAAGTTCTGGAACTCCGGGCCGAAGAAACCGGGATCCGGGTGATCATGGAGCTCGGCGGCGTTCGGAAAGAAGAGCTTTACGATCGGGTCCTCGTGGCGGTGGGACGGGCGCCGGTCTCCGGCGATCTCAGCCTTGAAAAGCTCAAGATCGCCGTGGATGAAAAGGGTTTCATCCGCGTCGATAAAAAACACCAGACGACGGTTCCGCACATCTACGCGATCGGGGATGTCGCGGGCGGCGTTCTTCTCGCCCATAAGGCGTCCCGGGACGCCAAGGTCGTGGTGGACCATATTCTGCACGAAGAGTCTCCAGAAGATCCTTTGATGCCGGCTGTTGTTTTTACGGATCCCGAGATCGCGTGGTGCGGGTTGACGGAAGAGGAGGCACGGACGAAACAGGTCCCGGTCCAGATCGTCAAGTTTCCTTGGGCCGCTTCCGGGCGGGCGGTTGCTATGGACCGGACCGACGGCGTCACGAAGCTTTTGATCGATCCGAAGACTGAAAAGATCCTGGGGGCCGGGATCTGCGGCGCGGGTGCCGGGGAACTCATCGGAGAGGCCGTTCTGGCGATCCAGATGGGCGCGAAGGCGAAGGATCTGGCCCACGGAGTGCGTCCGCATCCGACACTGTCCGAGACGCTGACGGAATGCGCGGAGATGTTTTTTGGGTATTCCACGAATGCCTATTCGCGGAAGAGGAACTAGCCCCCGGCGTTGAGAGCCTTCTTCGTTCTTCCTTTGATCCCGGAACAGCCCGGCGGGGCGCTTTTGCCGGCCGAATAAACCGGGAAAACAAGGCTTCCAGAAAAAGAAAATCTGGATATAATACAACGCCATCACGCCTCATAAGATTAATTTCTGGCCGTCTTTATTTCTTAGTTATTTTGTCGCCGAAAGTTCAAAAAAATTTTGACAACTTACTTCGCCAATTAATGAAAGGGAATAAAAAGATGCTCTCGATTTTCAGTGCCCGCCGGAACACCTCATCGTCCATCGCAGATACTTCCAGAAGCTCCGGCGCGTACCGCCGGAACGTCCGTTTCTTTGTTTCGGCCCTGGTGCTCCTGACAGCCCTTTTTACGACTACGGCCGGAGTTTACGCGGCCACGGCGTCCGCGACGCTTCTTGACGGCCGCGAGCGGGGAACGACAGGAACGGGGGAGGCCAAGGGTTCTTTGGCGGCGACGTACGACGAGGCAGCCAGGAAAGATATTCTGGAACTTGATTACACGGTGCCTCAGGGCGCGGAATTAAGGGCATGGGTCAGGAATTTTCCCGTCGCGCCGATCGCGGCCACTGCGGCTACGGCCAGGATCGGGGTGCGAATGCCGGCGGACCAGGCAAATCCGGTTTCCGTGAAGCTCGAGATCAAGGGCAGCCAAAGCGTTCAGGTGATCCCTCTCAAGTTGAAAACGGGCTGGAGCTCGGTCCAGGAAACCCTTGATTGGTCAACGCTCGGGAATGTGACCGAAGTCGCTCTGATCGTCACTCCGGAAGGCGCTGAGGCCTCTGTGAAGGGCACCTTGGGATTGACCGTTGATTTTCTTGCTCCCGCCGCGGCCAAGCCGGTCAGTGTTCCGGTTGCAGCTGCTGTCGCGGAAACCCAGGTAGTGGCTGAGAAGGCGGTGACCCCTGCGGTTGCGGCCGCTGTCGCGGAAACTCAGGCAGTCGTTGAGAAGGTCGTGACCCCTGCGGCTCCGGCTGCTGTCGCGGAAACTCAGGCAGTCGTTGAGAAGGTCGCGACCCCTGCGGCTCCAGCTGCTGTCGCGGAGACTCAGGCTGTGGTCGAGAAGGTCGTGACCCCGGCGGTGCCGGCGACCGTGGCTCCCGAGGCTGTTGCGAAACCTGTCAAGGTCGTTGCGGTTCCGGTAGCGGCTGTCTCCAAATCTGTTGTTGAGAAAAAGCAGGCACCGGTGCCGGTGGCGATTGCCCCGGTCCCTTCCACATTCGGTCTTCTGGATGCCGGGGATAAGGGAGTTTCGAGCACCGGGAGTGCGAAGGGCACCATCACATTTTCTTTCGACGAGGAAGCCAAAAAGGATGTTTACGACGTGGGCTATTCATTGCCCCAAGGCTCCGAGCTTCGATTTTGGACGAAGAAATTTCCCGCGGGCCTGACAGCGGCCAACATCAACACGGTCGTGTTCGGGTTCCGGGCGCTCAATCCTTCTCAGCTTAGCCGTATCGCTGTCCGCGCGGAGATTAAGGGCTCCACGGGCACGCAGACTTTTCCTCTTGGCATCAAACCGGGGTGGAACACGTTTGAACGGTCGATCGGGTGGGACAAGATCGGCGCGTTGCAGGAAGTGACTTTCGTAATGGCCCCGAAGAGCGGCCTGGAGAATAGCGGCACCGTTTATTTCGGATTTGATTTCTGCAAGTCGGATTTCCTCAAGAAATACAGGATGCCTCTCAAATTCGGGTCGCTCTTGATCCTTGGCGTTCTTTTGGCGCTGCTTGGCGGTTTTCTGAGGAAGATCTTCGGCCAAACTTTTGGCGCGGACGATACGGCGGCGGGTAAAACCCTGAGCATTATTTCTCCGGCGGAAGTTCCGTTCGCGTCCAAGCTCAAAAAAGACGTTTTCAGCGGGTTCATGATCGTGTTGATCGCCGGGATGGCGCTCTGGATCTACACGTTCGGCAGTTTGGGGGCTCCGGAAGCGGGGTTCAATGCCGCAGTCCTCGTCGTCGCGGCCGGGGGCGCGTTGATCGCGGGTTTTTTGAAACTCAAGTTCACGGGGAGGCTTCTGACGGCGGGCGAAGTTTTTCAGAATGTTCTGCTGACCGGACTTTTGGCCGCCTCTTCCAGCAAGATGGAGCTCCTGCAGGCGCCGACCGCGTGGGGCCAGCTACTGATGATCAGCAATCTCACGGCGGCGGTGACGTTCCTGCTCTATCACGTTTTCAACGCGAGTGCGCTGGCCTCTTCGGGGAAACACCTGAAGGGCATTAACGGCGCCCTGATCGTCGGCACGCCTTACCTTTTCGGCGGGTTGCTGCTGCTCGAGAACATCACGCTGCTGCAGACGCTGGCGTTTTACATCACGGGCGGGCTCCTTGCCGCGTGGCCGGCGATCCTCGAGGGGATGGGACGGCTTCTTGTGGTGTTCCTCTTCAACGAAGTGCTCGCGAACGGGATCGGTCTCGCGACGAAAGGGAAGCTGCTCAAGACTTCCAAGTTCCACCTGTACATCTTTTTGGTCTCTCTTTGCGTTGTGGTCGCGCCTTCCATCGCGGACCTCGGAGCGGCCGCGCCTGTCGCCGCGCTGCCCGTTTTCTTCCGCGCTCTTGTTTCCATTTTTTTCACGATGCTTTCGTTCGCGGGATTGTGGGGGGAAATTTATCTTATGACCGGCATGCTGTTGGACGCCGGGAAACGCATTGCTCTTTCCGACGCGACTGTTTTCAAACATGTCACGTTAGGGATGCGCAAGGGCCTGGCGTACAGCGGAATTTTGATGGCCCTCTTGTATCTGATCGACCTCGCTTTTTCGACGCCTCTTTCGCAGAAGATCATGTCCACGTTCCCGTACGCGATCGGGATCCTCGCCGGCGCTCTGGTTTTCCCGCTGGTCAAGACCCTGATCGAAACGTTTGACGGTAGCCTTCCATTCTTCGAGCGCATGCGCTTCAGCTACCGCCACTGGACGCTGTATGTCCGCGGCGCGATCGCGGGTTTCGGGTTCGCGTCGATGGTCGCGCAAAATTATTTCGAGAGGTCGATGCCAGACCGGTGCTGGTTTGGCCTGATCATCGGGCTCCTGGCTTCCGGCGGCGTAAGTCTTTTGCGGGACATCGTTTACGCGGTCAAGGGGCAGGGAAAGGTCCAGTCGTGGAAACTGTATTTCGTGGATTCCTGCTTGGGGATCTTCCTCGGAAGCGCCGTGGCTTTTTATCTCGATACCCCGCAGGTCGCGGTGATCGTTTACAAATTCAAGCTTTACGTGACGTCGCGGTTTCAGAACGTGGTTTATTCCACGCATCCTTACTTCAACGCGCTGGGGCATTACACGCAGCCGGTGCTGCTCAGCAAATGGGGGCAAATGGACCTGGGCTACTGCCCGGGCGGCGTGAAACTGCTTTTTACGGAGTCGCTTGACGGCGTCATCAAATGGTCCGTCGCGACGTGGCTTTTCGCCATTAACAAAGTTTTCATGCAGGCCTTTTTCGACAAGGACAAGACCCCGATCAAATTTTTCTTTTCGAAGGCCGGTCTGGCCCAGCTGAGCGAGCTGATGATCCATGTGTTGCGGTGGGGTTTGTGGATGTCGCCGATCATTTACACGTTCCTGCGCATGATGCCGAACCCGACTTGGTACAACCAGGACGGCGCGATCCGCACGCTTTTCGCGACGTGGAACAGCCTCACGATGAACCCGGCCGCGTTCCAGGCTTGGAGCCTCAAGATCTTCGTCTGGATCCTGGCGATCGATTTCTTCCGCATCATCATCTGGATGGACCACATGGGGCTTCGCGTCGCGACGCTCGTCAACCTCAGCTTCATCGGGATGGACAAGCTGGATGAAAAGGTCGCGCGTTTCATCGGCCCGGCCGTGGCCCAGCGCTACATCCCCGAAGGCGTCAAGCGCTTCACGACATGGGCGCCACTGCTTATTCCGTTCTACATTCCGCGCGGTGAACAGTGGGATTATGTCTGGAGTTCGGCGGAAGCCATGCAGAACGCCGCCCGCGGGAAGGGATTGATCCCGGCCCTGCAGTCGTTGTCGTTTCCCCAGCTGCTGGTCGGTCTCTTCGCGGCGATCGTCGCGTGCACGGGTCTCTCGTTCATCATCCGCACGCTGCGTGAACGCGGTTCGCGCCGCAGGATCAAGACACACGAGCTGGCGAACCGGGAATATAAGGTGACGCTCCGGGATAACGGCGAAGTCTACAGCGAAGTCCTCGCGAAAGAAGTCGATGTCAGCCGCCGCTCCTACGATCTTATCGATCCCTGCGGTCGCGCGCTTTTCCTCGTGGACACGGCGCAGCCCGTCGAAAGCGCGGCGCGTTCCTGGGCGGTCGTCGGGAATTTTCCCGAAGAAAAATTTCCTCTTTCGCAGGTCCAAAAAGGGGAAGATTCTCTTCGCGTGATCAACGCGAATCAGGGGATCCGCACCACGGTGGAGATCACGTTGCCCGACCAGGACAGCACGGCCGAGCTCTGGGAGATCACCGTCGAGAACCTGACAGACAAAACGCGGCAAATGAAAGTCGTCCCGTACCTCGAATGGGTGCTGAACGGCGGCCTGCATGACCGGTTCCACACGCAGTATGCCCGGTTGTACCCGGAGATGGAATATGTCAGCCAAGCGAACGCGATCCTGTCGTGGCAGAAGGCCACTAAGGCCATGGGGCTGATGGCCTCCGACGTCGCTCCGGAAGGATTTCTCACCGGACGCGTTGATTTTATCGGCCGCGCGCGGAGCCTTTGGTCGCCGCGGGTGCTGGAGACGCTGGACTTTTTGGAAGCGAAGGACACGAAAGCATGTCCGACGTTCGATCCGATCGGAAGCATGATGATCGCCCTGACCGTGAATCCCAAGAGCACGAAGTCCGTGCGCCTCATGATCGGGTACGCGAAGAAAAAAGACCAGGCGCTGGGCCTGATCAAGAAATACCTGAAAGCGCAGGCGCCGGCGGCGTCGACCTTCCAGGCCAAAAAGCGGACGCTTTTGATCGGGCACGGGGAGATCCCGCCCGGAACGCCGCAGCCTTACTATGAATACAAGGAGAACGGCAACAAGCTTCTGGTGCGGACGCCTTACACGCCGCGCCCGTTCGATCACGGGATGGCCAATACCGTGCATTCGGTGATGGTCACGAACCGCGGGCTCCACACGTCCTGCAACGGAAATTCCCAGCAGAATCGTGTGACGCCCGACTGGCCGGACACGGTCACGAAAGAGATCCCGGCGGAAGCGATCTATCTTTATGATGCGGACCGCGAGGAATGGTTCTCTCCGACGCATCATCCTTTGAACGATCCCAAGGCGAGCAATGAAGCGGAATTCGGGGTGGACGGGACGGCCGTTTTCCGGATGACCCGGGGAACGCTCACGACCGAGCTGACGGTGTTCGTGCCGACGGATGACCCGACGGGCGTGTACCTCTTGACCGTGAAGAACAACGACGACCGCGTGCGGCGGTTGCGCGTCGCGCCTTATTTTCAGATGGCGCTGGCCTTCCAGCCTGAAAAGTCCGGGCCTTTGGGGACGCATTACGATAAAGCCCTGAGCGCTCTGTTCTTCGAGAACCCGCGGAACATTTTCCGTTCCGGACCGGCGTTCGCATCGATGTCAATTCCGGCGGAACACGTGGAAACGAAACGCGGCCGTTTTTTTGGAACGGGCCGCGGCGTGGCGCATCCCTATTTCGTGGAAAAGGGAATCCCGGATGCCACGCAGTCGACCGACGAGGGACAGATCGCGGGTTTTCTGGGCAATCTGGAGGTCCCCGCGCGCGGTGAACGCACGGTCGCGATCATCCTGGGACAGACCGAAGACCGGAAAAAAGCGATGCAATTGGTCCAGAAATACAAAAATATCGAGAATGTCCGCAAGAGCCTCGAGGCGACACGGAAATGGTGGCTCGGCCTGATGAGCACGGTCGAGGTCAAGTCCAGCGAGCCGGAGTTCGACCGCTATCAGAACTGGCTGAAATACCAGGCGCTCGCCGAACGTGTTTGGGCGCGCCGCGGTTTTTATCAGACGAGCGGCGCTTACGGTTTCCGCGATCAGCTGCAGGACACGGTCAACCTGACGTGGGTGGACCCGGCCCTTGCCCGCAAACAGATCCTGCTGCACGCTTCTCAGCAGTTCATCGAAGGCGACGTCTTTCACTGGTTCTTCACGCTGACGGACGGGCGCTCGGCTTTTTCGTGCCGGTCGCACGCCTCCGACAATCTGCTTTGGCTGGCCTGGGGGACCGTGGAATATGTCCGGATTACGGGCGATGAAACGATCCTTGACGAAATGACGAGCTATGTGGCGTCGGAATTCCCGTTCGCGCCGCTGCCGAAGAATAAGTCGGGCTGGGGCGCTTTGTACCAGCGTTCCACACGCTCCGATACCCTGTACAAGCATTGCATGCGCTCGATCGACACGGTGCTCAACACGCGGATGGGACGGAATGGCCTGCCGCTCATGGGCGTCGGCGACTGGAACGACGGGCTAGACGAGATCGGGAGCGAAGGAAAGGGCGAAAGCGTGTGGCTCGGTTTTTTCCTCTACTACATCCTGAAGGATATGGTCGGGATCATCGAGAAGAAAGAAGGCGCGGGCCCCAAAGAACACTACGTGAAAAAGATGAAGGACCTTGCGTCAGCTTTGGAGAAGACCTGGCGCGGCGACCGGTACCTGCGTGCCATTCATGACGACGGCACCGAGATCGGGGTCCGGGACAGCGGCGTTTGGGAGATCGACGCCCTGACGGCCGCGTGGTCGGTCATGACCGGGATCAATCTCGACCGCGGGCTTACCATTTTCAACACGGCCCTGCGCGTCCTCGAAAAGGGAAGTGTGATCCTGCTCGGGTGGCCGGCGCTGCGCGAAGACACCAAACCGTATCTTGGGAGGAGCAGCAAGTATCCCGAGGGAGTCCGCGAGAACGGGATGTATTGCCACGGCGTGCAATGGCTCGTGCGGGCGGCGCGTATTTTGGCGGAAGAGTTCGAGAAGCACGGCGATCGTGCCAAAGCGGACGAGTACCGCGCGACCGCGTACCGGCTGTGGCGGGAGATTTCCCCGCTGGCGCACGTGACGCCGCAGGAGATCGAGGTCTACGGCGGACAACCGAACAAACAGCCGGCGGACTTTTTGACCACGTTCGAATCCGGCCGTATGATCTGGAACGGGTACACCGGCGCCGCGGGGTGGATGCTCCGTCAGGCGATGGAAGGTGTGATTGGCGCGACGCTGGTCCAGAACAAAATGGTCGTTCCTGCGGATCTCGAGAAATTGCGGGGGCCTTTGAAGATCAGCAGCATTCAGCGGGATGTGAGCAAGAGCCCGCTCAAGGCCATTCCTGCGTAGGATGTGAGAAACAGAAGGGACGGTTCTCGTTCAGAGAACCGTCCCTTTTATTCATAGCAAGCGACCATGGGCAGAATCTCCGCCAGAGGACGTATCCGCGCCCGCGTTGTGTGGTGGAGAACTGCTTCAGCATTGACTGCGTATGAAAAAACGACCCCGGCGTGAATCGAACACGCGACCCCCTGCTTAGAAGGCAGGTGCTCTATCCAACTGAGCTACGGGGTCATAAATTTTTTTACTGCAAAATGTCGTTTTTCCTGCCGCGCAACGATCTTGGCACGAGTGCATCGGCCGTCCCTTAAGGGGCCGATTTCGGGACATTCTACAACAAAATGGTTTTCCCTGATAACGATTATCGTCACGTTTTAGCCAAAACGGGAATATTCCGAGTTCTTGGAATTATAACTTTGTCCGCGAAACGTTCTTTGGTAACATAACCCTCGGTACCATCGTCATATACACCGAAATACAGGAGAGTTTCAGGACACTACGCACATGCCGCGCCAGACTATGGAAAGTTACCGTCTCAGCAATCTCCGATCGTTAGAAGCCGAAAGCATTTACATCCTCCGGGAGGTCGCCGCGTCTTTCGAGCGGCCCGTGATGCTTTACTCGGTGGGGAAGGATTCCTCCGTCATGCTTCGTCTAGCCCAGAAGGCTTTTCATCCCGGCAAGATCCCGTTTCCGCTCCTCCATGTGGACACGACCCTCAAGTTCAAGGAAATGTACGCCTTCCGCGATAAAGTCACCAAGCAGATCGGCGCCGACCTAAGGGTCTACGCGTTTCGTGAGGCTCTCGAGAAGGGGACGAATCCCCGGGAACTCGGAACTGTCCGCTGTTGCTCGCTTTTGAAAACCCAGGCCCTGCTGAACGCGCTTAAAGAGGGCGGCTATGACGCCGCTTTCGGGGGCGCACGGCGCGATGAGGAAAAGTCCCGGGCCAAAGAGCGGATCTTTTCATTCCGGGACGAATTCGGGCAATGGGACCCCAAGAGCCAGCGCCCCGAGCTGTGGGGTCTTTATAACACGCTGGTCAATCAAGGCGAAAGCATCCGCGTTTTCCCGCTCTCGAACTGGACTGAACTGGATGTTTGGCAGTATATCCACCAGGAAAAGATCCCGGTGGTTCCCATGTATTTCGCCAAAGAACGGGAAATGATCGTTCGCGGGGGGCAGCTGATCCCGCTTGACGGCGTTTCTTCCCTGAAGAAAGGCGAAAAGCCCAAAAAGGTCATGTGCCGGTTCCGGACGCTGGGTTGTTTTCCCTGTACCGGGGCGGTGCGGTCCGAGGCCGCGACCGTTCCCGAGATCATTAGGGAGATCATGACGGTCCGGCATTCCGAGAGGATCACGCGTCTGATCGATCACGACCAGGATTCTTCGATGGAACAGAAAAAACGCGAGGGGTATTTTTAATGAGAACCGCTGTTCGCGGAGCTGCGAAGGTCCTGAAGCGCGTCAAGGAAGCGGATGCCCTGCGCGTTTCGACCGCAGGGAGCGTGGATGACGGGAAATCTACGCTGATCGGGCGGTTGCTTTACGAGGCGAACGGTCTTTACGAGGATCAGCTTTCTTCCGTCAAAAAAGATTCCGCGCGCTTCAAGCGGGAGTCCCTGGACCTGTCGTTCGTGACGGACGGGTTGAAGGTCGAGCGTGAGCAGGGGATCACGATCGATGTGGCCTACCGTTACTTTTCGACGCCCAAGCGGCATTTCGTCATCGCGGACACTCCGGGACACGAACAGTACACGCGCAACATGGCGACCGGGGCGTCCACCTCCGACCTCGCGATCATCCTGATCGACGCAAGACAAGGAGTCCTGATCCAGTCCAAACGGCACGCGTTCATCGCGTCCCTGCTGGGGATCAAGCATATGGTGATCGCCGTTAACAAGATGGACCTCGTGGGTTATTCCGAGGATATTTTTCGCAAGATCGAGCGGGATTTTGCGCTCTTCGCGGAAAAACTGCAGGTCCCCGACATGGTCACGATTCCGATCAGCGCCCTGAAAGGGGATAACGTCGTCACGAAAAGCCGCCGGATGCGCTGGTATGAGGGCACGGCCCTTCTAAATCATCTCGAGAATGTTCATATCCTGAGCGACCGCAATTTGATCGACCTTCGCTTTCCCGTCCAGTATGTCCTGCGGCCGAACGCGGATTTTCGCGGCTATTCCGGAAGGCTTGCGTCAGGGGTCCTCCGCAAAGGGGACGCGATTCTTGTGCTTCCCTCTCAGCGAAAAACGCGGGTCCGCTCGATCGTAGGCTGTGAGGGCGAGGTTTCTTACGCGTTCGCGCCGCAATCCGTCACCGTGACGCTTGAAGACGAGGTTGACGTTACGCGGGGGGACATGCTGGTGCACCCGGCCAATCTGCCGCAGATCCGCCGCGAGGTCGAAGCGATCCTGGTCTGGATGGATCCGTCGCCGCTTGAGCCGGGCAAGGTCTATTGGATCAAGCAGACGACGCAGACTTTGAAGTGTTCGGTCACGCATCTTCAGTTCCGCATCGATCCGGGCACCTTGAGCCGCCGGGACGCCGCGACGCTGAATCTGAACGAGATCGGCCGGGTGACGGTCCAGTGTTTCCGCTCGGTCTTCTGCGACGAGTACACGAAGAACCGTCAGACGGGGAGCTTCATCCTGATCGATCCTCTGACCCACGTGACCGCGGCCGCCGGCATGATCATCGAGAGGGGGCATTTGCCGTCCATGGCGCGCCCTGGCGACAAAACTGTTTCCCGAAGCGCGGTCCTTCACCGTCAAGAGGGCGAGGTTTCTCAGAAGGAAAGGGAAACGCTACTTAAACAGTGTCCCGCGACACTATGGCTGACGGGGCTGAGCGGATCGGGGAAATCGACCATCGCTTACGAGGTCGAGAAAAAACTTATGGCTGCGGGGTACCTGTGTTATGTTCTGGACGGCGACAATGTCCGGCACGGCCTTAACCGCGACCTTGGATTTTCGCCGCAGGACCGGAGCGAGAACATCCGCCGCGTGGCCGAAGTTGCGCGGCTTTTAAACGAGGCCGGCTTGATCGTCATCACCGCGTTTATTTCCCCATACAGGGATGACCGCGAGCAGGCACGAAAGATCATCGGGGAGGACCGGTTCATTGAAGTGTTCGCCGATGCGCCCATCGAGATCTGCGAAAAGCGGGATCCGAAAGGGCTTTATGCCAAAGCGAGGGCCGGCTTGATCCCGGAATTCACGGGAGTGAACGCGCCGTACGAAGCGCCCGAGACGCCGGCGCTGTGTATCAGGACCGGCGAGTTGGCCGCGGACATTGCCGCCGGGAATGTTTGCCGCTTTCTGGAAGAAAAGCGATTTCTGAAAAAAGATGCCGGGGGATCCGGTGGGCACGCCTAAACTCCGCCTCGTACTTCATTTGGGCACGCCCAAAACCGGAACAACTACCTTGCAGCAAAGCCTGAGAGCGTCACGGAGGCGTTTGCTGCGCAGGGGGATTTTTTTTCCGGATATCGAACTTCTTCCCACGGCCAAGAATTTGTGGTTCACGGAATACCTGTGGAATAATGATTTCCGCAGGTTCAACCGGAATATCCGTAAAATAGTCCGTAGCGCTCGCGATGCCGGATCAAGATGTGTCGTCCTGTCTTCCGAGAGATTTTATGTCCGTTTCGCGGACTTTTCTGCCGCGGCAAAAATGGCGCTGCGGGAACTGGAGGAACATTTCACCGTGACGGTGTGGTGCGTTTTCCGCGAGCCCTTAGCGTTTGCAAGGTCGTATTTCGCGCAAATTCTCAGATTTCCTCCGGACGATCAGTGGCCGTGCAGTGCGTCACCCGACCCGCTGGAAACCGTCATGGACCATCCCTGGTTCGTGAAACGGCTCGACTACGCGGGTTTTGTCCGGCAGATCGAACGTCTGTATGGTTCTCCGGTCGTTCATGCGACACGCTATGAGGCGGGCGGCAGCGTCGATCAAGCGAGGAAGTTGCTCGGTGTCGATGCTGCAACACTTCGAAGCGTGCCTGACGCAAATCTGTCGCCCACGGCTCTGGGGATTGATCTCTTGCTTCAGCTGAATCGGTTGGGGCTTAAGTTAAAGGAACGTCAAAAAGCCGTTTCCACGATCGCCAGTTTGGATAAACTGATGGGCGGGCCGGATCAGTTCTTGCAAGCGTCCGGTGAACTCAAGCGAAAGGTGTGCGCCGCCTCGCGGGAAAGCACGAAATACCTCAGGGAGCGGTTCGGCATCCGCTGGGACTAGGGATCGGAAGAGGTTGAGAAGATTGAAAAAAGTCGCCATTGTTCAGTCCAATGATATTCCGTGGAAGGGCTATTTCGACATGATCGCCGCGGTGGATGAGTTCATCCTTTATGACGACATGCAGTACACCCGGCGCGACTGGCGCAACCGCAACCAGATTAAAATGCCGCGGAGAAGCGTTATGCCAGGGTTTGCGACGCGCTGTCCCATACGGAGGGGATTGCACGGCGGGGCATCCGCCTGCCGTTGTGGCTGGGCATGCGGGAAGCGGACGTTAGGAAGGTCGCGTCGTGCTTATCGGATGTCATGATGCGACCTGGAAAATAACCAGCCGACTCAATAAAAGAGGATTGATGGAATGAATGAGGTTGCGCTGAGCGGTTCGCCGGGAAAAAGAGCGGATGTGCTTGGTATCGGCCTGCTACTGTCATTGCCACTTCTTTTATTAGCGGTGAACAATGCCTGGATCTTTACTTCTACCGACAACATCGATCCCTGGATCTATCACGGATATTTTCGGGAATGTCACTGTTTTTCCTCAGAATTCTATCCGAAAGCTTATTACGAGGATCGGCTGGCCTGGATCCTTCCGGGCTTCCTGGCGTATCGTTTTTTCACGCCGTTGATCTCCAACTTCGTGCTTCATTTGGGGTTTTATTATACGGCCGTATTTTCTTTTTATTATGTCCTGAAGAACACGTTTGACCGGCGTACCGCGTTATTAGCGGCAGTGTTTTTTGGAGCGGATGTTTATTTCCTTAAATCCATCGGATGGGATTACGTGGACGGTGCGGGGGTGACTTATTATTTGTTGACCCTTGCTTTTTTAACGCTTGCGGCGAAGAAGGACCGCGGGATCTGGAGTGTGATCGCGGCCGGAATGGCCGCTTCATCCATGATCTGCGCTTATCCGGTGTGGGTGGTTTTTACGCCTCCGCTTTTCATCTATTTCTGGCTTGCGAAAAGTCATTTCCGGAAGCGACCGGTCCTTATGGGAGAGATTTGGAAGCCTGTCGCCCTATTTTTCCTTGGGCTTTTTCTACAGACGCTTTTTTTTTCGTTGCTCGCATACAGGCTCAAAGGCAAATTTCATTTCTATGTAAATTCGATTTGCATGGCTCGTCGCTGGATGTTCGTTCAGAACCCCTGGAGGACCGAATCTTCTGATTGGGTTTGGAGCGCGCGGTGGCTCGTGATGCCTCTGATCGTTTGGGGAGGGGCTTTTGCGAACCTCATATCAAGATGGCGTCAGATCTGGCGCCGCGAGTGGGATCTGACGCTTTTTCACCTGATCAATTTTGGGGTCTACGGGGTTATTTTCCTGATCTGGGAGCTTAGCGGAGGGGTCGTGCTCCAGCAGCCTTATGTCACCGCGATGCTGCTTCCGACGGTTTATTTTGCGATGGGGGCGTTGTTGCTGCGGGTTCCCAAAGAGACGCGGCCTTTTCCTTACGCTTTCGGACTTTTGACGGTCATTGCCCTTTTTTGTTTAGCCCTGAGCCCTTCATGGCAGGATCGATTACGCCCATATTTGTTCTTCGGGCGTTTTGAGTGTTTCGATATCGCGGCGGTCTTGTTCCTCGGCTTCGCGGTGATACTATTGAAATGGAGGTCTTCAAATAAAAGAATGGTTTTTTTGTCCTCGGCCCTAGGGCTCTCGTTAGCGGCCATGTTATTGGGGAGCTCTTTTCTGCCGCGGCAGAACGGCCCGGAACGTTTTTTGAATGTGGACAGCGCCATGGAGCTTGTGAACCGGAAAATGCTTGGCCGATCACTGAAACCTTTTTTTTGGTACCATGAAAAGGAGGAGCCCTTTTCCGCCGAGTTTCGATCGATCGCTTCCACGTACACCTGGGGCCCTTCAATACTGACCCTGGGATTTCCATCGCTCGAAAATGCGAAACGCGGACTTCCTAAACCGGGTCAGCTGGTCGTTGTTCTATCGGCGCAACAAGACGCCGCGCGACAGGCGATCGTTTCTCTCGGGGCCGCCGGGGTGGAATCCAGGCTTTTGGAAAGAAAAGTTATTTGTTACAATGCAGGCTGCTATTCGATGTCCTTGATCGAGGCCGTTGGACGGGATTTGAAAAAAACGCATTGAGCGGGTCCGCGCCACGAAGCTATCAGACCCCCATAGTCTGACGTCAACTGAAAATGAGCCTAAGGAAAAGTATCATCATGCACGGGAAAGAAGATCTGAAACAGGAACCGAATAAGAGAATCAGTGAAGGGGTCGTCATTGAGACGATCCGGTTGATCCGGTTCATGAAGACCATGGGCGTGAACCGGGGCTATTTCGCCCTGACCGTCTTCCTCTCCTTCTTGGCCATTTTCTTTCAGGTTCTTAACATTCAGTTTCTGATGGCCCTTCTCAGGGGAATGATAGCCCGCGACTACGCTTTCGTGGTAAAGGTCCCTGTCCTCAAGCACATTATCGCTTCCTCTCCGGGAATGTTCAGCTCTCCCAATGCGGTCTTTTTTCTTTTGCTCGCTGCGATCTTTTTATTCACGCTTTTGAAGGGCGTATTGCAATACGCTTCGGACCTAGGGGCTTCCTACCAAGTGAGACGTGCCACGAGCAGTCTGAGGGCCCTCATTTTTGAACGCTACCTTAAGTTTGGGAAGCTTTTCTATGATAGGGCAAGCCTCGGACGTCTCAACACCGTTCTCGTGAAGTTTTCTTTCGCGATCTCGAACCAACTCAATTCTTTACAGAAGCTCGTAAGCCAGCTTTTTTCGCTGATCGCCTACTTCGGGATCATGCTTGTCATTTCCTGGAAATTGACAGCTCTCACGCTGTGCATTTTTCCGTTCTTTATCTTGCTTGCGCAGTGGGCCACGACGAATTTTAGAAGTATTTCGAAGATCCAGGCAAAGTCGGAAGAATTTCTGGATGACAAGATCTTCAGCATCCTCACTGCAATGCCGCTGGTGAAGGCGCATAACACAGAAGAAGAGGAGAAGAGGCTGTTTAAGATCGCCAACGAGGAAGAGGCCCGGCTGTCATTCCGTTTGGATAAAAAGGAGAAGCTGATCCTGCCGATCCAGGAACTCAGCATGATGGTCGCCTTTTTGATATTGGCCGGTGCCGTAACGTTCCTGCTTTCGCCCGGGGATGGGCATATTGCCTCCTATCTGGTATTTTTCTATCTGGTCCGCCTGGCGCTTCCCGGATTTAACGCAATCAATCAGTTCCACTTGGCGTTAAGCCGTTCGGGTGTCCGGATCGAGCGGATTTTGGAGATTCTGAAAGATGAGCGAAAATTCATCCTCAGTGACGGAACCATGGAATTCGGGGGGCTTCAAAGCGGAATTGAGTTCCGGCACCTGGATTTTAGTTATGACGGTCAGAAAAAGGTTTTGAGCGATGTCTCTTTGTTTTTTGAAAAAGGAAAAATGACGGCGATCGTGGGGCCTACGGGCACGGGGAAGACCACCCTGGTCCATCTGCTTTTGCGTTTCTACGATTGCCCTCCGGGGACGATCTTTTTGGACGGAAAGGACATCCGGGACTTTACTCTGAAGTCGCTCATGCATCAGCTGGCTTATGTGAGCCAGGACGCTTTTTTCTTTAATGATACGATACGGATGAACATGACGTATGGATTAGATCGGGTCATTGATGAAAACGAGCTGATCAATGTTGCAAAAAAAGCAAGGCTTTTTGAACTGATCATGAGTCTGCCGGATCGTTTTAACGCTAAGATAGGCGAGCGAGGCGTCCAGTTCTCCGGCGGGGAAAAACAGCGCCTCGCGATCGCCCGCGCTCTGTTGCGGAATGCCGAAGTTCTCATCTTGGATGAAGCGACGAGCGCGCTGGACTCTAAGACCGAAAAATTGGTCCAGGAGGCGGTCGAAGAAGCGGTGAAAGGGCGAACGACCATTGTCATAGCGCATCGTTTGACCACGATACAGCATGCTGACAAGATCGTGGTTCTTGACGCGGGGTGGGTCGCTGAGGAAGGCCATCTTCAGGGGCTGCTTGCAAAGCAAGGGAAATTCTTTCGGTATTGGAATGAGCAGAAGTTCTCTTAGGGGTGCTGCAAAAATCCCTTGAGGAGGAGATATGCAAATGATGCCAAGAGGTCTCCGTGAACAATCCTAAACCTCGCTTGATTCTTCATGTCGGCACTCCCAAAACCGGGACAACGACATTACAGCAAAGTCTGAATGCTTCACGGGGGCGGTTGCTAAGAAAGGGGATTCTCTATCCAAATCTCGAGATGCACCCCTTGGGAAAGCATCAGTGGATTGTCCAATATCTGTTAAGAAGCGATTTCGGCACCTTCGATCGTAACATCCGTAAAATAGTTAAAACAGTGTGTGATGCCAGATCAAAAACGGTCGTGCTGTCGTGCGAGGGAATTTACAATCGCTTTTCGGATTTATCTCCCGCCGCGAAACAGGCTTTGCGAAATCTTAGCGAATATTTTAACGTGACACTATGGTGTGTTTTTCGGGATCCTGTTTCATTTGCGATGTCATTCTTTTCGCAGCTTGTAAAGAATCCACCGAATGACCTCGAAGTGTGTCATGGGACGGCTGAGCCGCCGGAAAGCGTGATAGGAAATCCATGGTTCTTGAGGCGACTTGACTATGCCGGTTTTGTTCGGGAAGTAGAGGATCTGTTTGCGTTTCCTGTTGTACACGCGACCTGCTACGAAGTTGGTAATACGGTTGAACAGGCGAGAATATTGCTCGGCGTCGATGCAGCGACGCTTCAGAGTGTTCCTAATGTAAATAAAGCTGTCAGCGTCCTGGGGATCGACCTCCTGCAACGGTTAAATAGACTGCGTCTGGATCCCGCCGAACGTCAAAAGGTTGTTTCTGCGATCATGGGTTTAGATAGATTGCTTGGTCCTACGAGTTCTCAGCTGCAGGCAACCGATGAAATAAGGAAAAAAATTCGAGTCGTTACCCGGAAGAGTTCAGAGTATCTCAGAGAGCGGTTTGGAATAAGTTGGGACGATGGACCGGATGGACGTGGGGAAAGCCGATGCGGGTAGCTGTTGGCTGCGTGACAGAGCAATCCAATAAATATTTAGCGCAGGCGCTGCGACTCCTCCAGTCTTGGCGTTGGTTTGCAGGGGCCTTGGCAGATTCGGAGTTTTATATCTGCGTGATTGATGGCGTGCCGCGTTCATACCGAAAACTGTATGAACGTTATGGCGCTCACGTTCGCGTTGTTTCTCGTTTTAGCAAAGCGCATCCTCCATCCAACAAGTTAAGGTTTTTGGAGCTCGCCTCTCTTGCCGACGCTGAGAGAGTGATTTTGTTAGATTGCGACACCGTGATCGTTCAGGAACCCCTGGGACTTGTCTCCGAAAAGGATTTTGCCGCGAAAATCGCTGACTCTCCCACGGTTCCGTTAGAAATCTTTCGCGCATTGTTCTCGTTTTTTAAGTTGCCAACGCCGAAGGCGACGGAACATTGCACGGTTCGTGGAGAACCGACCCTTCCGTATTTTAATGCCGGAGTATTGTCTTTTTCCCGGAATGCCATGGCTGCTCTTATTCCCGAGTGGTTGCGTTTGAACCTCGCTTTGTCAAAACGACTGGATCTCCTGAAAGATTGCACCAACTTTTGTGAACAAGCCAGCCTGAGCCTCGCTCTCGCGTCCTGCGGAGTATCATTTGAAGCGCTTGGCAACCGTTATAATTTTCCGGTGCATTTTTGCACGGAACCCTTGGGATCGGACTTTGCCAAGACCGATCCGGTGATCGTGCACTATCACGATTTAATAGACAAAAAAGGTCTGCTGCAAAATTCTTGCTATCCTGCGGTGAATGAGCGAATTCAATCGTTTAATGAGAGGTTGACACAAGAACGTCAGGGGGGGGGCGATGGGGAAGGTTTTTGGGAACGTCTTAGAGCAGTGTATCGGCCGGTTAAAAAATTCCAGTTGAGCCGGCCTATTTTTTTGATCGGGGCTATGCGGAGCGGTACAACGTTGCTGGCTAATTTTCTCGGCAATTCACCGCACATTGCCTACTGCCCGTTCGAACTCAAGGACATTTGGTCGAGACATGGAGGAATCCCGATGGCGTCGCCCAAAACCCGGGACACCGAATGTCCCGAATGCGATGGCACCGAAATGACCTCCGAAATGAAAGGGCGACTCAAGAAAGCTTTTCTGGCTCGGATGGGTTCGCTTCAGGGAAAGATCCCCACGGCGGTGTTTCTAAACAAGAATCCTCACCTATGCAACAAGCTGTTTTTGGTCAAGGCGCTATTTCCCGATGCTCGTTACATTTGGGTGCGGCGGCATTTGCCGCAGGTCGTGGCAAGTATGAAGAGGCTTTTTGCGGATGTTCAGGCCCGGCAACTTACTTGGCATGGTTGGCCCCGGCCGTCTGCCAAAGTCGGCAACCGTTGCTGGAATGCTTATTATTCAGCGGATGCATTTTCTGACATGCCCCGGGAGAGGATTTTCCCCGGAGGGAACATCCGCTACCTGGCTGAATATTGGCTTGAAAGTAATCGCGCGGTTGCGGATTTTTTTTCCGCTTCATCATCCAGTGATCGAATCGTGGTGTCATACGAAAACTTTCTCGCCTCCCCAACGAGCGAACTGGTTCGCGTGAGAAAGAGTCTTGGTATTCCTTTGCAGGCTGATACGGATAATTGGGTGAGGCTGGATAAACATAGAAATGACGAGTGGAGATCTCTGCTGAGCCGTGAAGATCGCGATGAGCTTTTCCGCTTTGTCGAAACGATGGGGGCTGAAATTAATATGATCTTTGGTAAGGAAGATTTAGCCAGCATTTTCCTTCAAATGTTAAAATGCTAAGCTATTCCTTGGGTTTAATTGGAGATAGTGGAAAAATTTGCTAAATTGCTTCTGAGATTGAATAGGATTGCCAAAAAGTGTTTTAGGAAATTGTTTGAAAGGGAACGGAGCTAATGAACGCGAGACTATGTAAAAAATGCGTTGAGAGAGCATG
>CAIJDY010000158.1 GCA_903819565.1 Candidatus Omnitrophota bacterium | reverse complement strand
CGTCCATGGCTTCGGTAACGCCGTCGGTATATAGAAAAAATCTGTCGCCGGGAGCCAGCGTCATCGTGCCGCGTTCGAATTCCACCCCTTCCATCGCGCCCACGACCATGCCGCCTGTCTGCCGCAGATACTCGACGCTCCCACCTTTTCTTATAACAACCGGCAGGTTATGTCCGCCGTTTGAAAATTCGATCACCCCGGTTTTCGTGTTCAGGATCGCGAGAAACGCGGTGACAAACATCGCCTTCTCATTGCCCTTGCTGAGCTCACCGTTCACTTTGCCCAGAACCACCTCGGGCGGCGTATCCTTGACGGCCGTCGCCTTGAAAAGGGTTTTTGTCACCGCCATGAACAGAGAGGCCGGCACGCCCTTCCCGCTCACGTCGCCTATGACAAAGCAAAAATGATCGTCGTCCATCGCGAAAAAATCATACAAGTCCCCGCCCACTTCCCGCGCCGATTTGAGAACGGCAAAAAGATCAAGCTCCGGCATCCCCGCGAACGGAGGAAATATCTTAGGGAGGATGCTGAGCTGTATTTCGCGGGCGATGTTGAGTTCACTCTCGATTCTTTCCTTGGCGGCTGTCGTCTCGGTCAAGCGAGCGATATGGCTTTTGAGCGACTGCTGCATCGAGCTGAAGGCTCGAGAAAGCATCCCGACCTCATCCTGAGACAGCGTCTCGGGCATTGTAAAATCAAGATTTCCCGAAGCGATTTCGGCGGTGGCGTCAGCCATGCCCGTCAGCGGGCCGGTGATCGCGCGGGCCTCGGAAACCACCACGCCGAACAGAAGCAGCATGCCGACCGTGCCGAGAAGTAGGACGAGCTGGTTGAGATGGGCGATGTCGGCCATCAACTCATCCCATGGGAACAATACCGCCAGGGACCATCCCGCCGAAGTGACCGGGGTGTAATATAAAAACCCCGGCCTGCCCGCATCCAGCTGCTGGATACGGACAAAAGCCCTCTTTCCACGTATCATATCGCGGCCTATCTCGCGCAATTTCTTATCACCCAGTCCCTCAGCGACTCCGAAGATGGTTTCGTTCATGATGAGCTTCGCATCGGGGTGCATGACGAAATTCCCATTTCTCGACAACAGGAAAGCATAGCCGGTGTCGAGAATTTTTATAGAGGACACCATCTCCCGCAGCCACTGGAGCGACATGTCGGCGCAGATCACTCCGGCGAACGTCTGCCTCCCGTTGATCTTCCTGTAGAAAGGCACGGAATATGAGGCCATCAGGATATTCCCGCCGCCCGTATCGAAATATGGCTCCGACCACTGCGGCTTGCCCAACTCCTTTGGGATTTGAAACCAGTCGGACACGAAATAGCGATAATTTTCGCCGCCGAGCCAAGCGAACGAAAGTGAATCCTTGTTCCGATAATAGTACGGCGCGAAATAAAGCGATTTTCTATCGAACGAGTAGGGGGCGAAGGAGACCCCGCAGCCGTAAAGCTCGGGGTTCTTTTCCACCGCGGATTTTATCAGCGCGAGAAGCTGCTTTTTTTCGACGGGGCCGCGCTCCAGGACCCCCGCCATATTCTCCGGGACCTGTTGCACGGAACGCAGTATCCCCTCGATGCGCATGACGGTGCCGAGCGTGAGATTCTTGGCGTTCT
>CAIJDY010000157.1 GCA_903819565.1 Candidatus Omnitrophota bacterium | reverse complement strand
CCTTCTTTGATCGGCTGAACCTTATGTCACTGCTGTCGGAATTGCATCAGCTTCAACGTATTTCACGAACCGCCGTATACGGAACCGTACGTACGGTGGTGTGAGAGGACGGGAGAGATAACTCTCCCTCCTACTCGATTTAGGGATAAAAGGGAGCCCCTGCGGGGTACACTCCAAAGGAAGCTGCAGGAAGCCCGGGGACTCTCCCCGGCGGTTCACCCTTCATGGAAGACGGAGCGGCCCGTTAGGCCTGTCTCAGTCGAAAAGCTCATCCACCCAGTTCTTTTGGATCTTTTTGTCTCTCTTGGGGAGTGCGTGTTTTTTGGAGGGGGTTACACGGGTTTTTGGGTTAATGGCCCAGACGTGCCGTGGTTTTGGCGTCTTTGTGGGTCTTTTCTTTGGCATGAGCGCCTCCGGAAAGGTTATCGGCCAAGCTGCTTAAAAGGTTCAAGCGCTGCCAGCATCTCCTTATGGATCCGGCCGTTTGTGGCGAGATTCTGAATACCCGTTAAAGTGAGGGGATCGTCTGAAAAGTCTGTGAGAGTACCTCCCGCCTCTTCGACGATGATCATGCCGGCGGCCTTGTCCCAAGGGGAAAGCTTCACTTCATAGTAGCCGTCGAATCTGCCGCAGGCCACGTAGCATAGGTCGATTGCCGCGGACCCGCCCCGGCGGATGCCCTGGATCCGGGTGAGGAACGCCCGAAGCATGCCGAGGTAATCATCGGGGTTCTTATGCCGGTCATAGGGGAATCCTGTGGCGACAAGAGAGTCCGAGAGCGTTTTCACCTTGGAAACACGGATCCGCTTGCCGTTCAGCGTGGCGCCCTTTCCCCGTTCGGCGAAGAAGAGTTCCCTTCGGAAAGGATCGAAAACGCCGCCCATCGTGAGCCGTCCTTCCAGCTCAAACCCGATCGAAACCGAAACGATAGGGAATCCGTGCGCGAAATTCGTCGTTCCGTCAATAGGGTCGATGATCCAGCGTCCCTCGGAGCCTTGGACGGCGGGAGACTCTTCGGCGAGGATAGCGTGTCCCGGGAATCGCTTGAGGATGAGTTCGACCACCGCCTTCTCCGAAGCCTTGTCGATCTCGGTCACGAGGTTGAAAATGCCTTTTTTTGAGATCTTCTGTTGTTTGCCGAAATTTGCCTTAATGATCCGTCCGGCCCGATCAAGGGCGTCCAAGAGCGTTCTTTTAATTTTGGCGTTCTTCATATAAAATACAAGTCCATTTGACGAGCTGATGTGTGGTAAGAAACGCATTGTAGCGGAAGGCGCCTATTATCGCAATGCTCTCATGAGGCCCCACAATCCTAATAACAGAGGGATTTTTATGAAATCATATCGCGTCACAATGATCCCTGGAGACGGTGTCGGTCCGGAACTTGCGGCTGCTGCCCAGGCGTGTCTTGAGGCGACCGGCGTCAAATTCGACTGGGATATCCAAACGGCCGGGATGGATGTCATGGCGCAGGAGGGGACCCCGCTGCCGGAACGCGTGCTGGAATCCATCCGTAAGAACAAGATCGCCATCAAAGCGCCCCTTACTACGCCCGTCGGAACAGGGTTCCGCTCCGTGAATGTGGCCCTCCGTAAGGAGCTCGACCTCTACGCCTGCCTTAGGCCCTGCAAATCTTATGAAGGGGTCCGTTCCCGCTATAAGAACATCGATCTGGTGATCGTGCGTGAGAACACGGAAGACCTTTACGCCGGTATCGAGTTCCAGAAGGGAACGCCTGAGGCCGCGGAGCTCATCGCTCAGATCGAAAAACTTTCGAAGAAGAAGATCCGTCCGGACTCCGGACTGAGCATCAAACCCATTTCCGTGACGGGGACAGAACGGATCGTGAAGTTTGCTTTCGAGTACGCACGGCAATACAAGCGCAAGAAGGTCACCGCCGTCCATAAAGCCAGCATCATGAAATTCACGGACGGCCTTTACCTCGAGGTCGCGCGGGAAGTGGCCAAGAAATATCCGGACATCGAGTTCGAGGACCGCATCGTGGACAATATGTGCATGCAGCTGGTACAGAAGCCGGAGCTCTATGACGTGCTGGTGCTCACGAACCTTTACGGCGACATCGTTTCCGATCTTTGCGCGGGACTTATCGGCGGGCTGGGCGTCGCGCCCGGAGCTAACATCGGGACCAACGGCGCTCTGTTCGAGGCAACGCACGGGTCGGCTCCAAAATACAAGGGGCTTAATAAATTGAATCCGACCGCGGTCATCCTGTCGGGGGTCCTGATGCTACGGTATCTTGGCGAGACCGAAGCGGCGGAGCGGCTGGAGCGAGCGGTCGCGGAGGTGATCCGCGAGGGCAAGAACGTGACCTATGATATGAAGGCCGACCGAAACGATCCGACCGCCGTCGGTACGAAGGAAATGGGCGAAGCGATCATCGAGAAAATGGGAAAATAGCCAGGATCCGGTTCCGGGGAGTTTATGAAACATTCTAAAGTTACGGTCGTGGGCGCGGGATTTGTCGGCGCGACCGCCGCGCAGCGGATCGTTGAAAAAGATCTCGCGGACGTGGTATTGGTCGACATCGTCGAGGGATTACCTCAGGGGAAGGCGCTGGATATCATGGAGTCCGCGTCCGTTGAAGGGTTTTCCCGCAGGATCCTTGGCTCGAATCTGTATGAGGACACCGCCGGTTCCGACGTGATCGTTATTACGGCGGGGTTGGCCCGCAAACCGGGCATGAGCCGGGACGACCTGCTTTTCAAAAATGCCGAGATCGTCGGTGGGATCGTGACGGCCTGTGCGAAATACTCTCCTGAAGCGGTCCTTGTGATGGTGACCAATCCTCTGGATGTCATGACCTGGCTTGCCCAGAAAAAGTCAGGGTTTCCCGCGGAGCGCGTAATCGGGATGGCCGGGGAACTGGATTCCGCGCGGTACGCCTATTTCACTGCCGAAAAGCTTATGTGCAAGCCCGCCGACGTTAAGGCTGTGGTGCTCGGGGGGCATGGCGACCAAATGGTTCCGGTGCCGGAACTGACGGAGGTCCAGGGAAAACCGCTTCCGAGCATGATGGATGCCGTAATGATCGGGCAGATCAACCAGCGAACGCGTAACGGCGGCGCCGAGATCGTCGCGCTTCTCAAAACCGGTAGCGCTTATTACGCGCCGTCCTCTTCTGCGGTCAAAATGGTCCGCGCGATCCTTCAGGATACCGGGGAAGTCATTCCCTCCTGCGTTTATCTGGACGGTCAGTACGGCCTGAAGGACGTTTATTGCGGGGTTCCGGCGCAACTCGGACGGGGCGGAGTCAAAAAGATCGTGGAAGTGCGTCTTACGGAAGAGGAACGGCTGGAACTGCACCGATCGGCCGCCGATGTCCGCCAGAACTTTCTCAAATTGAATATTTCTTAAAAAAGGCACACATGAGCCTTCTTAACAGCTTCGGAAGCAAGGTCACGCTCAGGATTGCCGGGAAGGATTACACGATCTACCGTTTGCGCGCGCTCCAGGAGTGCGGGATCGCGAAGGTCCTGAAGCTGCCTTATTCCATCCGCGTGCTTCTCGAGAATCTGCTCCGGAACGAGGACGGCAGGAGTGTCACGCGCGCGGACATCGAAAATCTCGCCAATTGGGATCCTGCCAAAACAAGCAGCAAGGAGATCGCCTTCACGCCGGCGCGAGTGCTGCTCCAGGATTTTACCGGCGTCCCCGCGGTCGTGGACCTGGCGGCGATGCGCGAAGCCATGGTCGCTATGGGCGGCAATCCCAAGAAGATTAACCCGCTTCAGCCCGTGGATCTCGTGATCGATCATTCGGTCCAGACGGATTTTTTCGGGACTTCCGAAGCTTTCCAGAAAAATCTCTCCAAAGAGTTTGAGAGAAATCTGGAGCGCTACCAATTCCTGAAGTGGGGGCAGCAGGCGTTCCGAAATTTTCGCGTGGTCCCTCCCGCGACGGGGATCATCCATCAGGTAAACCTGGAATATCTTTCGCCCGTGATCTTCAGCAGAAAAACGGGCGACAAGACCTTCCTTTATCCGGACACGCTTGTCGGGACTGATTCCCATACCACGATGATCAACGGCCTCGGCGTTCTCGGCTGGGGGGTCGGAGGCATCGAGGCCGAAGCCGCGATGCTCGGACAGCCGGTCTCCATGTTGATCCCGGAAGTGGTCGGGTTCCGATTCACCGGGAAATTATCCGAAGGGGTCGTCGCCACGGACCTTGTGCTGACCGTGGTCCAGATGCTTCGGAGCAAAGGCGTGGTCGGAAAGTTCGTCGAGTTTTACGGCCCGGGAGTTAGGGGGCTGTCGCTTGCGGACCGTGCGGTGGTCGCGAACATGGCGCCCGAATACGGCGCGACGGTCGGATTCTTTCCGGCGGACCAGGAAACGCTAGATTATCTGCGGCTGACCGGACGAAGCGAGGAGCAGATAAGTCTCGCGGAGATCTACCTTAAGGAGCAGAGCCTGTTCCGTGAGGATCCCGAGGAAAACGTTGCTTATTCGAGCACTCTCGAGCTGGATCTCGGAAGCGTTGTTCCCAGCCTTGCGGGTCCGAAGCGGCCGCAGGATCGCGTGACCCTGCATGGCATGAAGGCCTCGTTCAGAAAGGCGCTTGCGGACGCGGTGAAGAACAAGAAAGATCTTGTCAAAAAAGCGGTCCTGAAGATCGATGGAAAACCGTACGGTCTCGGGCATGGCGCGGTGGTGATCGCGTCCATTACCAGCTGCACAAACACCTCGAACCCGTGGGTGATGCTTGCCGCAGGGCTCTTGGCGAAAAAGGCCGTGGAAAAAGGACTTTCGGTGAAGCCTTGGGTGAAAACGAGTCTGGCTCCGGGCTCCCAGGTCGTAACGGATTATCTGAAGGCGAGCGGTCTTTTGCCGTCGCTTGAGGCCCTGAAATTCGATCTCGTCGGGTACGGCTGTTTGACCTGCATCGGGAATTCCGGGCCGTTGCCGGAGCCTGTGGCAAAAGCGATCAAGGAAAAAGACCTTGTGGTGTCCGCGGTGCTTTCGGGCAACCGCAATTTTGAAGGACGCGTCCATGCCCAGGTCCGGGCGAACTATCTTGCCTCGCCGCCTCTTGTGGTGGCCTACGCGATCGCCGGAACGGTGGATATCGACTTTACCAAAGAGCCGCTCGGAAAAGGCGCGGACGGCAAGCCGGTTTACCTCAAAGACATTTGGCCGGGTGCCGCGGAGATCCGCAGCGCGCTCAGGGAGGTCCAGCCCTCCATGTTCTTGTCCCGCTACAAGAACGCTTTTGAGGGAAATGAGGCCTGGTTGTCTCTCGCGGCGCCTCACGGCGAGACTTTTTCGTGGGACAAAGAGTCCCTTTACGTGAAACACCCGCCTTATTTCCAGACGATGACGCCGACGCCGGCGCCTCTCAAGGATATCAAGAACGCCCGCGTCCTAGCTGTGCTTGGGGACTCCATTACCACGGACCATATTTCGCCGGCGGGGTCCATCGCTCCCGGAAGCCCGGCCGGAAAGTACTTGATAGAACACGGGATCGTACCGCAGGATTTTAACTCCTACGGAGCGCGGCGCGGGAATCACGAGGTGATGGTCCGCGGAACGTTCGCGAACATCCGCCTGAAAAACCTGCTCGTACCCGGAGTCGAAGGCGGCATGACACGATATTTTCCGCCGAAAGGGAAACCTTCGGCGGCGACGATCTTCGATGCGGCGATGAAATACCGGGAGAACGAACAGCCGTTGATCGTGATCGCCGGCAAGGAATACGGCTGCGGCTCCTCGCGGGATTGGGCGGGGAAGGGACCGGCCCTCCTTGGCGTGAAGGCCGTGATCGCCGAAAGCTATGAAAGGATCCACCGCAGCAACCTTATCGGGATGGGCGTCCTGCCGCTTCAGTTCTTTCAGGGGCAGAGCGCAACCTCGTTCGGACTGACCGGCGAAGAGGTCTACAGTATTGAAGGGATCGCCGACGGCCTGAAGATGGGCAAGCTCCTCAGGTGCAAGGCTTCCTCCAAAGGGAAAACCAAGACCTTCGAAGCGGTGTGCCGCATCGACACGCCGATCGAGATCGAGTATTACCGGCACGGCGGGATCCTCCAGTACGTCCTGCGGCAACTCCTCCAATAAAACTTCTGTGTGTTCCTGAAAAATTCCTGGGTATAATACCCCGTGCTCCGATCACACAGCAAACCCGGGCCGGGATCTTAAAATGGAAGAACCGTCGAGCGCGTCTTCATGGATCAAGAGGTTTTTGGGCGTGATCGACGCCATCACTTCTTCGAAGCGGATCCCGAAAATCGAAAGTTTGGGCAGGCCATGACCGCGAACCTTGATTACGCATTCGATCAATACCTTCGGGCCAACGAATCCCTCGCCGTCCCCGCGATCCTGAAATTCAAGGAAAAACTCAAACATCCGGCGTTTGCCTACGGCCGTTTTACGGTTCCCGCGTTCTACAAAGGGTTCTTTTTAACGCCCAAGCAGCAGCACCTCCTGAAGCGCGTTTCCGCGGCGTTCCATCAGATCGTCAATACGGCCACACGGCTTTATTTTGAAGAACCGCAGCTTCGTTCCCGTTTTTATCTTTCGCCGGAAGCGGAAGAGCTCGTGAAGATCGATCCCGGATACTCGCAGAACGTAGTGTTCAGCCGGTTCGACGCCCTGTTGGAAGGCGAGAGCCTGAAATTGCTCGAATTTAATTGTGACGCGCCGGCGGGCGCGGCGTATACGGACCAGCTTGAGGCCGGGTTCCTCGAAGAATCACTGGTCAAACCCTTTGCCGAGGAACATCATCTCGCCGCGAGCGACCGCGTCCAGAGCATTCTGACGACCCTTCTTTCCGTCTACGAAGAATTCGGCGGCTACGAAACGCCGCAGATCGCGATCGTGGACTGGCGGCATTCCCGTACCTCCTCCGAATTCGAGTACATGAAAGGCCATTTTGAATCCAAGGGCTATAAAACGACGATCGCGGACCCCCGGGAACTCCAATACAAAGGCGGAAAACTTTATCACAAAGGATTTCGCGTCCATCTCATTTATCGGCGCGCTCTTTTCGGTGAGATCCTGGACCGGTTGGATGAGGTGCAGGACCTCTTGCGCGCTTATAAGGATAAAGCCGTTTGCATGGTCAACCCGCTACGCGCGCGCCTTGCGGCGGGGAAATCGCTTTTTTCGCTTTTAACGACGCCGGAATGCGACCGTTTTTTTAGCGAGAACGAGAACGCGATGAAGCGCCAGCATTTACCGTGGACGCGGTGTCTGGCAGACGCCGAGGATTTTTACGGCCACCGGAAGGTTTTTCTGATCGATTTTCTCAAGGACGAAAAAGAGGCGATCGTCCTGAAACCGGCGGGCGACAGCCACGGGACGCGCCGAGTGCACATCGGACGCGAAACTCCGGACGCGGATTGGAACGCGGCCGTGGACAAGTCCCTGAAGGAAGGGGATTGGGTGATCCAGGAGCAGATCGCGGTGCCGATCATCACGGTCCCCGAGATTGTGAACCAGAAGCTCGACTTCATGTATAAAAAGTACAATTTCAATTTACTGGTCTCCGGCGGAAAATACGTCGGCAGTTTCGTCCGCTTAAGCGACGAAAGCGTTGTGAATGTCGCGACCGGCGGCGGTTTGATGCCCGCGCTTTGGTCGGACGTTGCGCCGGAGAACGTTGCCGCCTAGGCGGTCTTGAGAGCGGGAGGGAAAATGCCTTCTAAAAAAAAGAGACGTGTTTTTTCGCGGGAAGAGGCGAACGCGTTGCTGCCCGAACTGGAGCAGCGGTTGAAGCATCTTCAGCATAAAAAAGAGATCTACAGCCGGATGCATGACACCCTGTTCCTGCACGAGCTGGTCTGCGCGGCGGAAAAAAGCAATGGTTTTTCGGAGCCCCAGGATAACCTGGAGTCCGGCATTCACGCCCTCGAGGAGGCGATTGAGGACCTCGCCGAGGACGTGGAAGCGATCTTCGCGACGGGCGCCATCCTTCGCAGCATCGAAAGAGGGCGCGTGGACTTTCCCGGTGGATGGGACGGGCAGAAGATCTATTTTTCGTGGGAAGCGGGCGAATCGCAGGTCCGGTTCTACCGGTTGCGGGACGACGAGGCTGGGAAGCGCCGGGAGCTTCCGGCAAACAAGGTCTCTAAAAAGTAAGCGATCCAGGGAAGGAAACGAGCATGTTCCGATGTATCTTTGGGGAAGGGAATATATACAAAAATCTTCTGGACGGCCGGTGGGTCGATTCGCAGTCGGGAAAAAGGGATCAGATCTTTTCTCCCACGGATGGATCGCTTGTGGGGGAAGTGCCTGCCACCACGCCGGAGGAAGCGGACCCTTTCGTGAAAGGCGCGGCACAGGCCCAAAGATCCTGGGCCAAGGTACCGGCGAGTGAGCGCGCGGACGTTCTCCACAAGGCCGCCGACATCCTGGAACGCGAAAAAGAAGTGATCGCCGGCGTGTTGGTCCGCGAGATCGCCAAAAATAAAAAATCTTCCCTTTCGGAGGTCACGCGGACCGCCGACCTCATTCACTTTACGGCCGAGGAAGGAAAACGTCTCACGGGAGAGAGCCTTTCTTCGGGGGCGTTTCCCGGTTTCCATGAAACAAAACTTTCGATCTCGAACCGCGTTCCGCTCGGCGTCGTTCTCGCGATCGCGCCTTTCAATTATCCCATCAATCTCGCGGCCTCCAAGATCGCGCCGGCCCTTGTCGCGGGAAATTCCGTGGTTTTCAAGCCGCCCACCCAGGGGGCGATAAGCGCTCTCTATTTCAGCCGCGTGCTTTGCGAGGCGGGACTGCCCGCGGGGGTCCTCAACGTCATCACGGGGCAGGGCCGCGCCATCGGGGACTATCTGGTCGGCCATCCGCTCGTGAACATGGTGGCCTTTACGGGAAGCAGCAAGGTCGGGAAACACATCGCCGGCCTGACCGGGATGAAACCGCTTTTGCTGGAACTCGGCGGGAAGGACGCCGCAATCGTTCTTGAAGACGCGGACCTGTCTCTGGCGGCCCAGCACATCGTTGCCGGAGCTTTTTCCTTTTCAGGGCAGCGCTGCACGGCCGTGAAACGCATCCTCGTCATGGAGTCCGTTGCCGACAAATTGATCGGGCATCTGATGCCGTTGGTCCAGGCCATGACCGTGGGACGGCCCGAGGACAACGCCGATATCACTCCTTTGATCTCCGAAGAAGCGGGGGATTTCGTCCAGGAACTCATCGACGACGCCGTGAAAAAAGGCGCCAAGCTTCTGATCGGGAATAAACGCAACAAGAACCTCATTTATCCGGCGCTCTTCGATAAAGTTACCGTGGATATGAGGATCGCCTGGGAGGAGCCCTTCGGGCCGGTGCTTCCAATCCTCCGGGTCAAGACAATCGATGAAGCGGTCAAGATCACGAACGATTCCGAGTACGGCCTTCAGGCCTCAGTGTTCTCAAAAAATATCGACACCGTCTTTGGGATCGCCGCGCGTCTTGATGTCGGGACGATCCAGGTGAACGGAAAGACAGAACGCGGCCCCGATCATTTCCCGTTTGTCGGCGTTAAAAGTTCAGGGATGGGAACGCAGGGGATCCGTTACTCGATCGAGGCGATGACACGCACCAAAGCGGTGGTTCTGAACTTCCACTGATCGAGACCGCCCGTTTTACTTTCCGGCAGCGTCAGGTCCCGGGAGCCGTTTCACTTTCCGCCGTTTTTGTTTCCGAAGAAGTTTCTTCCTCAGCAGCCTTTCCCTCTTTTGGTCCGGGATTTTCCGGGTATTGGACGTCAGGCCCTTCGGCGGGCTGATCGGCCGGTGAGTCCTCCTCGGGGGTGAGCTCCTTGGGCTCGTGAGCGCTCGGGGCCGGAGCATCGGCGATCAGGTCGGCATCTTCATTTGCGTCAGTTTCTGAGGCCGTTGTGTCGCTCTCATCCTGCGAAGCTGTTGGAGTGGCCGTCGGCGGAATGGGTTTTTCGCCGAGTTGGACCTGTCGCATCGCGAGCTGGGGATTTTTCTCGTCAAGGAAAACCTCCTTGGTTCCCGCCGGGAGCCTCAGGATGAATTCGAGGGGGTCCACGGAATCCAGGGCCTTTACGTTCGCGAAAAAGATGGCGCTTCCTTTCTTGGTCTCCGGGGAGATGATCGTGATCTTTTTGGGAAAGATAATGGAATGGAAGGAGCCGACCTGGGCCGGGATCTCGCGGAAATCATACCGCTGGATCTGCGTGAGAGGCTTTCCTTCCGGACTGTAATAGATCTCTCCCAGGACATCTCCCTCCGGGGCAAGGTAAAGTTTCCTTTCCAGGGATTTCATTCCGCGTTTTTCATTGTAAATATTGAGCGTGATGCTGACCGCGTCGCTCCGTTCGATCTCGGTGTGGTCCGGGTCAAAGGCCGACGGTTTCAGGGCCCGGTAAAGGTCGCGCGGCTTGAGGTGGCTCTCGATGTCCGGGGAGTCTTCCATGTCAAAAATGGAGCCGTGGTAGACCGTATTTTGACCGGGAAGGTAGAGGTCAAAACGGCGGTCCAGGCTCCGGAAAACAAAGACAAGATTTTTTTGGGAATCCACGCAGGGGAGAAACATGCGTTCGTCCAGCCGCTGATAAAGGAGTTCGCCGCCGCACATCGCACGGGAGTTCCCGGAAACGGCGAAAAAGAGAAGCACTTCCGCGCGGATCGCGACCCACCGGTAATGACGCGCCTCGATCTTTTGAAGGATAGCCTCGAGAGGTTTGGGCGCGGGAGCCGCGGCGGCCACGAACGAAAACAGGAGGGATCCCAGGAATGAGAAGGCGAGGACCCGGAACCACGAATGCGGCGCGCGAACCATCAACTTTTCAGGGTTTGAGCGAGGGTCTTTTTCGTGTGAAGGATCCGGCGGACCGCGGTGCTATGGGTTCCGATGAGGAGCACAAGCAGCGCGAGCCACAGAAGCGGCGCGACCAGGGTCCCGACCGCCAGCAACAGGATCCGCTCCGACCTGCCGAAAATGCCGACCCCGCAATCCGCAATGAAATTTTCGGCGCGTGCCTTGGAATAACTGACCGCGAAGGCCCCGAGAATGATCCCGAGCGTAACGACGAACCAGAAAAAATCGCCGGTCCCGGCGAAGTAGATCACAAGTCCGCTGAAAATAAAAAAATCGGAATAGCGATCGATCGTGGAATCGAGAAACGCCCCGAACGAGTCCGCTTTTCCCGTAAGCCTCGCCAGGGGGCCGTCCAGAAGGTCGCCCGCGCCGGACAAAAGAAGCAGAAGGCCGCCGAGGAAGAGATGGCCTTTGGCGTAGACAACGCCCGTCAGGAGGCTGAGCGCCGCACCCGCGAGCGTTAGCTGGTTCGGGGAAACCCCTTGTTTCGCGAGCTCGGCAACGACCTGTTTGATCAGCGGCTCGACTTTGGGATAGAGGATTTCGCGCAGCATCAGAGTTCCCTACCGGGGGCAAGTTCCCTGGATGAATTTCCGGACAAGCTCTTTGGCTTCATAATCCACGATCTGTTTGGGCGGATGCTTCATCGTGTAGGCCGAGATCGAAATGAGCGGTCCGCCGATCTTTCGGTCCCGCGCGATCTTGCAGGCGCGGATCGCGTCGATCCCGCACCCGGCGCTGTTCGGCGAATCTTCAACCGACAGGCGCATTTCCATCGTTACGGGGAATCCGCCGAATCCGCGGCCTTCGATCCGGAGGTAGCAGACCTTGTTGTCATTTTGCCACGGAACATAATCCGAAGGGCCGATGTGGATATTGTCGTCCTCCAGCGGGATGTCGAGCTGGCTCTGGACCGCCGAGGTCTTGGAGATCTTCTTGGATTCGAGGCGCGTGCGGTTCAGCATGTTAAGGAAGTCCGTATTGCCGCCCGTGTTGAGCTGGTAAGTGCGGTCGATCTTGACGCCGCGGTCCATGCAGAGCTTTGCCAGCGTCCGGTGCGTGACCGTGGCGCCGATCTGGGCCTTGATGTCGTCGCCGACGCAGGGGATCCGCTTGGCTTCAAAGCGTTTCGCCCAAGCCGGGTTGGAGGCGATGAAGACCGGCATGCAATTGATGAGGCTGACGCCCGTTTTCAGGCAGGCTTCGGCGTAAAATTCCGTGGCCTTTTGGGAGCCGACGGGAAGGTAGTTTAGGAGGATCTCCGCGCCGCTTTCTTTGAGGACTTTTTCCACGCTGCAGGGTTTTTTGTTCGCCGTGACAAAGGTGCGGTGTTCCGGATAGCTGGCCATGTGTTCGGAAACGCCGTCGAGCACATTGCCCATCTCAACCTTGACCTTGCTCTTGGGGACCGTCGCGAGGATTGGCCAGACGCAATTGGGCTTCGCGTTGATGGCGACGTCAAGTCTCTCGCCGACCTTGCGTTTGTCGACGTCGAAAGCCGCCACGACCTCGATGTCCTGGGGGAAATAGCCCCCCATGTCGTAATTCATGAGACCGAAGCATTCAATAGCCTTATTCTTTCCCGCTTTCTGAGTGGCGAAGTT
>CAIJDY010000156.1 GCA_903819565.1 Candidatus Omnitrophota bacterium | reverse complement strand
GAAGGACCAGTACATGTCGAACACCTACTATGGCACCGTGAGGTACGACTTTTAAATGAGGACAGGACTTACGGCAATGCAGTTGCCGTCAAGTCCCCCAGGCCGCAACCCCAATGGTTGCGGTATTCCGCGCCAACCTCGGTGATTGGCGCTGCACGAATTTCAGAGAAGCAGTCCTTTAGGATACCGTGAAACCTCGGTCCAGTACCGTTCTCTATTTAATTTTAGAAGTAAACAGTGCAGTACTGCGAACTTCTTAAATCAATTGGAATGCAGTGCCAGAAGCTGAAACGGGATTTTTCCAACCTCGAGCACCTCGCCCAACCCCCAGGGTTGAACGGGGTACGTAGAGACGCATGAAGAGGGGACAGGCGCTTCGTTAATGCTGGTCCTTTTTTTCTTAAAAGTTATTGAAAACCAGTGCTAGAATCTACGGCAGGCGTCTTTAGACGCTTTTGCCTTAGGGAAAAAATCTTATGACATCGGAAAAGCAGCTTTTCGAAAGGAACCAGGAGGCATTATGAGTGATCTCAGAACGATCTTGGGTGAGGAAGAGGAATCCCTTCTAGCCCACCAGTGCGTCACGATCCCTAAAGAAAATCTTCACCTTCCCGGACCGGATTTCGTCGACAGGATCTTCGGTGTTTCTGATAGGCCCCAGGCTGTTTTGAAGAATTTGAAACGCATCTTCAATCACGGCCGCCTGGCCCGCACCGGATATCTTTCGATCCTCCCCGTTGATCAGGGTGTTGAGCATTCCGCGGGCGCTTCTTTCGCGTCCAATCCGGTCTATTTCGATCCCGAAAATATCGTCAAGCTCGCTCTCGACGGGGGATGCAACGCCGTCGCCTCCACGCTGGGCGTCCTTGGGGTCGTCGCGCGTAAATATGCCTCCAGGATCCCGTTCATCGTGAAACTTAATCATAACGAACTTCTTAGCTATCCAAACACCTACGACCAGCAGATGTTCGCGACGGCCGACCAGGCGTCCAAGATGGGCGCCGCAGCAGTGGGCGCGACGATCTATTTTGGTTCCGCGGAGTCCCGCCGGCAGATCGTCGAAGTCAGCCGCGCGTTCGAGCGCGCACACGAGCTAGGGATGGGAACAATCCTGTGGTGTTATCTTCGCAACGAAGCTTTCAAGAAGGACGGCGTCGATTACGAAACGGCGGCGGACCTTACAGGACAGGCCAACCACCTCGGCGTGACGATCGAAGCGGACATTATCAAACAGAAGCAGCCCAACTGCAACGGCGGTTATCCTGCCATCCAGTTCGGTAAGACAAGCGCCCTCGTCTATGAAAAGCTGGTCACCCGTCATCCCATCGACCTGACGCGTTATCAGGTGGCCAACTGCTACATGGGACGTATCGGCCTCATTAATTCCGGGGGCGCGTCCGGCAAGGACGATCTCGCGGAAGCGGTGAAGACGGCGGTGATCAACAAGCGGGCCGGCGGGATGGGGCTCATTTCCGGTCGGAAAGCATTTCAGAAGCCCATGGATGAAGGCATCCGCCTGCTTCACGCGATCCAGGATGTCTATCTTGATGAAACGATCACCGTCGCGTAACCGCATCTGAAAACGGTGATCCGAAAATCCCTGTATTCCATCTCCGGCCGGCGGATCCGGAATAGGCCTTTGCTCGAATGCGGCCCTGAATCGTGGAGAAAAATAGCATGAGCGAAAAGATCTCCGCCCCCATCGATGTGAACGCGGTCATGGAAAAAGCGGCTTGCGCGGCGGCCGTTTTCAGCCAGCTCGACCAGGAGCATACCGACCGGATCGGTCGCGCGGTCTATGAAGCCGGCTTCAATAACCGCGTCCGT
>CAIJDY010000155.1 GCA_903819565.1 Candidatus Omnitrophota bacterium | reverse complement strand
CCATGCCAAGCACGCTCCGGTGCTGTAGAGAGTGCAGGAGTTCGTCACAGGATCATCCCCGATGATCAGGGGCGGAGCCTTTTCTGTTGACGAACTTTTAGATAGACGGGGTTGGATTAGGTGGCTTAGGAGGGGGGGCTTTCTTTCGGTTTCTCCAGATGCTCCCACCGGTCGTACATTGAGGCGAGCCCGGCCGCGTGCGCCTCGGCCTGCTGTTTCACCCGGGAGATCTCCTTGGGATCTTTTTGATAAAAACCGGGTTCGGCCATGAGCTTATAAAGCGCCTCCTGCTCCGCCTCCGTCTTTTCAATCTTTTTCAGAAGAGATTTCAACTCCCGTTGCGCTTCGGGGGAAGAACCCGCTCCGACCTGGTTCTTTTCAGACGCCAAAGGGCGTTTGTCTTTCGCTTTCTCCGGCCCACCGTCTCCCGGTTGCGTGACGCGCTGGCTCAGCCAGTCATCATACCCGCCCGGATATTCCCGGACCACGCCCCTGCCCTCCATCGCCAGAGTCGAAGTGACCACATTGTTCAGGAACGAACGGTCATGGCTGACCAAAAGCACCGTTCCCTGATACTCGACGAGCAATTCCTCGAGCAGCTCGAGAGTTTCCACGTCCAGATCGTTGGTGGGCTCATCCATGACCAGCAGATTGGAAGGTTTGGCGAAAAGCCGCGCGAGAAAAAGCCGGTTCCTCTCGCCTCCGGACAATACCTTCACCGGGGTCCTGGCCCTGTCGGGAGAAAAAAGAAAATCCTGCAAATAACCGATGATGTTCTTGGGCTTGCCGTTAACGAGAACCGTGTCCCCGGATTCGTTCACGTTCTGGGCGACCGTTTTTTCAAGGTCGAGCTGTTCGCGCAGCTGATCATAATAGGCGATCTCCAGACCCGTCCCGACATGCACCGTCCCCTTTTCGGGTTCGATCTGTCCCAGGAGGAGCCGCAGCAGGGTCGTCTTCCCGCACCCGTTCGGCCCGATCACGCCGATCTTGTCGCCGCGCATGATCTTGATGGAGAAGTCCCGGATCAGATTTTTCCCGCCGTATCCGTGACTGATGTGGTGCACCTTCGCAACCAGATGCCCGGAAGGTTCGATGACCTGCGCTTTCATGCGAACGCTCCCGATCCCGCGGCGCTGCGCCCGCTTCTGTGCCCGCAACCGCTCGAGCGCCACCACACGGCCCTGATTCCGGGTCCGCCGCGCCTTGATGCCCTGGCGGATCCAGACCTCTTCCTTCTCCAGTTTTTTCTCGAAGCGCGCGCGCTCGGCTTCTTCCGCGTCCAGGGCCATTTGCTTGCGCTCCAGAAAAGTCGGGTAATCGCACTCCCAGCTGAAAAGCCTGCCCCGGTCCAGCTCCACGATCCGCGTCGCCAAATGCGTCATGAACGTCCGGTCATGCGTCACGAAGAAAAGGGTCCCCGGATATCCCTTCAAAAAACCTTCCAGCCAATCGATCGATTCGATATCCAAATGATTGGTCGGTTCATCCAGAAGAAGAATCTCGGGTTTAAGGACCAGCGCCCGGGCCAGCAGCGCCCTCTTTTTTTGGCCGCCGGAAAGCGCTTCGAACTGACTCTCAGGGTCCAGCTTGACGTGAGAGATCGCTTCTTCGACCTCGCGGTTCGTCTCCCAGCCCTGGGAGTGATCCATCTCGGCCTGGAGGGCACTCAACTGCCGCATGAGCTGCTCCGAATACTCGGTCTGAAGACGGTGGTTCAGATGATGATAATCGCTGAGAAGTTTGACGCGCTCGCCCAGCCCCGAAAGCACCAGATCGAACACGTTGCCCGAGATCCCGGGAGGAACTTCCTGAGGCAGGTGCGTGACCCGTACCCCTTTTTGGTAGACCACTTTTCCGGAGTCGGGCAGCAAGTGACCGGCCATCACTTTCATGAGAGTGGTTTTTCCCACGCCGTTGCGCCCCAAAAGAGCCACGCGCGCCCCTTGCTCCAACTGGAGGTCCATGTGGTCAAAAAGGAGCGGTCCCCCGTAAGCCAGCGTGATGTCCTGCAGACTGATCAGTGCCATATTTATTTCTTCTTCGTGAACGGGACCGTCAGGATATAGCTTCGGTCCCTGGAGGAGTCGCTCCCTCAACGGGCTGGGTGCCCTCCGCGGGCGGCGTTTGAGGATTTTCATTGTTCCGGTTGAGACGCCGGAGCCTTTTCGCTTCCTGTTCCTGGCGGCGCGCCGCCTCTTTCCTCATTTTATTCCCCTTATAATTAACTCTCATTGTTTTCCTTTCGCTGGGTTGTAAAGAAAAGCTTCCTCAAAACATTCACGCTGCGCCAGAACTTCATAAAAAATCCGATTTAATTAGTACCGCTTCAAGATTAATTTTATTGGTTAGCGGTACGGTACTGCCCCAACCCTCCGGTTAATTTGAGGGTCGGTTGGGACTGTCCTGATAT
>CAIJDY010000154.1 GCA_903819565.1 Candidatus Omnitrophota bacterium | reverse complement strand
GGTTCGACTCCTTCAGGGCGCACTTTTCCCAATGGAAAAGTACGGCACCGCGGCGGTTCGATGAGGACCGCCTGCGGTGGTTGTGCGTAGAAGGATTCGAAGGGAGCTCCGCAGGCACTTATGACTGATGTCATAAGTGCGGAGCGGGTGGCCGACCGGAGCGAAGCGGAGGCGCCGACTCCTTCAGGGCGCACTTATTTTTAATCTGCGGTCGTGGCGGAATTGGCAGACGCGCAGGACTTAGGATCCTGTACCGCAAGGTGTGGGGGTTCAAGTCCCTCCGGCCGCACTTGCACCCGCTTCACAAGACTGCATAAACGTAAAAAATACAGGTCATATTAGGGCTGGACCAGGGGCCTTGGGTTTCATTGACAAAGACAGGGAGCGCTCCTAGAATAACACGCTCCAAGCACGCAAAGTCTCATCAGATAAGCGAGTGTAGCATAGTGGTAATGCTCTGCCTTGCCAAGGCAGCTACGAGGGTTCGATTCCCTCCACTCGCTCCACTTGTTCCTAATGAACAAGTGCTGCGTCGCTGCGGTAGAAGGACAACCGTCTGCGACGCTGCATACGGAAGTAATTCTCGAATTGATTTTTGGATCTCTGTGATCTTAAAAAGATAAGGCGGTTTTTGTGTTATTCAAAAAGACGAAAGAAGAAACGACCGGAACGCTTCCGGCCGGTGAAACTCCGGAGCCCCGGGAAGCGTTGCTCAAGATTAAAGTCCAGGACGGAAAGCCTTGCGAGAAGATCCTGACCCTCGAGATCGGGAAAGACCGTATCCAGAAAGAATTCGAAAGTTTTTATACGGCTATTGCGCCGCGGGCCAAAGTGCCGGGATTCCGTCCCGGAAAAGTCCCGCGCGACGTTTTGGTCATGCATTATGAAAAGAACGCCAATGATTCGGTGCTGGAAGCCCTCCTCTCGGAATCCCTTCCCAAGGCGCTCCGCGAAAAAGAGATCAGCCCGCTAGCGACCCCGGAGATCAAGGACATCCAATTTTCAAAGGAAAAGCTGGTTTACAAGGCTTTCGTCGAGACCCGTCCGAAGATCAAGCTGGGCCGCGTGACCGGGTTGAGCGCCAAAAAGGAAAAGGCGGAAATTAAACCGGAGGCGATGGAAAAAGCCCTTCAGCAGACGCAGGAGATGCACGCCCAGTATAAAGCGGTCGAGGGCCGCGCGGCCAAGCTCGGGGATTTCGTTATCGCGGATTACGTGTGTACCGCGGACGGGAAAGAGATGGAAAAGCGCAACGACGACTGGATCGAACTCAAAGAAGACGAATACCTCAAAGGTTTTTCCGTCCAGCTTGTGGGGGCCTCGCCGGGCGAGGAGAAAGACGTGAAGATCGTTTTCCCGGCGGACATGGCGGACAAGCGGGTGGCAGGCAAGACCGCGGTTTTCAAGATGAAGGTTAAGGAGATCAAGGAAAAATCGCTGCCGGCCCTTGATGACGAGCTTGCGAAACAAGCCGGGGACTATAAGGACCTGAACGATCTGAAACAAAAGCTGACGCAGGACCTCGAAAAACGCGCCCAGGAAGAAAAAGATGCGGCATTCGAACGAGAACTTCTGAATGAACTGATCAAACACAACAAGCTTGATATTCCGGGAGGCCTTTTGCAGCGGCGCACTGAATACCTGATGGACCAGGCGAGCCAGCGGTTCGTCTCCCAGGGAGGCACCGCAGAGCTTTTTGACAAGGAAAAGGAAAAATTGACCAAGGAGTTCGAGGCGGAAGCGCGGCGGCAGATCCATCTGGCTTTTCTTCTGGACGAGATCGCGGAAGCGCAGGGGATCAAAGCCGAAGAAGCGGACCTGCAAAAAAGATACGAGGCTCTCAGCAAGCAGTACCGCCAGCCCAAAGAGGCGGTCGAGAAATATTATCGCGAACACAGGGAAGCGGTGGACGGCCTGATGGACCAGGTCCGGAACGAAAAGGTCATCGAATTCCTGAAACAGAACGCGAAGATCCAATAAACGGGCGATTTGCGGCGCGCGCGCCGCTCACTGAAAAAGGAGGTTCAAGATGAGTTATCTGGTCCCGATGGTCATTGAAACGACCGGCAAAGGGGAAAGGGCTTATGACATCTACTCCCGGCTTCTTAAAGACCGGATCGTTTTTATCGGAACGCCGATTGATGACGTGATCGCGAACCTGATCATCGCGCAGATCCTCTTCCTGAACATGGAGGAACCCGGCAAGGATATTAATATTTATATCAACAGCCCGGGCGGTTCCGTGACGGCGGGTCTTGCGATCTATGACACCATGCGCTTCGTGAAATGCGATGTTGCGACCTATTGTCTCGGCCAGGCGGCGAGCATGGGCGCGCTTCTTCTCGCGGCCGGGACCAAAGGGAAACGTTACGCCCTTCCGAACGCCCGCGTGATGATCCATCAGCCCTGGGGCGGCACGCAGGGAACGGCCTCCGACATCCACATTCAAGCCAAGGAGATTTTAAAACTCAAGGAGCAGCTCAATAAGATCCTCGTCGAGCACAGCGGACAGCCGCTCGACCGCATCGAGAAGGACACCGATCGCGATTATTTCATGTCCGCCGAAGAAGCCAAAAATTACGGCATTGTCGATTCCGTCATCACCACCCGCATGGAGGTCCCCAAATGATCAAGCCCACACTCCTTTTAACGCCCGGTCCCACCCCCGTTCCCGAAGCGGTCCGCAAGCTGATGGCGGAGCCTATATTCCATCATCGCACGCCGAAGTATCGCAAGATCTTCGGGGATGTTTCCGAACGGCTCAAGAAGGTTTTTTTGACGAAGTCGCCTGTCTACACGTTCGCGGGTTCGGGGTCTTTGGCCATGGAAGCCGCCATCGTGAATTTTCATTCGGCCGGGGATAAGATCCTTGTCGGGGAGAACGGGAAGTTCGCGGAACGTTTTACGGCCATCGCGAAAGCGTTCGGGCTGAACCCCATCGTGATCAAAGTGTCGAACGGCGAGCCCATCCAGCCGGCCCAGATCGAAGAGGCGCTCAAAAAAGATCCGGACATCAAAGCGGTTTGCGTCCAGCTTTGCGAAACCTCGACGGCGGTGCTCAACGACATCCAAGCGATCGGCGCGATCGTGGCGAAAACGAACGCCCTTTTGATCGTGGACGCGATCTCGGGCCTCGGCGCGGACCGTCTGGAGACGGACAAATGGCACGTGGACCTCGTGATCGCCGGTTCCCAGAAGGCGCTGATGCTGCCTCCGGGGCTCGCGTTCCTGAGCGTAAGCGACAAGGCGAAGGCGCGCATGGCGACCGCCAAGCTGCCGCGTTATTACTACGATCTGAAATATTACGAAAAGTCCCTGAAGGACAGCGATACTCCCTGGACGCCGGCGCTCACGCTGGTCATCGGGCTCCAGAAATCTCTCGAGTTGATCGAAGAGGAAGGCATCGACAACGTGTTCAAGCGTTGCGCCGCGAACGCCGCATGGACCCGCGAAACACTGCAAAAAATGGGCCTGCAGCTTTTTTCCAAGGCGCCGTCTTCCACGGTCACTGCGGCGTGTTTGCCTGAGGGGCTCGACGGGGAGAAGCTCACGCAGGTGATGCGCGATGAAAAAGGTGTCGCGATGGCCGGCGGTCAGGGAGACCAGATGAAGGGGAAAGTGGTGCGCATTTGTCACATGGGCGCGATCACGAAAAAGGATCTCGAGGTGGGGCTCAAGGTGTTCGGAGAGACCCTCAAGGAGATGAAGTCTTCTTCCGGTTCCTGTTGTTGTTCCTGCAAATAACGCGAACAGCATGAACCGCTAATAACCTTACAATAGGGAGATATCCACATGAAAGTTCTCGTATCGGATCCGTTAGGCCAGGGAGGAATGGACATCCTCCGCAGAGAGAAAAATCTCCAGGTGGACGAAAAGACCGGCCTCAAGCCCGAAGAACTGAAAGCGATCATCGGGGACTATGACGCGATCCTCGTCCGCAGCGGAACGAAGGTGACGAAAGAGATCATTGAAGCGGGCAAGAAGCTCCGCGTCATCGGCCGCGCCGGAGTCGGGGTGGACAATGTGGATCTCGAAGCGGCCACCAAGCGCGGGATCATCGTCATGAACACGCCGGAAGGCAATACCGTTTCGACGGCCGAACACAGTTTTTCGATGCTCATGGCGGTCGCGCGGAACATCCCGCAGGCGGACGCCTCGGTCAAAAAAGGCGAATGGAAGCGCGGGAAATTCCAGGGCTCCGAACTTAACGCAAAAACGCTCGGGATCGTGGGCTTCGGCCGTATCGGCCGCGAGGTCGCGACGCGCGCGAGCGCTTTCAATATGAAGGTCATGGTCTTCGATCCTTTCATCTCCAAAGAAGCCGTGAAGGAATATCCCGTGGAGTTCGTGGACGTTCCGACGCTTCTCAAGAACGCGGATTTTATCACCTTCCACACGCCGCTCACTGCGGACACGAAAAATCTTCTCAACGCGGAGACGTTCAAGCTTTGCAAAAAAGGCGTGAGGATCGTCAATTGCGCGCGCGGCGGGATCGTGGATGAGGCCGCGCTGGCGGCGGCGATCCAGAGCGGGCAAGTGGCGGGAGCCGCTTTCGATGTGTTTATCACCGAACCGCCTGCCGCGGACCATCCGCTGCTGAAGTTGCCCCAATTCATCTGCACGCCGCACCTTGGCGCGGCAACCCAGGAAGCGCAGGAGAACGTCGCGGTGGATGTGGCGAAGCAGGTGATCGATGCCTTGAACAACCGCGCGATCAAAAACGCCGTGAATCTGCCGAACCTGGATCCCGACACGCTCAAGGGGCTCCAGCCCTGGCTCGGTCTTGCGGAAAAGATCGGCGCGCTTTTTCCCCAGCTTTTTGAAGGAAGCATCAAGAAAGCCGAGATCCGCTACGGCGGCGACCCGACGCGTTTCAAAACCGCGCCGCTCACGGTCGCGGTCCTGAAAGGGCTCCTGACGCCGATCTGCGGGGAGACGGTCAATTTTGTGAACGCGCCGTCGATGGCCAAAGAGCGCGGGATCACGGTTTCCGAAGGCAGCAGCACGGAGGCGGTGGATTTCGCCAGTTACATCGATGTCGAGGTCACGGTCGGAAAGCAGGCCCATCGCGTCGTCGGGACGCTTTTCAGCCATCAGCCGCGCATTGTGCGCATCGACGATTTTATGATCGATGTGGAGCCGGAGGGCTGGGTCCTCTTCGTGAAGAACGAGGATCTTCCGGGCGTCGTCGGGACCATCGGGACGGTGCTTGGGAAACATGAGGTCAATATCGCGGAAATGTCGCTCGGGCGCGTCGGCAAAGGCAAAAAAGCTTTCGCGATGACGGCGATCAACATCGACAGCGAAGTGCCGGCGAAGGTCGTGGCCCAGATCAAAAAATGC
>CAIJDY010000153.1 GCA_903819565.1 Candidatus Omnitrophota bacterium | reverse complement strand
CGGAGCTCCCTGCAGCGCATCGCAGCAAAGTCCGGAATCCTCGCCCAGGGCGAGCATGCCGGTCTGTCCGGCATAACCCCGCGCCTTCAATTCCGCATTTTCCTGAAAGGTCTTGCCCTTTTCTTCAACGATGGTGACCTTAGGAAAATCCTTGAGGCTCACGCAACGATACGGCAGGTCCGCGAGAAGGTCCTGCAACTCCTTGAGCTTTTTGAGATTGGTCGTCGCGACCAATAACGGCACCGTTTTAGACATATTTCTTCTGGATCACCGTAAGCTCGCGGGTTCCTTTTTTCCCGAGCGCGAGCAATTTCAGGAGCGCGGCCTCCGTAAAGGGATTCCCCTCCGCCGTCCCCTGGACTTCCACCAGTTTTCCCGACCCCGTCATCACGATATTCATGTCCACCTCCGCCTTGGAATCTTCAGCGTAGCAGAGATCGAGCATGGGTTTGCCGCCGACCACCCCGACGCTGATCGCCGCCACGGAATCCAGCACGGGATCTTCGGAAAGATCGCCCTTCCCAAGCAGCTTCTTCAGAGCCTGCTTCAGCGCGACGTAACACCCGGTGATCGAAGCCGTGCGCGTCCCGCCGTCGCCCTGGATCACGTCCGCATCGAGCCAGACCGTCCGCTCGCCGAGCTTTGTGAGGTCCACGATCGAGCGGAGGCTGCGGCCGATCAGCCGCTGGATCTCCTGTGTGCGGCCGGACAGTTTGCCTTTGGAAGCCTCCCGGGTGATCCGTTCATTACAGGACGCGGGAAGCATGCCGTATTCTGCCGTGATCCAGCCCTTGCCCTGCCCTTTGCAGAAAGGCGGAACCTTCTCCTCGATGGTCGCCGAACAGATAACTTTGGTCCCTCCCATCTCGATCATGCAGGAACCGTGCGCGCTCTTCAGGTACCCCTTACGAATGGTGACTTTGCGAAGCTGATCGTTCTTTCTCTTGTCGATCCTCATACCATGCCCCCTAGACTGTTCTCTGTCGATTTGATGGGTTAGCGGTATGTTCCGCTTCCCATAAATTAAATCTTCAAGCGGTACTAACGGATGTTTAATAGTTTGTGAAGTTGAATGCCAAGACGAACGTCCCGATGCATTATCTGCCCCACTCGCTGCAGATGCCGCAAAAGCTTCAGGAGCTGCGGCCCCGGAAGCCCTCCGTCGCGCTGACCGACCGGTTGTAAAAAAACAGGAACGTTGGGCGCGAGCGACGCGATCATGCGCATGTGCGACAGATATTCCAAACGGTCGATCCCGGGCGACACCACCATTTTGATATAGGTTTCCGCTCCGCCGACACCCTTAAGAAATTCCGTGTGCTCCTTTAATAGATCCTCCCCGCCGCCAACACTCGCGAGCTTCACGTCCATCGCGATGAGGTCGCACTGACCACGGATCCCTTGCAATGCGTGGCTAAGAACGCCGTTCGTCTCCAGCAAGATCCGGTATCCCCTTTTCCGGAGCGCACGGCAAAGCGGTTTCAGGAACGCCCCATAAAGCAGCGGCTCGCCGCCGGTGAAACATACATACGCGTGCGGGCCGCTTGTATTTTCCAGAACGTCCACCGCGCGCAAAACTGCGGCAAGCGACATGGTCTTGCCCCGCTTTAATTTTTCATCACAGTAAGAGCATTCGAGTTGGCACGCTTCGAAACGGATAAAAAGATGCCGCTCCCCCATCCGCAGACCTTCCCCCTGCAAGGATGAAAAGATCTCCGTGACCCGGGCACGGTCCGTCATGCGCGGTGATTTCATCCCAGCAAAGGATCCGGCTCGACCGCCAGAAGCGGGTCCGGCATGCCGGCTTCATGAAATCCCTTGGCCCGGAGAAGGCAGGCGTCACAGGCCCCGCAGGGCTTCACGTCGCCTTCATAGCAGGACCAGGTCTTCCCGAACGGTACTTTCAGTTTCATGCCTAGGAGTACGATCTCCTTTTTGGTCAGCCTGAGAAGGGGAGTTTTGATCTCGATCCGTTTTCCATCCGACCCCGCCTTCGTACCGCGCGTGACGGCGGCAGCGAACGCCTCCAGATATTCCGGCCGACAGTCCGGATAACCGCTGTAGTCCAGGGCGTTGGCGCCGAAATAGACCGCGTCCGCGCCCTGCGTTTCAGCGCAGGACATGGCCATGGAAAGAAAAACGCTGTTGCGTCCCGGAACATAGGTTGCCGGGATCTCCGCCGGGATCGCGGCCTCGGAACGGTTTTTGGGAAGCTGGATCTTCTCGTCGAGCAGCGCGCTTCCTTTCCAGGGGAGGCTGAGCGTCGCGAAATAATGGCGGATCCTCAATTCCTTGGTAAGGGACCGCGCGACGGAAAGTTCCCGGTAATGGCGCTGGCCATATTCGATGGAAAGGGCGATCGGCTCATAGGATTCCGCCAGGGCCGCAAACAGGCAAACGGTGGAATCCATGCCGCCGGACAAGAGGCAAATGGCTTTTTTCATGGAATTTTTACGAGTTTGACGCTGTGCAGTTCTTCGCCCAAAAAGGCCTCGCCGATCCGCGCAAAATTTCGGACGTAATCCGTAATGCAGATCTTCAGCGGCGCGCGGCGTCCCGCCGGGCCGAGGAGCTTCCGCCTCCGAAGCAGCTCTTTGAGTTTCAGCGCCGTCGGGATCGCGGAATCGATCAGCCTCACCCGGGGCCCCATGACCCTGGCAATGACCTTCCCAAGAAGCGGATAATGCGTGCATCCGAGGATCAGCGTATCGACCTTTTTCTTTTTGATGGGCTCCAGATAACGCCGCGCGGTCCCGAGAGCGATGGCATCGTCAAGCCAGCCCTCTTCGGCGAGGGGCACAAAAAGCGGGCAAGGTTTCAGAAAATATTCCGCATCCGGAGAACGAGCCTCGAGGCTTTGTGCATAACTGCCGCTTTCGATCGTGGCGTAGGTCGCGATAACCCCAATGCGAAAATTCTTCGAGGATGCCAGCGCCTCTTCGACGGCCGGCGTGATGACGTCCAGGACCGGCACGGGAAGTTTTTCGGAAAGAAGTTTATAGGCGACGCTGGAGGCCGAATTGCATGCGATGACCAAAGCCTTGATCCCCTGCTTCAGAAGGAAATCGGCACATTCTCCGGAACGGCGGCGGATCTCGTCGGTGGATTTTGTCCCGTAAGGAAGGTGCGCCAGATCCCCAAGGTAGAGGATTTCTTCCGTAGGAAGTAATCGGCGCAGTTGCCGCACCACCGTCAGGCCGCCAAGGCCGGAATCAAAGACTCCGATGGGACGCGCACAAAGGGAAGACATGGCCAACGCGCTTAATGCGCCTGGGGCGTAAACATCACAGGACACTCACTTTTTTCATGGCATCTTGAATTCGGTTAAGCCCTTCTTCCATTTGCTTGATGTCAAGGGCATAGCTGAAACGCAGGCGCTCGGGCGCTCCGAACCACTCACCCAAATAGGTGATAACTTTATAATCTTGGAACAGAACGCTCAGGAACTTGCGCGCATTACGACACTTTGGCAGCACATAAAAAGCGCCTTCCGGTTTCCAGAGATCAAAGCCCAAACTAGTGAGCCCTTGGTAAATAAAATCCCGCCGCTCGCGCCAGATAAGCTGCTGCTTCTTGATATAATCCTTAGGGGCTTTCATGGCATGAAGGGCCATGTCTTGTCCCACAAGATTGGTATTCATCGAGGTGTGGGTTTTTTCTTCGCAGACATCCTCTACGATCTGCTTATCAGAACTCCATAAATAACCCACCCGGACCCCGCACATACAGTACGTTTTGGAAAAAGAGTTCACCGTGATCACATGATCGCCCTTGAGGTGATAATTTTCACGCTCATAGATCAGATCCTTATAAACTTCATCCGAAACAACGTAGATTCCGAGCCGCTGCGTGATCTTCTCGATTTCTTTAAGGGTTTCGATGGACTCGACGCGGCCGGTGGGATTGGAAGGCGAATTGATGAGCACAGCCTTGCAGCCGACAATCTTCTTTTTAAAATCCTCAAGATCTATCCGGCCTTCAACCTGATCCGTATAAACCGGAATCATGCCCGCCATTTCGATGATGGGAGGATAAGAATAATAGTAAGGTCGGGGCAAAAGGACCTTGCCGCCCTTGCCCCAGCTCCGGAAAACAAGATCCAACGCTTCTGAAGCGCCGTTCGTGATCACAAAGTTTTCGGCGGTGGATCCGGAATATTCATGGGTCAGGGCTTCCCTTAACTCCAGCTCACCCTGAATGAGCCCGTAACGAAGGTCCCTTCTTAAATTAATGCCCTCGAAGGCTTCGCTGGGCGGAGGCAGATCCGGCTGGCCGGAGCCAAAACTGATAACGCCGTTCCCTTGTTTGCCAATGAATTCAGCCGGACTCTTGAGCTTGAGAATTTCAGACATAGAACAGCCCGGATTCGGGCAATGGAAATCGCATCGCCGTCATCCTCTTTCGGGCTTCTTCCATTGACATGATTATTCATGCTCCTTCAGATCCTGGGATATCATAAGAGTTCAGTTCACCGGTCAACGGTCTTCATCATCCTTGTCATCGGCTTCGTCTTCATCGCCATCGAGATCGACCTCTTCGTCATCAATGACACAGAGAACTTCGTCCCGCTGAACGGTTTCATCTTCATCAAAAAAAACTTCCGCTAAAATTCCGCTGACGGGCGCTGCAATGGTCAGCGTGGCGTCCTCGGTCGCGAGTTTGACCAGGTCGTCCCCGGCCGCTACCGCATCGCCCTCCTCGAAAAACCACGTCCTCACGACCGCTTCATCCACGTTCGCCGCGAATCCCTTCGCCAAAACATCCATCATTTTAGGAAATCCCCTTTCGCCTGGAAAAAAGAATGATCCCCAACAATGTTTTAGGCCTCCGTTTTCGTTTCCGGAGTCCCGTGCGTCTGTTCGTGTCCCATTTCCGAAAACGTTTCGTGCGCGTGATAGGAACTGCGCACATGAGCTCCGGAAAATACTTTTTCAAATCCAATGGCCGTCAATTTGCGCGACAGGTCCTGGAACTTTTCGGGAGCCACATACTCCTGGACTTCCAGATTCTCGGGGCCGGGCTGCAAGTATTGTCCCAACGTCAGGATACCGACCCCGACGGCGAGCAAATGCCGCCCCGCTTCCAGGATCTCCGGAACGGTCTCTCCCAACCCCAGCATGAGGCCGCTCTTCGTAATACCCAGCGGCGCAAGACGTTTCGCGATCTCGAGGGTCCTTAAAGAACATTGATAATCTGCTTGCGGCCGCACGACCCGCTGCAAACGCTCGACGGTCTCGAGATTATGATTAAAAACCTCCGGCTGCGCAGCGACCACGCACCGGATCAATTCTTCCCGCGAATGAAAATCGGGAGTCAAGACTTCAACGGAAGCCTCCGGGAGTTCGCGCCTCACCGCCTGGACGGTATACGCATAGTGCGCGGCACCTTCATCCTGGAGATCGTCCCGCGTCACGGAGGTAATGACCACGTGACGCAGGCCCAATTCTTTCGCCGCAAATGCCACCCGTTCCGGAGAT
>CAIJDY010000152.1 GCA_903819565.1 Candidatus Omnitrophota bacterium | reverse complement strand
TTTCCCTACACGACGCTCTTTCCGATCTCCGGCAATCCGGCATTCCTGTCCATATCGGACAGACGAGTGTTGATTTCGGGGACGCCGACCTGGTTATCTATTCCTCCGCCATCCACAAGGATCACATCCAGCTCAAAGGCGCCCGGGCACTGGGCCGCAAGGTGTATCATCGCGCGGAAGTGCTAGCGTCGCTTCTGAATAACGCCGGAACCTCGATCGGCGTGTTGGGAACTCACGGTAAAACCACGACGACCGCCATGATCTCCCACGTCCTTTCTCAGATCGGCGCGAATCCCACCTGTTTTGTGGGGAGTGATATGCTCAATTACGACACGAACATCGTGGCCGGCAGCAAGGATTACATGGTCTGCGAAGTCGATGAAAGCGACAGCTCCCACGAGTTTTACGCGCCGAATTATTCCATCATCACGAACCTCGAACCCGAGCACCTGGATCATTACAGCAGTTGGGAGAACCTGACGCAGTCATTCCGGCGTTTTCTGGACCAGGTTCACGACCCGGGCCTTGTTTCTTACTGGGGGGACGATCCGGCGTTGAACTCGCTTGTGCGTGAGAGCGGCCGGCCTTTCGTGAATTTCGGGTTTTCCGAAGACTGCGCTTACTCCGCCCAGAATATCCGCCTTCACGCCTTTAGTTCCGAATTCGACCTGCATGAGTCCGGACTTTTCTCCACGACCATGAGGCTTTCGGTGCCGGGCCGGCATAATATCGCCAATGCCCTCGCGACACTGTCAATCCTGCTTCACCTCGGTTTTGACCTGGAGTCGATCCGCGAGGCGCTGGCCACGTTCAAAGGGACGCGCCGCCGCATGGAATTGAAATGCCAGACGCCGGAGTTCCTCGTCCTGGATGACTACGCGCACCATCCGACCGAAGTCAGGGCGGTGTTGCGCGCGCTCCGGGAAGCGGGGAAGTACATCCGCGTGATTTTCCAGCCGCACCGTTTTTCAAGGACCAAGAACCTTTGTCCGGATTTCGCCCATGCGTTTGATGACGCGCATGAGGTGGTGCTGACGGACATTTACGGTGCGGGAGAGGCCAACCCCGCGGGGGTCAGCGTTGAGCTGATCTATGAAGAGGTTATCAAAACCGGTCACAAACACGTTTCTGTCGTCCATAAGGAACAGATCATTCCCCACCTTCTGAAGCATCCGCTTCACGACGGCGTGATGATCTTCATGGGCGCCGGGGATATCGGAGAGGTCGCGAATGAGTACGTCCGAAATATCCGCGCCGGCGCTTCAGCGTAACGTTCCGCTTACCGCGCACACCACCCTGAAGATCGGGGGACCCGCACATTTATTCGCGGAACCGGCCAATGAGGAGCAGCTCATCAAGCTTTTGGGGTGGTCCCGGCAGGAACGGCTACCTTTTTTTATCCTGGGGAACGGCTCGAATGTCCTGTTTGACGATGCCGGTTATCAGGGGCTCGTGATTTCGATGCGTTCTTTCGAAAATGATCTGATCAAGGTCGATCTGGAGTCCTGTCGCGTGACCGTTTCCGCCGGGGCAAGCCTTTCGCGGCTGGTTCGCTTCTGCCAGGAGTCCGGGCTCGCAGGCACGGAATTCTTGGCGCATATTCCCGGCACGGTCGGCGGGGCGCTGGTCATGAACGCCGGATTCAGCCGTCACGCCGGGCAGCAGAACGCGATCGGGGACCTTGTGGAAGAGGTCCGGGCGCTCACGAGGGAAGGCGCTGTCGTCCAGCGGAGCCGCGAGGAACTGAACTTTTCCTACCGCCATTCTAATCTCGGGGACCTGATCGTTCTTGAGGTGACGCTCCGCCTTTGGAGACGGCCGAAGGAACAGATTACCCAGGAAATGAAGGCCAATCTGGATTTTAGGAAGAAGCTGCAGAATATTCAGGAGCCGAACGCGGGATCGGTGTTCAAGAACCCGCCGGCACCGCATCCGTCCGCGGGTTTTTTGATCGAAAAAGCGGGCCTGAAGGGGAAGAGGATCGGCGGGATCCAGATATCCGAACAACACGCGAACTATTTTGTCAACAAGGGTGGCGCCACGAGCGCGGATGTCATCCGTCTTATTGAGGAAGTCCAAAAGACCTTATTGCATGCAACCGGCATTATTCTTGAACCTGAAATCCGGATCATTCCGAAAAATTAAAGTGGGCGTGGTGCGCGGCGGCACTTCTGCCGAACGGCGCATCTCGTTGCGTTCCGGCCGCGCTGTTATCAAAGCTCTCAAGCGATGCGGCGTCCCTGTCATTGCGATCGATCCCGCGGACCGTTCGACGTTCCTCAGGAAAAGGCGCCAGGTCGATGTGCTTTTTATAGCGCTTCACGGTAACGGGGGCGAGGATGGAGTGATCCAGCGGGAACTTGAGCGCCGTGGCATACCTTTCACGGGATCGCCTTCTGCGGCGTGTCACAAGAGTTTTAATAAACATATCAGCAAGCGGCATTTCGAACGCTTGGGCGTTCCGACGCCGCCCTACGCGGTGATCGATCGAAAGAATTGGCGGACGAAGGCTGCGAATTTTCCGGTTCCTTTTTTTGCGAAGCCACTTGACGGGGGATCGAGCCAGGGAGTGTTCCTGGTTGAAGATTTTCGTGATTCCGCCGTAAAAATAGAACGGTCTGTGCGCCGATTCGGCCGGTTGTTGATCGAAAAAAGGATCGTTGGCCGCGAATTGACCGCGGGCCTGTTGGGGGACCAGACGCTTCCCGTCGTCGAGGTCAGGCCTTTGCGGCCCTTCTATGACTATAAGGCGAAGTACACGGCGGGGATGACCGTCTATGAGGTACCGGCGAAGATCCCCCAGGCGGTCGCGAAAAAAATCCAGAGGATCGCATGGAGGGTCTACCGTGGGCTGGGATTGAAGGGTTTTTCGAGAGTGGACGTCATGCTCGATGAGAAGAACCGGCCGTATGTTCTGGAAGTCAACAGCATTCCCGGTCTCACGGAATTCAGTTTGCTGCCGAAGGCGGCCCGCGCCGTGGGGATCGGCTTTGAAGAGCTTTGCCTGCGCGTTATTCAGGACGCGTTAGGGCGGACGAGAAAGAAATAATCCTATGGGGAAAAAGAATAAAAAGGGGAGGCGGAGCGGGTTTTTCCACGCGATCGGATCGGTTTTGTGGACGGCGGCGTGGGTGCTCTGGAAGCTTGTGCCGGTCGTTGTGGCGGTGGCCTTGACAGGGTTTATCGCTTTTGAGATCAGGCAGGTCCTTGTGGCGGACCGGTTTCTTCAGGTTCAGGAGGTCAAGGTCGTTCCCCCGGAAGTCCTTTCCGATCAAAGTGTCCGCGCTCTCGAGAGCAAGATCGTAGGGAAGAATATTTTGATGCTCGACCTTCGCAAGATCGAGAAGCAGATCGAACTCGGGCCCGGCGCGCAAAGCGTCCGCGTGATCCGCCAAATGCCGTCGACCGTTCGCGTCGAGATTAAAAAGCGGAATCCTATCGCGAACCTCCAGTTGAAGCAAAATGGACCCTATGCTATCGTCGCAGATGACGGTTATATCATCGATGTGAGGGCGGAAGCGGATCCGGCGTGGATTCTGATCGAGGATTACAGCGAACCCCTCAAAGAGCCCAAAATCGGGGTGCGCATCCAAAATAAGGGGTACCCCGAAGCTTTGCGGTTTTTGTCGGCTTTCCGCATGCACGAGCTTTCGCGCCGCGAAACCGCCACGAGGGTCATTCTGGATCCTTACGGGAACATCACGGTACGTTTGGGGGAGGGGCCGGACTTTCAGCTTGGCCGTAAGGCCTCCGAACGGCTTTCATTTTTGACTAAAGCTCTCTTTCTTTTCAAAACCGAACCTCGCGAAAATATCGAGTACATGGACCTTCAGTACGACCGCATCGCGGTCAAAAGGAAACAATGAACCTTTCCACGGATATGAAGCATAAGTGCATCGTGATCTACATCGGGACCCGGAAGCTTGTGGCCATGCTGGGCGATATCGGGGAAGTGAACCCGCGCATCAGTGGCATGCAGGAAAGTTTGTCTCCCGCGGGATTTGACAAAGGGCTCGTCTGTAATCTTCAGAACGCGAGCGCGTCTCTGGAAAAATTGCTCGGGGCGCTGATGTCGCCCGAATCTTGGGGCCTGGTCCCCGTCTACGTGGTGCTCGGCAACAGTCGCGTCAAAATGCACCGCTTTTCGAGCTGTGAATATTTCGCGTCTGAACGCCGGACGATCACCCCGCATGAGGTCCAGTCCGTGGTGCAGCAAACGCGCAATGTCGCGACACTTCCGCTCACGGATTCGATCCTGCAGGCGATCCCCGAATCGTTTCTTGTCAATGACATGCCGGCGGTGCGGAACCCCGTGGGGCTTGAGGCTGAACGGCTTGGGGTGACGCTGCAGATCTACACCATGGAATTCCAAAGCTTCCGCAATATCGCCAAGGTCTTCGAGTCTCTGGATATGGAGGTCGAAGGCTATTTCCCGAAGACCCTGCCGCTTGCGGAAGCGGTCCTCGAAGACACGGAGAAACAGGAAGGCGTTCTGGTCATCGATATTGCCGATGACGCGACCCAGCTTGTGCTCTGGAAGAACGGCATGCTGGCCGGGATACGCACGCTGCCGCGCGGCGGTTATCAGCTGACCCAGTGCCTGGCCCAGGACTGGAACATTGAGGAGCGTGACGCCGAGAAGGTGAAGGAAAAATTCGCGACGCTCGATATCCGGGAACAGAACAGCGAAGAACTGGTGCCGCTTGTGACGCGCAATGAAAAGGTCCAGCAATCCATTCCCCCGGAAGGAATTCCTCAAAAACTTCTTCAAGCACGCGTTCGCCTGGATGACGGAGATCCTTCGGGAAGCGGACGTGTTCCTTCAGGACGAAAAAATCCGCCACCCGCACATCGTTTTCACCGGCGGCGCGGTCATGACGGAAGGCTTTCTGGAGTGGGTCCAGAAGGAATTTTCCCGCGACGGCAAGCTCGGGAGCACGCGGCACGTGGAGGCGGCCCAGGAGATCGTCCGGGACCCGTCGATGGCGCCCGCCCTGGGAATGTTCCGCTGGGTCGCCACCTACGAACGCGCACAGGAGGCCCTTTTCACGCCGCGCGGTCTGATCGCCAAGGCGATCGCCGCGGTGCGTGACTGGTTCGCCAATTATTTTTAAGGGAATGTTTTTGCCATTGCAATTTCCCGCCTAACTCTTATAATCAGCCTTCCTTATTAATTTTTTCAGCCCTAATGATCCCGTATGAGCATGACGCTAGAGACAGAGCCGCGTAAATTACCGCTTCACGAAGAGCATCTCCAAAAAGGCGCCCGGATGGGCGATTTCGGGGGATGGCTTGTCCCGCTTTTTTATACGAGCATCATGGGAGAACACACCGCGGTCCGCACCAAGGCCGGTCTCTTTGATATTTCCCACATGGGAGAACTGCTGGTGGAGGGACCGGGCGCGATCGAATACCTTGAAGCGAACCTCCCGCGCCGCATCGCCCCGCTCAAATTTCATCAGGCGATCTACATGCCGCTCGTCAACGATCGGGGCGGGATGGTGGATGACATCATTGTCTACCGGATGGCGGAAAACCGCTTTTTGATTATTGTGAACGCCGGGAACATCCAAAAAGATTTTGAATGGTTCGCCGGCCGGGCGCCTGAGGACGTCATCGTCACCGACCTCAGCGAATCCATGGGGCTTTTGGCGCTCCAGGGGCCGCTCAGCCGCGAGATCCTGACAGAGGCCTTCGGCGCGTACTACCGGGACCTCAAGCGCTTTTACTATCTTGATTTCGAAGGCGGGATCATTACCCGGACCGGATATACCGGAGAGGACGGGTACGAGATCATGGTCCCCATGAGCAAACTGAGGGCGGTCTGGGAAGTACTTTTTCGTGTGGGCGGCAAGAAGGGCCTCGTGCCTGTCGGTTTCGGGGCGCGCGACACGCTGCGGCTTGAAGCTGCCATGCCTCTTTACGGCCACGAACTGAATGATACGTTGACGCCGCTCGAAGCGGATCTCGAATGGGCTTTGGACCTCACTAAGGAGCGGTTTCCCGGCAGTGAAGTGTTGAAGGGGCAGAAGCGGTCCGGGATCCTGAAAAAAAGGATTGGTTTTGAAATGATCGAACGCGGGATCCCGCGCCAGGATTTCGAGGTCCGGAAGAACGGGCGGCCCGTCGGCAAAGTGACGAGCGGGAGTTTTATCCCGACGACCGGAAAGAACATCGGGATGGCTTACGTGGAGACCGGCGAAGCGGCCGTGGGGAACGTTCTTGAGGTGATGATCCGCGACCGGGCCGTGCAGGCCGCTATTGTTTCGCTACCTTTTTACAAAAGAAAAGTATAAAATACGGCTCCTATTTCATAAAACATACCCTGCCTCTGAACCGGCCGGGGGATCATTCCTGGAGGGAATCATGGATTTTCCTGAGAATTTGCGTTACACCAAGACCCACGAGTGGATCGCCGTGCAGGGGAACAAGGGGCGGGTCGGCGTGACCGCGTACGCGCAGCAAGAGATCTCCGACGTCGTCTTTGTGGAGCTTCCCAAAAAAGATCAGGTCGTCCAGCAGGTCAAGACCGCTGCGGTCGTCGAATCCGTCAAAGCGGCTTTTGACATTTACGCGCCGGTCTCCGGCAAGATCACGGACACGAACAAGACGCTGGAATCGAATCCCGGGCTGATCAACCAAAGTCCTTACGGCGACGGCTGGATGTTCGAGCTTGAGTTGTCCAACGTTGGGGAAGTGAACAGTCTTTTGACGGTCCAGCAGTACAAGGATCTGGTCCAGCAAACACCCAAACACTGATACCGCGTCACCATACTAAAAAGCAGGCCGAGCGAGTTCCATGCCTTATCTTTCTCTGACGGACGAAGACAAGAAGTCCCTTTTACAGACGATCGGCGTTAGTTCCCTTGAGGACCTTCTCAAGGATATTCCCGCATCGCTGCGAACCGCCAAGATTTCGCTTCCCGGCGGGCTGAGCGAACCCGAGGTTCAGGACCTGATCACGCGGCTCGGCCGGAAAAATACGACCACCCGGGATCACCTCTCTTTTCTCGGCGCGGGCAGTTACGAGCATTTCATCCCGGCCGCGGCCATGGAGATCACCGGCCGTCAGGAATTCCTGACTGCTTACACGCCCTACCAGCCCGAAGCGTCGCAGGGAACCCTGCAGGCCATTTACGAATACCAGAGCCTGATGACCGAGCTGACGGGCCTGGACGTTTCCAATGCCTCGCATTATGACGGCGCCACGGCCCTCGCGGAAGCGGCGGTCCTGACGCTGCGCCAGACCGATCGCCCGAAAGTTCTCGTGGCCCGCTCCGTCCACGCGCATTACCGCGAGACCCTTCGCACGTACCTGACGGGGACGCCTTACACGGTCGAAGAATTCGGCTTTGACGCGAACGGGAATTTTGACAAGCAGGCCTTCGCGGCCAAACTCGACGCGACGGTGGCCGGCGTGATCTTTCAGACGCCGAACTTTTTCGGGGTGGTGGAAGACCTCGAAGGCGTCAGCGAAAAGATCCACGCGAACGGTTCTCTTATGATCCTCACGGCGGACCCGCTGTCGCTCGGCGTTTTCAGGACGCCGCGGGAATGGGGCGCCGACATCGCGGCGGGCGAGGGGCAGCCCCTCGGTCTTTCGATGGAGTTCGGCGGTCCTTATCTCGGGTATTTTGTGGTTTCGCAGGCGCTGATGCG
>CAIJDY010000151.1 GCA_903819565.1 Candidatus Omnitrophota bacterium | reverse complement strand
GGGTCGCATGGGCATTCCGGTCCGCGAAGCCGGTCCCGTGATTGAAAAAATGGCCAAGCTGAAAGGCCTCCTGATGGACGGGATCTACACACATTTCCCCGCAGCCGAAAAGGATGATTCGTTCCGGGAGATCCAGGTCCGGGAGTTCGGCCTTTTACTTCAGGCCCTTGAGAAAAAGAATATCGTGTTCCGCTTCCGCCATCTTTCCAACAGCGCTGCGTCTTTGACGCTGGAAACGCCGATCATCAATATGATCCGCCCGGGCCTGACCCTTTACGGTATTTATCCCGATCAGGATCTCCGCGAGACGGCGCATTTCAAACCCGTTCTTTCCTTAAAGAGCCGTATCGTCCTGGTCAAAAAAGTCCAGCCGGGAGAATCCGTCGGCTACGGTCGCGAGTTCATCGCCAAAACATCGACCACGATCGCGGTCCTTCCGTTCGGCTACAGCCACGGCTATCCCTATGCGGCATGGAAAAGGGCCTCGGTCCTTTTCGCCGGAAAGCGCTTCCCCCTCGCCGGAAAGGTGTCCATGGATTACATCGCCGTAGACCTCGGAAGCACGGAGGTGAAAGAAGGCGACACCGTCACCCTGCTCGGTGAAGACCATGGCGAGCGCATCACAGCCGAAGACATGGCCCTGTGGGCCGGCACCATTCCCTATGAGATCGTCACCCGGCTGAACAGCCATTTACCGCGGTTCGTTATTTAAAATTCCATACACCCTGCGGTGCACGAAAGAAATCGTCATGAAGCCCGCGGAGAATTGTGAACGATGATCCATTTCGATATCCGGCATGTCCCCGAAGTTTCATCGACTAATACCGTTGTCCTCGAGGAGGCCCACCAGGGCGCCGAGGAAGGTCTCGTGGTCCACACCGACTTCCAGACTGCCGGCCGCGGAAAACCGGGAAGTCAATGGGTATCGCCGAGAGGTAAGAACCTTCTTTTTTCGGCACTCTTGCGCCCCCCGCTTCGCCCCGACCAGGCTCCCTTCCTGACCCAGATTGCCTGCCGTGCCGTTGCCAAAGCGCTGAAAGAGAAGTATGCTATCGATGCCGATTTCAAGCGGCCGAACGACCTCATGATCGGCCCTAGAAAGATTTGCGGTACGCTGGTTGAATCCTTGTCTTCTCAAAATAAGCTGGAAGCTGCCGTCATCGGCATCGGCCTTAACGTGAATGCAACTGCTGAGGAACTTCCGCCTGAAGCTACTTCGATGATGTTGATCACTGGGAAGACCTATTCGAGAGAGGACATCCTGGAAGACGTCCTGGAAGAGCTCAGCGACAGAGTCGATGAGCTTTACAAGACAGGTACTATAAGGTAACGCCACCTTCAGGGTGGCTAAAGTATAAGGATTTATGATCAAACGCATCCTGGCTATGGACATCGGAAACACGGCAGCAACAGTAGGATTCTATGAAGGCGGCCGCCTTATCGACTTCGGATCTATTTTTTATAACGACATCCCTAAATATGCAATAAAAATGCTTGAAAGTGGTGGATATAACTATTTAGACGTAATTATAAGTTCCGTTTTCCCAGAAATAACATCTTTTTTAAATAAAGAGCTATCAAAAATAAATGGGATTAAAATATGGCTATGCGGGTCGAATTTACCGGTCAAGATCCGCCATAACTATAATAATTATAATGCATTAGGCTGTGACAGGAAAGTCAACATCTATGGAGCGACGAGGATGTACAAGCTTCCGATCCTCATAATAGACTATGGAACTGCCATTACGTTCGACTATGTGGATGCCAAGGGAGTGTTCAAAGGCGGCATGATCGTCCCCGGACCAGAGACCGCCCTTCGGGCTCTTGGCCAGAGAGCCGCCCTTCTCCCAAAAAATCTCCGGCTTCCCAGGAGAACCGCATCGTTTCTGGGACGGAATACCCGGGAATGCATGGAATCGGGGATCCTCGAGGGATACGGTGCTATGACCGATGAGCTCATTCGAAGGTTCCGCAGCCGCTATGGAGAGAACCTCCGGGTGCTAGCGACCGGCGGGTTCGCCGGACATATCCGCCCCTACGCCAAAAACATCCAGATTGTCGACCCCAAGCATTCGATCAAATCTCTCCTCGCGCTTTGGCGGGAACAGGCAAAGTAGCATCCCTACGGATGCCCTTCGATAACCGGCAATATATTTCCGCTTGATTTTTGCGCTTTGCCGATTACAATAGCATCCTCTTAGCACTCACGTCATTCGAGTGCCAAGCTCGGCAGTACCTCTCAGTTTTCGATCAGCGGGCTGCTTTTCCGGCCCCTTTAATGACACCAACAGGAGGATACACCATGGCAAAGCAACTACTTTTCGGCGAAGAGGCCCGTCGCGCGATTCTGCACGGCGTGGACCAACTCGCAAACGCAGTCAAAGTCACACTCGGCCCTAAAGGCCGCAATGTCGTGCTCGAGAAAAAATTCGGATCCCCCACGGTCACCAAGGACGGTGTTTCCGTGGCCAAAGAAGTCGAGCTCGAAGATCCTTATGAAAACATGGGCGCTCAAATGGTCAAAGAAGTCGCGTCGAAAACTTCCGATATCGCCGGAGACGGTACCACGACCGCGACGATCCTCGCGCAAGCGATCTTCCGTGAAGGTCTGAAAAACGTTACTGCCGGTGCGAACCCGATGGCCCTCAAGCGCGGCATTGACAAAGCGGTCGAAGCGATCGTCGCCGAACTCGACAAAATCGCAAAGCCGATCGGTAAAGATAAAAAAGAGATCGCGCAAATCGCCGCGATCGCCGCGAACTCCGATACCTCGATCGGCAGCCAGATCGCCGAAGCGATGGACAAGGTCGGCAAAGACGGCGTGATCACGGTCGAGGAAGCCAAGACCACGGCCACCACGCTGGACGTCGTCGAAGGGATGCAGTTCGATCAGGGGTACCTTTCCCCCTATTTCGTGACCGACACCGAACGCATGGAAGTCGTGCTCGAAGAACCTTTCATCCTCATCAACGAGAAAAAGATCTCTTCGGTTAAAGACATGCTTCCGATCCTTGAAGCCGCGTCAAAGGCGGGCAAACCGCTCCTCCTCATCGCCGAAGATGTGGACGGCGAAGCGCTGGCGACCCTCGTGGTCAACAAGATCCGCGGCACGCTGAACGTCTGCGCCGTCAAGGCGCCGGGCTACGGCGACCGGCGTAAAGCCATGCTGGAAGATATCGCCATCCTGACCGGTGGCAAGGCGATCACCGAGGACCTCGGCATCAAGCTCGAGAACGTCACTTTGAAGGATCTCGGCCGTGCCAAACGCGTAACCGTGGATAAAGACAACACCACGATCATCGAAGGCGCCGGCAAGAGCGCCGAGATCACCGGCCGTATCGGTCAGATCAAGAAACAGATCGAAGATAATGATTCAGATTATGACCGCGAAAAACTCCAGGAACGGCTCGCGAAACTCGCGGGCGGCGTGGCCGTCATTCATGTCGGCGCCGCAACGGAAACCGAAATGAAGGAAAAGAAAGCCCGCGTTGAAGACGCCCTTCACGCCACGCGCGCAGCGGTGGAAGAAGGCATTGTCCCCGGCGGCGGGGTCGCGCTCCTTCGCGCCGGCACCGTGCTGGACAGCCTCAAGCTCAAGGGCGATGAAAAGATCGGCGCCGATATCATCCGGCGCGCGCTCGAAGAACCGCTCCGCCAGCTCGCTTACAACGCTGGCGAAGAAGGATCGGTCGTCGTGCAGCGCGTGATGTCCGAAAAAGGCAACGTCGGTTATAACGCCGAGACCGGCGTTTTTGAAGACCTGGTCGCGGCCGGCGTGATCGATCCGAAAAAAGTGACCCGTAGCGCACTCCAGAACGCCTCAAGCGTTTCCGGACTGCTCCTCACCACCGAAACCCTGATCACGGAGCTTCCCGAAGAAGAAAAAGCCCCGATGATGCCTCCGGGCGGCGGGATGGGTGGCATGGGAGGAATGGGCGGTATGGGAGGCATGGATTATTAATCGACGTTTTGTGTTGTCCCCGAATGTTTTAATCGGGGAGCCAATAAAATCAAAAATGGATTCCCGCTAAAAGCCTGCGGGAAGGACATAAAGAACATAACATAAAAGGAGAAACCAAAATGAAAGTCAGACCGTTAGCAGACAGAGTGCTCGTGGAAGTTCTTGAAGCGGAATCGAAGACTAAAGGCGGGATCATCCTTCCCGACACCGCGAAAGAAGAAAAGACCGAAGGCAAGGTCGTCGCGGTCGGCGCCGGCAAGACGCTCGAATCCGGCAAGGTACAGGCCATTGAAGTCAAAAAAGGCGATCGCGTGCTCTTCGGGAAATATTCCGGGGATGACATCCTGATCGACGGCCTCAAGCACAAGATCCTCAAAGAGAGCGAGATCCTCGCCGTTTACGAGAAGGAGTAGTCCATGGCCAAACAAATCTCTTATTCAGAAGACGCACGCCAGCGGATCAAGCGCGGCGTGGATATCCTCGCAAGGGCCGTCAGCGTCACGCTCGGTCCCCGCGGACGCAATGTGGTAATCGACCGCAAGTTCGGCGCGCCGCTCGTCACCAAAGACGGCGTCACGGTCGCCAAAGAGATCGACCTGAAGGACCCTTATGAAAATATGGGGGCCCAGATGGTCCGCGAAGTCGCTGAAAAGACTTCGGACACGGCCGGAGACGGGACCACGACCGCGACGGTCTTGGCCCAATCCATCGTTTCCGAAGGCCTGAAGAACGTCACCGCCGGCGCCAATCCCATGGCGCTCAAACGCGGGATCGACAAGGCCGCGGCGAAGATCGTGGAAACGATCAAGAAGATGGCGAAATCCGTCAAAGGCAAGGAAGACATCCAGGCGGTCGGCTCCATCAGTGCCAACAATGACGAAGTGATCGGCAAGCTCCTCGCGGACGCTTTGGAAAAAGTCGGCAAAGAAGGCGTGATCACGGTCGAAGAAGCGAAGGGATTGAAGACCGAGCTCGACGTGGTCGAGGGCATGCAGTTCGACCGCGGCTATGTTTCCCCTTACTTCGTGACCGACACCGAGCGGATGGAAGTGGTCTTGAAAGAGCCGTACATCCTTCTTTTCGAGAAGAAGATCGGCTCCGTCAAAGACCTCGTCCCCGTGCTTGAAAAGGTCGCGCGACTCGGCAAGCCTTTCCTCATCATTTCTGAGGACATCGAAGGCGAAGCCCTGGCGACGCTCGTGGTCAACAAGATGCGCGGCGTGCTCCAGATCGCGGCGATCAAGGCCCCCGGATTCGGGGACCGGCGCAAAGCGATGATGGAAGACGTCGCGATCCTCACAAAGGGGAAATTCATTTCCGAGGACCTCGGCGTGAAGCTTGAGAATGTCGACTTGGACATGCTCGGGACCGCCCAGCGCGTGGTGATCGATAAGGACAACACCACGATCGTCGGCGGCGCCGGCTCCCAAAAGGACATCAAGGCCCGCTGCGAACAGATCCGCGGCCAGATCGAAAAGTCCGATTCGGACTACGACAAAGAAAAACTCCAGGAACGTCTCGCGAAACTTTCCGGCGGCGTTGCCGTCGTCAAGGTCGGCGCGGCCACGGAACTGGAGATGAAAGAAATGAAGGCGCGCATCGAAGACGCGCTCCACGCGACCCGCGCGGCCATCGAAGAAGGCATCGTCCCGGGCGGCGGGGTGGCGCTGCTCCGTTCGATCGCGGCGCTTGATGAGATCAAATCCGGCGGCGATGAAGCGACCGGCGTCCAGATCGTACGGCGCGCGCTCCAGGAACCCGCCCGCAAGATCGCCCACAACGCCGGCGCGGACGGCTCGGTGGTCGTGAAGAAGATCCTCGAGGGCAAAGGAAGCTTCGGGTTCAACGCACAGTCCGGCGAGTTCAGCGACCTGGTGGAAGACAAGGTCATTGACCCGGCGAAGGTCGTGCGCATCGCGATCGAGAACGCCTGCAGCATCGCGGGGCTCATTCTCACCACGGAGTGCGTGATCTCGGACAAGAAAAAAGAAGTGAAGGACGAGGACAAGAAGAAGTCCTCAAACTACTCCGGCAGTATCGAATAAAACCTTGTTCAACCTCCGGGGTTGAACTCGTAAAGAAAAAAAAGGGACAGGCGTAATAAACCGCCTGTCCCTTTTTTTTAAACCTCAGGTTCCTGCCTAGCCTGCCTCCGGAGCGCCTGGTCCAGCTGTTCTGGGGTCAGGGCCTTTTCTTCCAGGAGGATCTCCCCTAGTTTTTGTTTCTTGCCCTGCCTTTTGGGCAATGTAAAAACAAACGAAGAGCCTTTGCCCAACTCGCTTTCAGCCCAAATACGTCCGCCGTGCGCCTCGACGATGCTTTTCGTGATCACGAGACCAAGCCCGGACCCTTTTTCCGAACCCGTCGTCGGCTTGCCAAATTGCTCGAATTTATTGAATAGCCTTTGAATATTTTCCGGGGTCATGCCACGCCCGGTATCTTTCACCGCGCATTGGACCTCCTCGCCAAGGTCCTTGACCGTGACCGTAATACCGCCCTTTTCCGTGAATTTAAAAGCATTGTTCAAAAGATTGGTCATGACCTGCAAAAGCTTGTCAAAGTCGCCCGCGATCTCAAGCGTGCCCTCCGGAAGGTTCTGCGAGACCGCGATCCCCTTTTTGTTGGCACGCAAAACAATCCCTTCGCAGGCCTGCCTCACCACGGAGAGAAGATCCATCGGCTCAAAATTGATCACGATTTTCCCCGTTTCGATCTTCGCGAGGTCTAAAAGATCATTGCTGACACGGATCAACCTGTCCCCGGTCCGTTTGATCATTTCGATATAGGTCTTTTGCTCTTCCACAATCGGCCCCGTCATGCCGTCCAAAATAAGTTCTGCCGCCTCACGGATCGTCCCCAAGGGACCCCGAAGCTCATGCGCCACGACCGAAACAAAATCGTCCTTGAGCCGGTTCGCGTTCGCAAGCTCCGCGTTCTTCTTTTCCAGTTCTTGGTAAAGTGTCTTGATCCCATCGTTCGCCTTTTGCAGCCCCCAGGATTGCGTTTCCAATTCCAGCATGTTCTTCCGGAGCTCATTCTCCATCCGCTTGCGCTCGGTAATATCGTGCAAAATACCGACCGCATACCACCCCTCCTCGCGATGAATGGCCGACAAAGAGAGCTCAATGGCTATTTCAACCCTGTCCTTGCGAATGGCCGCCAGTTCAAGCGTTTTCCCGATCGCAGCGCCTTTCCCCACCTTCAGGAACTCGGGAAATGCCGCCGCTTGGGCCTCATAAAAACGCGGAGGCGCCAGCAATTGATGCAGATTTTTCCCAAGAACTTCCTCCGCGGGGTAACCCAATATCCGTTCCGCGGCAGGGTTCCAAAAGCTGATGTTCCCCCGCGGGTCCATCATCAGGATCGCGTCTTGCGCCGCACCGGTAATACTTCTCAGTTGCTCTTCGCTCTTCTGGATCTCATGTTTCGCCCGGGTCAGGTCTTCCAGGATGTTCTTGGTCACGCGCTGGTTCTCGGAAAGCTCTTTCGTCCGCTCCTCCACTTTCTTTTCCAATCCGAGGGAAAGCGCCTCGACCTCTGCGTTCGCTTTTTCCAGATTTTCCTGTTTTTCCCGCAAACGCGCGACCATCGTATTGAACGACTCCGCAAATTCCTGGATCTCGTCCCCCGTCCAAAGCTTGATTTGATAATTCCGTTCTCCCGCAATGATCTTTTCCGTCGCCTCCCGGAGCTTAAGGATCGGCCTGGAAAACCTTTCTCCCGCAATGGCCCCAAAAACCAAAACGCCCGCCAACAGACTCAACACAAGTACGATCATTTCCAGGATTAATTCTTTGAGAGGGGAAAAAACCTCCTCTTCATCTTGAGAAACACACAAGTACCAAACGACACCGTTCTTTAGAAGAACGGGATTGTCGATTCTTTCGAAAAAGGAGAAACGGACCTGAGAATGTATATTCTCTTCCCGCCTGATGAAGCCGGCCTTATTCCCGGCAATCTTTCGCATTTCCTTTTCACTGAAAAATCTCGTGCTCAGGGGTTTGATGCCTTCATGATAAATAAGGACGCCTCTTCCATCGATCAAGGCCGCATCCCCGGTCTTTCCTGTTTTATAGGTGCGGAGGGAGGAAAAAAAGGCATTTACATTGACGGACTCCTTGCATATCCCGAGAACCTCACCACTTTCATTGCGAACGGGGATCGCCACGGGAACGCTCAAGACAGCGTTCGACGCATCCATTTCAACGCCTCCAAAATAAACGTCCCCCTCCCCCCCGTTATAGGCCTTTTGCCACCACCGTTCGTCTGCCTGATAAAAGTCGCTTGCCTTTCCCGACGAAGCAACTAATCCTCCGTAACGGTCCGTTAACAATATCTCCGCGATGCTTGTATCCGCCTCCGTAAGACTTTTAAGCCTGAGGCTCATGGGCGTCTCAAGATAGCTTCTGACCCACGGGTCGTCCGTCGCGGCAGGAATCCACTTTTTATCCATGTCCCTTAGGTCCCGCACAATTTGCTCTTTTCCCAGAGAGGCATACCGCTGATTGGCCTCTTCGACAGAACTTTTCCATCCGTGACTGCTCACATGGACCCGCAAAGTCCCTACCTCATGGTCGATCATGTCGCTGACCGCATGGGACAGGATCTGCGTCACTTTGAGCTGTTCCTGCTTTAGGGTCGCCAGCATCGAATGGTAGCTCCACATAAAAAAAAGTGTGCCGATCAGCAACGCCGCCGCGCCGCTAAATCCGCAAAGGGCCAAGGTAAATCTTCTCTTGATCCCTCCCCTTCGTATGACCTGATGGCTCTCCCGGCTGAAGGCATAAACTCCCGTCAGCGCGAAGAAACTGGCGGCCAGAAAGATCGCACAGGTCATGCGAAAACATTGCACCGGAAGGCCCGTGAGCTGAAGAAAATGAGGATAGTTGATGAGTGACGCGAACATGAAATCGGCTTCGGGAACCAAAAGGCCGCTCAGAACGCCGTAAAAAATAAACCCCGCGACGGCACCCATCGCGCCGGCAGAAATCGACGCCGGTAATTTTTCTTTATGCCCCGTCCTCAGAAATGCCGCAAGCAATCCTGCCGCAACCAACAAAGATCCTGGAAGACAAATAAAGTAGCGCGCCACAATGCCGGGGATCAAAAAACCACGCGTCAACAAACAGGCAGCAGCCCATCCCAAAAGCGGGATCATCCAAAGATATTTCAAGGACCGGAACGATCGCGATCTCGAAAAAAGGGTCCTGACACCGAAATGCACCAACGGCGCGTAAGATAAAGGAAGGAGTAAAGCCCCGAGGACCGTTAAAATTTCCTTATTGAAAGGAGAACCTCTCAGAATGAAAAGCTCCAACCCCTCATTCAGCCCGTGCAGAAGTCCGAACAGCCCCACAAGCCAAAGGTCTTCCGACAGGCCCAGCAGATCGTTCCTCTTGGGCATCAAAAAGACCAAGATCCCCAGGATCAAAAAGGCCAATCCGTAAAAAAAGTAAACCATCTGCATCTTTATCCTTCGCTCCTACTTTCGCCAAAAAGGAACTCCCCAGTCATAGTTCTATTTCTCCGAAAGGATCTTCCCCGCCGCCCGGACCGAAAAACCACAAAAAACCGATAAAAGGTCCTCTTATAAAGTAACGGCTGGAAAAAAACTTTTCGCACGAAAGATAATGGGAAAACCCTGCGGCCTGCCCGTTATTTCAGACTTTGTGCAGCAGGCTGTGCCGGATGCTGTAGGCAAAATAAACGACGAATCCGAGAAGAAGCCAAACCACGAAGCGAATCCACGTCACCGCCGGAAGCCCGGTCATCAGAAAGATACAGGTTGCTACTCCCAAAAGCGGGACGAGTGGACTGAGCGGGACCTTGAACGAGCGGTGCCGGTGGGGTTCTTTCACACGCAGAATGATTACGCCGAAACAGACCAGCACGAACGCGAAAAGCGTCCCGATATTGGTGAGGTCCACCATCTCGTCGATATTCGCAAAGGACGCGACCGACGCCACGATAAGTCCCGTCGCGATCGTGGTCACGTAAGGAGTTTTGAATTTCGGATGGACCGCGGAAAAAAAAGGCGGCAGAAGCCCGTCACGGGACATGGAAAAAAAGATCCGGGACTGCCCCATCTGCATCACGAGCAGCACGGCGGTCTGCGCGAGCAAGGCCCCGGCCGCGACGACCCCGGTCGCCCAGTTTAGGTGGGTGTATTTCATGGCGAACGCCAGCGGCTCGGCCTTTTGACTCGACAGAGCGTCCTTGAGAACGTGGAACGGAACGAGCCCCGTGAATACCGCCGAGACCACGATATAAATGACCGTACAGATCGCGAGCGACCCAAGGATCCCGATCGGCAGGTCCCTTTTCGGGTTCCGGGTCTCTTCCGCCACGGTCGAAACGGCGTCGAATCCGATGTACGCGAAAAAAACGATCGCCGCGCCGGTCTTGATCCCGGCGAAACCGTTCGGCGCGAACGGCGCCCAGTTCTCCGGCTTCACGTAAAAACACCCGACCGCGACAAAAAAAGCCAGGACGAGAAGTTTGACCGCGACCATAACCCCGGTAAAACGCGCACTTTCCTTGATCCCGATCACCAGAAGGACCGTAATGAAGAACACGATGGCAAAGGCCGGAAGATTGCAGATCACCGGGATGCCGAAAATATGGGGCGCGTTGTGGACCGCGAACCACGCCTTCTGAAGCGCCGGATTCAGTTGTTCGAACACCGCTCCGTGACTCATCAGAACGGAGGCCTTCTCAAAACCCTGGAACGCCGCGCGCAGATCGATCGAGGCCCACGGCGGCAGGTGGATCCCAAACCCTCGGAGGAATTCCGTGCAATAACCGGCCCAGCTGATGGAGACGGCGATATTCGCGACGCTGTACTCGAGCATCAGGTCCCAGCCGATGATCCAGGCGATCAGTTCGCCGAACGTCGCGTAGGAATAAGTGTAGGCGCTCCCCGCGATGGGAACCATGGCCGCGAATTCGGAATAACACAGCGCGGCGAACCCGCAGGCGACCGCGGTCAGGGCAAAGGAGATAATGATCGAAGGGCCGGCGCCCGGCCGGGCAAGGTCTCCCGCGGCGGCCGTCCCGATCACGGTGAAGATCCCCGCCCCGATGATAGCGCCGATTCCGAGCAGGACCAGGTCGAACGCGCCGAGGGCCTTTTTCAGCTGGTGGCCCTTATCATGGGGTTCCGCCAGAATGAGACCGAGGTCCTTGATCTTGAAAAGCTGCTTGGAAAGTTTTTGAGGATCCAATTCAGGCCGCCTTTATTTTGCGGTATCTTGCCATATAAAACGGACGCCGTCCACAGGGAGACGTTAGGCTCGAAAACCGTCGGCATCCCGCCGTCCTGTTTTTAAATCCTTGAGACCCAAACTTAAAACGACTATCATTCTGAGGTCATGACAGCCCTTCCGATTCTCATTGTCGTGCTTTGCATTTTCGCGCTCGCTTACCGTTACTACAGCGCATTTCTGGCGAGCAAGGTGCTTGCTCTCGATCCCACGGCCGTCACCCCCGCCCACCGCCTCCGCGACGGGCAGAACTACTATCCTATGTCCAAATGGGTCCTCTTCGGCCATCATTTCGCCGCGATCGCGGGCGCCGGTCCTTTGGTCGGTCCCGTGCTCGCCGCCCAGTTCGGGTTTATGCCGGGGCTGATCTGGATGGTCATCGGTGGGGTCCTCGGCGGCGCGGTTCACGATTTCGTGATCCTGATCATGTCGGTCCGGCGAAACGGCGAATCGCTTGCCGAAATTGCCCGGGCCGAGCTCGGAAAAACGGCCGGAACCGCCTGCGCGATTTCGATCCTCTTCATCATTCTCGTGGCGCTCGCGGGCCTCGGGTTCGTGGTGGTGAACGCACTCGCCGAAAGTTCCTGGGGCATGTTCACGATCGCGAGCTCCATTCCGATCGCGATCCTGATGGGGCTTTATATCTTCGCCTGGAAAAAAGACTCCGCCGTCGCCGTCAAGATCGCGACGGTTCTCGGCGTCACGGCGCTCATGGCCGCGGTCATCTTCGGCCGGTGGGTCCCGGAGATCCCGTGGCTCCATCACTTTTTCCTGCTTGACCGGAAAAATGTCATCATCGCCATGGCCGTTTACGGATTCGCGGCCTCAGTGCTTCCGGTATGGCTGCTCCTCGCCCCGCGCGATTACCTGAGCTCTTACATGAAGATCGGCACCATCCTGATCCTCATCGCCGGCATCGTGATCGTGAACCCCCGAATCCAATTCCCCGCGTTCTCCTGTTTCGTCAATGGCGGCGGCCCTATCGTTCCCGGAAGCGCCTGGCCTTTCTGCTGCCTCACGATCATGTGCGGCGCGATCTCGGGTTTTCATGCCCTGGTCTCGTCCGGCACAACGCCCAAAATGATCTCCAACGAGCTCCATACCCGGACGATCGGTTACGGCGCCATGTTAACCGAGGCGGTCGTCAGCATCGTTTGCCTGATCGCCGCCTGCAACCTCCACCCGGCCGACTACTACGCGATCAACGTTTCTCCGGAAGTCTTTGAGACGCTGGGAATGACCCCCGTAGCGCTTGGGGACCTGACGCGTCTAATCGGGGAACAAACCCTCGTCGGAAGAACCGGCGGCGCCGTGTCCCTCGCGGTCGGCATGGCCCAGATCTTCGGCGCGATCCCCGGCCTCTCCGGGCTTATGAAATACCTTTATCACTTCATCATCATGTTCGAGGCCCTTTTCATCCTGACGACCGTGGACGCGGGCACCAGAATCGCGCGGTTCATCCTCCAAGAACTTTTCGGCAACGCGTCCGCGCGGTTCAAACGGACCGACTGGTTGCCGGGAAATCTCCTGGCGAGCCTTCTGGTCGTCCTCGCGTGGGGATTTTTGATCTGGAACGCGAGCATCAGCACCATCTGGCCGATGTTCGGGATCGCCAACCAACTCCTGGCTTCGATCGCGCTCGCAATCGCAACCGTGGCGCTGGTCAGATCGGGAAAGGCCCGTTACGCCTGGACAACGATCGTCCCCTTCGTTTTTGTTACGATCACGACCCTGACCGCCGCCTGGCAGATGGTCTTCCGCCACTACTGGCCGAAGACCGCGTCCCCTTTCATGATCCGCTTCAATGTCACCCTGATCGGGATTATGGCTTTGTGTTCCTTCGTCATTTTCGTCAACGCGCTCTGGCGGCTCTTTGTCCGCAAAGACTCTCCGCCGCCGTCCGCTATGCCGCTGTATCCCCCCAAGGGCCCTGACCTAGGCGATTAGTCAAGAAGCCCCCAAAACCGGCGCCAAAAACACTCATTGACCCCGTGTTGGTTATCTCTATAATTGAGCCTCCTAAGAGCATCTAGGCGCGTTCTTTAACAAGTCACTAGCCGTGGAGAATTTCGGAATTCTCACGGCTGTACTTGGCGCATTGGGCGCCACGTATTCCCCTGCGAACAAAGGGCGAAGCCCGAACCATCGCTCGGGGGACGAAATCTATGGAATGCGGCAAAGCAGGAAAGCAGTCTGTAATTTGTTATATTGCTCTTTCAAAAGTTATTCCCCTGTAGCTCAGCTGGTAGAGCATGCGGCTGTGCACGATAGTAGCAGCCCTCGGTGGAAACATCGGGGTGATAAGCGGGCTAAGTCAGGGAAATCCTTGATTTTTTCAAGGGCTACCCTGAGCTAGCAACTGTCAATTTCTTTGGCAGCGGGCAAGTGCAGAGACTTTACACCCGCTACCCTC
>CAIJDY010000150.1 GCA_903819565.1 Candidatus Omnitrophota bacterium | reverse complement strand
GTTCGGGATCGTGCCGGCAAAACTCGCGTTCAAGGCAAGCTGCGGATCATTGTTGATCAATCCGAGACAGTTTGGGCCCAGGACCGCGATACCGTAAGCATCCGAGATCCTCTTGATCTCGTTTTCGAGCCGCACCCCGTCCCCGCCGATCTCACGAAATCCTGCCGAAATGACAATGGCCGCCCGGGCGCCCTTTTTCGCGCAAGCTTCAAGCTCCGCAGGCACCGCAGCGCCCGGAATAATAAAGACCGCCATATCGATCGCTTCGGGGATCTCCGCAACGGTCGGAATGCACGTCACGCCCAGAACATCCGATGCCTTGGGATTGACCGGATAGATCTTCCCCTTATAACCGCCCTGGACAAGATTCTTCAGGATGGCATAACCGACCGCTTCTGGACGCCGCGAAGCCCCCACCACTGCGATCACCTTGGGTTCGAACAGGGCCTTCAGATCTTTTTTCTTCGGTGCCGTAACGGTTCCAGCATTCATGGTCGGCTTCTCCTTAAGCGGCTGTAGGTTTGGGGGCGTCGGGCTGCATTTTCCGCTGTGAAAGATACTCGTAGGTCTTCCACCGGGCATCCACGTCTTGCTGGGCAAGCTTGAAAAGCCGCTTGGCTTCCTCGGGCTTGCTCTTGACGAGCATCTTGAAGCGGTTTTCCATCATCATGAACTGCTCCGCCGGTATGGAAGGAGCCCGTGAATCCAGCGTGAGCGGGTTCTCCCCCTTTTCGGTCTTTTGAGGATCAAAACGGTAGAGCAGCCATTGCCCGGCCGCCACGGCCGCCTTCTGGTCCTGCATCCCGGTCGTCATATTAATGCCGTGCGCGATACAATGGCTGTAAGCGAGAATAATGGAAGGCCCCTCGTAGGCTTCGGCTTCCACGATCGCCTTCAGCGCCTGCTGGTCGTTCGCGCCAAGCGCGATCGAGGCCACGTACACGTTCCCGTAGCTCATGGCCATCATCCCGAGATCTTTTTTCCCGAGCTGCTTCCCGCCCATCGCGAACCTTGCCACCGCGGACCGCGGCGTAGATTTCGACATCTGACCGCCCGTATTGGAATAAACTTCCGTGTCCAGAACGAAGATGTTCACGTTCCTTCCGGAAGCGATCACATGGTCCAGGCCGCCGTACCCGATGTCGTAGGCCCAACCGTCGCCGCCGAAGATCCAGACGCTCTTCTTGACCAGCGTGTCCGCCAAACTCAAAAGCTGGACGGCATCCGGTTCCGCGTTCAGGGCCGCGAGCTTTTTCTTGAGCGCCGCGACACGTTCCCGCTGATCGTAGATCTCGGCTTCCGTTTTCTGGGAAGCCGCAAGGATCGCCTGCGCGAGATCGCCGCCGACCTTATCGCCGAGTTTCGTCAGAAGCTCGGAGGCATATTCCTTTTGCTTGTCGATCGCCAGACGGAACCCGAAGCCGAATTCCGCGTTGTCCTCGAACAAGGAATTCGACCAGGCCGGACCGCGTCCGTTGGCGTCCTTGGCCCAGGGCGTGGTCGGCATGTTGCCGCCATAGATAGAAGAACAGCCCGTCGCGTTCGCGATCACCGCCCGGTCGCCGAAAAGCTGGGAAACGATCTTCACGTAAGGGGTTTCTCCGCAGCCGCCACACGCGCCGGAAAATTCGAAAAGCGGACGCATCGCCTGCTGCTGATTGATCATGTTGACCTTGATCTTGCGGCGATCGTACTCCGGGATCCCCAAAAAGAAATCCCACTTAGGTTTCTCAACGCAGCGAAGCGGCATCTGCGGATGCATGTTGATGGCTTTTTTCTTGGGATCCGTTTTGCTCTTCGCCGGACACGTGTCCACGCAAACGCCGCACCCGGTGCAATCCTCGGGCGCGATCTGGATCGTGAATTTCTGGCCTTTGAAATCCGGCATCTTGGCGTCGACCGACTTGAATCCCTCCTGCGCGCCTTCCAGATACCGCGGGTCATAAACTTTCATGCGGATCACCGCGTGCGGGCAGACAATGTTACACTTGCCGCATTGAATGCAAAGATCGGATTCCCAAACGGGAATCTCGAGCGCGATATTGCGCTTTTCCCACTGTGTCGTCGCAGTCGGGAAAGTCCCGTCCACCGGCATCGCGCTCACGGGGACCTCATCGCCTTGTCCTTCAATGATCCTGCCGAGGACTTCTTTCACGAATGCGGGCGCTCCTGAAGTAACCGGCGGCAATTTCACGACCTTGCTGTCGGCGGTCGCCGGGACTTTGACCTCATGAAGGTGCTCAAGCGTCATGTCCACGGCTTTGAGGTTCTGCTGGACCACGTCCTCCCCTTTTTTACCGTAGGTTTTTTGAATGGATTTCTTGATCTCCCCGATCGCCTGTTCGCGGGGCAGCACTCCGGAGATGGCGAAAAAGCAGACCTGCATGATAGTGTTGATCCTCATCCCCATCCCGCTGTCCGCGGCGACCTTGTAAGCGTCGATGACGTGGAATTTCAGTTTCTTGGAGATGATCTGCTGCTGCACCTCGCGAGGAACGTTTTGCCACACTTCTTCGGCGCTCCACGGCGCATTCAGGAGGAACGTCCCGCCGGGCATGATGTTCCGCAACATGTCGTACTTTTCGAGGAAAACGGTCTGATGGCAGGCGACAAAATGGGCCTGGCTGATCAGGTAGGGCGCGCGGATCGAATCGGGACCAAAGCGGAGGTGCGACACCGTGATCGCGCCCGATTTTTTGGAGTCGTAGACAAAGTACCCTTGCGCGCAGTTAGACGTGTTCTCGCCGATGATCTTGATGGAATTCTTGTTGGCGCCGACCGTTCCGTCCGCCCCGAGGCCGTAGAAAAGCGAGCGCACGACTTTTTCGGATTCGATCGAATACTGCGGATCAAAAGCAAGGCTCGTGTGGGTCACGTCGTCCTCGATCCCGATCGTGAATCCGTGCTTTGTTTTACCGGAGCCGAAGAAATCGCAGATCCCTTTGACCATGGCCGGCGTGAACTCCTTGGACGAAAGCCCGTAGCGGCCGCCGTAGATCTTGGGAGCCTGCCTGAATTTCGACCAGCCATTCTGTCCCGCTTCCTGAAGCGCGCTCACGACATCCATGTAAAGCGGCTCGCCGATGGCGCCGGGTTCCTTGGTCCGGTCCAGCACGATAAGTTTCTGGGTGGTCTGCGGAAGACACGCGACAAAACGTTTGACGTCGAACGGACGATATAGTGAAACCTTGAGACAGCCGATCTTGGCGCCCTTCGCGTTGAGGACCTTGACGGTTTCCTCCACAACTTCGCCGCCCGAAGCCATGATCACGAGGACCTGTTCGGCGTCCTTGGCACCCGTGTATTCAAAAAGGCTGTAGCGCCGTCCCGTGATCCTGGCAAAATCGTCCATCGCCTTCTGCACCGCGTCCGGACAGGCCGTGTAGAACTTGTTGACCGTTTCGCGCCCCTGGAAATAAACGTCCGGATTCTGCGCCGTCCCGCGAAGCACGGGATTGTCGGGAGAAAGCGCGCGGGCGCGATGTTCCATCACTTTGGCCATGTCAATCATCCCGCGGATCTGGTCGTCCGAAAGAAGGCTGATCTTCTGAACCTCGTGCGACGTGCGGAAACCGTCAAAAAAATGAAGAAAAGGAATGCGGGATTCCAGCGAGGCGGCCTGCGCGATCAACGCGAAATCCATGGCCTCCTGGACGGAATTCGAGGCGAGCATGGCAAAACCCGTGGAACGGACCGCCATGACGTCACTGTGGTCCCCGAAGATCGAAAGGGCCTGGCACGCGAGGGAACGCGCGGAAACATGCATCACCATCGGGGTCAATTCTCCGGCGATCTTGTACATATTCGGGATCATCAGGAGCAATCCCTGGGACGCCGTAAAAGTCGTGGTCAGCGCACCGCGCTGGAGCGCTCCGTGCACCGCACCCGCCGCGCCGCCTTCACTTTGAAGTTCCACGACCGAAGGGATCGTGCCCCAGATATTCTTCTTCCCCTGGGAGGCCCATTCATCGGCCCATTCGCCCATGGTCGAGGACGGGGTGATCGGGTAGATCGCGATACACTCGTTGACGCGGTAAGCGACATGTGCGACCGCCTCGTTGCCGTCCATGGTAATGAATTTCTTCTCAACTTTGGACGCTCCGGATTTTTCCTGCGCTAAGGTTTGCTCGGCCATGGTCATGATTCCTCTCGAAAAAGGGTTATGAAATAAGTCCGCACATGTCACTCCAGTTCGGCCGTCCGTCAAAAATACACCACGGGCCTGAACTTTCCTACTGCACGTCCGCCGGATATTCCAACAATGAGGTTTGGAACGGAGAACTTTGAAAGGCGATCAAGTCGTCGAGAACCTAAGCGATAGGTTCACCTTCAGATCCCTCGACTCGCGATGCGGTATTCTATGCTTTGGGGCCTCTTTTTTCAAGCGATTTCACAACCTATCGTTCCCCTCTTGCAATCAGGATGGAGATTAATTAGTATGCCTTCATGTCACGCGACACGATCCAGCTTCTTCAGTTCATGATCTGCAAAGATTTTGAACTGGGCACGCAGGACTGCTACAACGCCCAGCTCGTGCAGAGCAATTTCCACGTCACGGCCTACCCTTACCATTTTGGCCAGCTTTACGCGGTCACCTGCTGGCGCAAGGACAAGATGTTCCATAAAGAAGTCATCGAATACTCCACGGACGACGGCCGCATCATCAAGACGGCCCCCATGGATATTGAGCCCGTCACCTCCAGCGTTATTTTCCGCTGGCACAAGCACGCTTTTCCGACGAACCTCGAGATCAAGGAGGATTCGCTCCTTCACATCCGCGTCATCCTGGACTGGAAGGTCCATTTCGAATCTTATCTGATGATCGAGAAAAAACCGGAACTCTAGATCCATGCACCGCGACTGGCTGCCGGAGTTCTGGATGACGCTCCCGTTCATCGGTCTGCTCCTCTCCATCGCCCTCGCGCCTCTGGTCGCGGGCCGCTTCTGGAGTTCCCTGAAAAACCAGGCCGCCATCGCTTTTCTTTTCTCGCTTCCGGTGCTCCTTTTGTGCTGCCTGCATGCGCCCCATCTTTTAGTGGAAAACCTCGGAAGTTATGTCTCGTTCGTCATCCTGCTGGCGTCTCTTTTCATTGTCTCGGGAGGAATCTGGCTCGCCGGCGGACTCCAAAGCACTCCCGCGGCCAATACGCTCCTGCTCGCTGCGGGCGCGGTCCTTTGCAATTTCATCGGCACCACCGGTGCCAGCATGGTTTTGATCCGGCCGCTCCTGCGGGCAAACCTGCACCGCAAGCATCACGCCCATCTGCCGGTTTTTTTCATCTTTCTCGTCAGCAACATCGGAGGGCTGCTCACGCCGCTTGGCGACCCGCCGCTCTTTCTCGGATTTTTGAACGGCGTCCCGTTCTTCTGGACGCTCAAACTTTTCCCGGGGTGGCTCACCGCCGTCGCGATCCTGCTGACGGTCTTCTATCTCACCGACCGGGTAATCCTCGCCTTGGACAAAACATCCCCGCGTGCCATGCGATCGTCGGACCCCATCAAATTGAAAGGAAAACGTAATATCCTTTGCTTCGTGGCCATTATCGCGGCCGTTTTTATGCCGGTCCCGTACCGGGAGATCGTCATGATCGCCGCGGCTTTTGTTTCGCTGCGGGTCACGCCCTTAACCTATCACAAGGAGAACGGTTTTCACTTTCACCCTATCTACGAAGTCGCGGTCATTTTTCTCGGCATCTTCATCACGATGGTCCCGGCTCTCGAGCTCCTGCGGTTGCGCGGCGGCGAACTCGGCATCACGCAGCCTTGGCAATTCTTTTGGGCGGCCGGCGGGTTCTCGTCCGTCCTCGATAACGCGCCAACTTATCTGACGTTCGCGGCGCTGGGACAGGGGCTTGGGTTAAGCGGGCCTTACTTCAGGATGCCGGAGAATCTGTTGCGCGCGATCAGCATGGGATCGGTTTTCTTCGGGGCCATGACCTACATCGGGAACGCGCCGAATTTCATGGTCCGCTCGATCGCGAACCACTCCGGCTGGAAAATGCCGAGCTTCTTCGGGTATATGGCGTGGTCAGCGGCCGTTCTGTTGCCGCTTTTTCTGGTCCTTACGCTGATATTCTTCCGCTGAACTCTTTACTCGTCCAACCTCCGGGGCTGAATAACCCGGAGGTTGGGTGGGTTATCGGACGAGGGTGTCCGCTACGCCGCGCTTTGGATGGATTTTTCCGCCTGGTAGTTATTCACGAATTGGTCGACGGTCAATTCCAGACCGTTCTTGCCAAGCTTAAAGAAAGTCAACGCGGGAATTCTTTGGTCCAGGTATTCCTTGATCTTGGCCGGGTCCGCGACAATGGCTTTCCGCGTTTTTTCATCAAGAGTCGCGAACTTCAGGATCGCGTAGTGAACCGCTTTCATTGCCAGCGACTTCAGCTCTGGATCCGCGATACGGCTGATCTCAGCGAGCATCGCATAGATTCCAAGCTCTCCCACTCCAAAGTCCTGGGTCCAAAAAGAAACCATGATCTGCCCGTCCCGTGATCGCGCGACCTTTTGCGCCATCGCAGGCACGGCATCCTTCGATCTCACCGCGACAGGCGTCAATCTCCCCTGGGCGGCGCTCCGCCACGAAGAACCCAGGGGCTGACCCCGTTCATGCAGAACGATCAGCTGCTCGATCGGAAGCTGCCGGATCATTTCCAGCACCTGTTCCGCGTCCTGGTTCTGAGCGGGCCGGTTCATGAGAATAACGATCCTTTGGGAGTTCGCGTTTTGGATCAGTTCACCCAACTGAGCGCTCTCAGACCTGACCTCCCTGCGATTGAATACCTTCCCCGCGTCGGCAAATCCCGTTTCACCCGCAATGCTCTCCGGCATCACAACGGCATTCAACATCTTTCCGTACAATTCTTCAAAGTCCATGAACCGCGCTATACCCTCAAAAGATTTCTTCAAAAGCTCCTCGCCTTCCAGAGCAGTAATGAAACCGGAAATGTCATCTTTCTTTCCGATCTCCCCGATGAGGAATTCCTTGTCCCGGTCATATTCTCCCTTGATCCTTTCAAGTTCCGCCCGGCCCTGCTCCTGAAGCTCCGAACGAACCTTTTCAATCCCTTCCGCCGTCGTTGCTGTTTGTGCCACCTCGGCCGGATCCGTTTCCATCACGAGCCCGCCGATCCGCAACTCCGAACGGCCCTTCGATGTCGCTTGGCTATCCGCTTGATCGGAGCGGAGGCCCCAAGACTCCCGGAGAACGCCGTTCTTTGTTGGGTCAAGAAGATCGGCGTTCGGACTCGGAATAACCCAATAGACGCTGGGAAGTGTGCCTGGTATTTTTTCCAAAAAATCCGTTCGGGATGCGAGGTAGTCATCATAAAACCTTATGGCACTCTGCGTGGAGATCCATCGGACCTCAAGATATTTTTTTTCACGAAACATCCGGCTTAAAAAACAATCCAAAAGAAATTGACCTTTTCCGCGATAAGAGTCCTCGCGACTCATGAGAGGCTCCATGGTTACCGTGGTAACCTGATCGGACGGGTAATTGTCACCGGCAACAGCCCCCGTGATCTGCCGGTCATGGACAAGAAAATAAACGTTTGGGCGGGAGGTATCGGCGGAAGCCGCAAACCAACTCTCCCATCCCCCCTGCGGTCTCTGCCCCATGATCTTTTCGGTAAAGACATTAAGGTCCGCGGCCAACAAGGCCTGTTGTTCTTTATCCAACTTGAGCTCCTTCGCATCGACTACTCTCCCGAGGACGGGATGCTCTCCGACCACAGCATTCTCCGGAATCGCGGCGTCCGGGATCTCAAATCGGACTTCAGACCTGCCCGCCTCGGAAGCGACGGTACTAGCGCGCATTTCGGAGCGCTCGCTCGTTTTTTCCTGACCCTTCTCATCCGGGAAACGGAGGGACTCGAATTGAGGGTCGAGAGGATCCGCGGTCAATTCAATGCCGTATTTGAGAACATCCTCGCCGGCAGGAATTCTGATCAAGAACCCGTCGCTCCCATCATGCCGCGCACGCGAGCCGATGTAGCTTTCATAAAATTTCTTTGCCGCTGGCACGCTTTCCCACTCGATCTGAGATGCCCCGCGCCGGTACGCTTGGCTTAAAAAGACATCCATAAGCAACGCACCGCTGCCCGGGACCCGGGTCACGATCAAAGAGAGATTGCCGCTCTCGCGGCCATAATAACCAAAGACGGCTCCTTTGATCTCGCCGGCGGAGTTGACGAGCACATAAAGATTCCCCAAAGAAGATTCCAGCCGGTCGTTCCATAGGACCGTTCCCATTTCACGCTCAAAGGCTGCCGTCCTGTCGTCAACCTTGAGCCTTTCCATTTCAAGCTCCAAAAGAGCGGTTGCCATTGGCTTACGTTGCTCATCGGTCAACTTCATCTTCTTCACATCAACGACTGTCCCAAGATCCGCCCGACTTGTGATAATCGCATCCTCCGGAATCACATCTTTAGGGACCTGGAACCTTATTTCGGAGCGCCCCGGTTCTTCCTTGGGAGAAATACGCGCTTCGGTGTACTTCCCCTTGGCATCCGCGTGTTCAAGGCGTTCGTTGATCCACCAAGGGACCCACATCATGGCCTTCTCCGCAATCTTTTTGCCATGAATCCCCGCCTTTTGGGAATTATTGAATTTTTCTTTATAAGCTTCCGTCTTTCTATACTGTTCCGCGTCAGGCACAACCTGGTTATAGATGGAGACGTACGGTCCTTTTCCGCTGTCATTGATCTTGATGAAAATCGGCAGATCCGATCGCAAAACGTTGCCGTGAGCCCAAGCATTGAAAAGGACATCCAGCAAGCATGAGCGCAGATATCCCTGACGGTGGGCTTTCTCTATAGGTTCCATCAACTGCATTTTATTTTTAAACATTTCGGAGACGAGAGCTTCGGCCGCATATTTTGCAAAAAAACCCATGTCCGCATAATATCCCTCGTAATCCTTCACCCCGGTACCTGTAAAGTCACTAAGATCAAACCTGATAGCCTTGCGGGCTTTAAACGCCTCTTTGATTTCACTGGAAACATCGTCGCTGCTTCTCTTCGAAAATCCCGCGGTCATCTTATAATCGATAGCCTCCTCGAAGGGCCGTGCTTCGCGCATTTCGGAACGGCCGGCTTTTTCCGTGGGGGTCTCGCTCACCTCCGAGGTGGCAGAAGATACCGCGTGACCAGCCCTCCGCGTCAGCTCTTCCTCAACCTTGAGGGGATCTTCCCCCTGTGCCAACCGGGTCAGATATTCCCAGGCATCGTCCAAACCATTCCATTTTGTAAAAGCCAACTTATACGCCACCCCGGCCAGCATGCCCCCGAGCAGGTAGGTTTCGCCAATTTCTGTCCTTGCGACAGGTATTCCCAATAGATAGAACAGGGATGAATTAAAAACACTCCGGAAGTCTCTCGAACTTTTCCTTTTTGAATAACCAGCCTCCTCAAGAAGAACGGCCCAACGCTTCTGCGCCTCGGGATTTGCATCCGTGATGCTCATTCCCTTATTGAACCTCGCATAGGCCTCGTTTGAAAACGGTATAGCCCCCGACAAAACTTCCCGAGGGTCCCTGGATGATTGCATGGCCAACGCTCCGATAGCGCTCGCGAAAGGCAGGTCGTATTTTATTTTCCCAAGGCGGTTCAACAGGTGGACCATTTCATGAAATGTCGTTTCTACGAATTCGGTTCTCGGAAGCCTTGGGCTCAACAATGTTTCGCCGAACAAGAATAGGACATGACCGGCCGCAAGAAATCTCAATATTAGCTTCACTAACGGGTAGGCACCGGCAAACCCAAATGCCAGCTTATGCAGAACGCCCAGCAGCCCAGACAAATAAAGTGCCACCACCGGATGCGCAGCGGCATGTGGCAGCTGCGGCACGTATCCCGCCGCGACACCAAAAAGAAAATAAAGGGTCGATAGGCTAAAGAAAATCACCAAAACAGACTTACTCAATAGCAATCTCCGAACCGTCAAAGGCATGGCCCGGTCCATTAATTCTCCCGCGAACTTTTGTCTTTCAGTCTCTGACCCCGAGCTTAAAAAATGCCCTGCGAGTTTTTCCGCGGCGGACCGGATAATTCCCTGTTGCTCCTCGCTGAATCCCGTGAGGGACTTTCCCGCCGCCCCTTCCCGCATTTCGGAACGACCCCACTTCGCTTTCGGCGAGATGCGGGCTTCGGCATACTGCCGTCCCCCAATGTCTTCCGCAGGCGCCAGTTCATACGTCCACCAGGGATTTCGTTTCATCGTACTTGCCAAACGTCCTCGGCCATGGATCTCGGCGCCGCCTTCAATGCCCGCGTTCTTGGCTTTCTTTTTATATTCATCCGTTTTCAAGTACTCTCCGGCATCCGGCGCGACAGGGTTATAAACAGACGCATAAGGCCCTTTTTCACCGCCGCTGAGTTCAATAAAGATCGGAAGATTGGAACGCAGGTCATTGCCGCGAACCCAAGAATCTAATAGGGACTCCCTCAATACAAACTGAAGGTCTTCACGCCTTTCACTCTCCTCCCGAACTTCGAGATCGATCGCGCTCGCAAGAGGCCCGGAAGATAAAGCTTCAGCCAAATATTGCGCAAAACGATCCAGTTCTTTCCAGTACAGATCATAATCCGCAACACCCGTACCGGTAAAATCACTGATGTCAAGCCGGATGGCCTTTTGAGCCTGCGAAGCGCTGGCGGCCAGGGGGTAAACTGTTTGCGCGGCCCCGCGTTTTTCCATCGATCCCGGCGTCAGTTTAAACTCGATGGCATTGTCAAACGGCCGTGCTTCCCGCGCTTCAGAGCGATTGCTTGTCGCCCCCGCGGTCTTTTTCTCTGTTTCCGAAACAGGGGTCTCCCGCGGGTTTCTATTTTGAATCTTCAGGGCAACTGCAATGACCGCAGCGGCCGTGAGGGCCATAAAAAACGGCACTAACGCCACCGTCATAAACTCCCCGTTAAGGTGCAAAACACCGAAAATCGGCTGTAGTTTCTCCAAGAACGACGGATCGTATGCCTCCGACAAAGGTATCGGGGCATTCTGCAGAATTCCTGTCCATTTCAGCAAAAGAAATTTACAAAATTGATGGAGAAGCCCAAAAATACCGGCCCCCCCCGCAAAAAACGCCAACGTCGCCGTCCAACTGAAGGAAAGTGACTTTGCAAGAACTCCCAACGAGGTCAGCAGGACACTTGCAAAAGCAGTGGCGAGCAAAGAGGGAATAGAAAGAGTTGACGAAGTGGGTGCAAGCAGATATCGAATGGCCAAAAAACCGCCCAAGAGCGTTGAAACGATCCCGATCCAGGTAAAATAGGTGCCCGAAAATCCCAACCGGTGAACCCCTCCTTTGTTTTCACCGCCCTCACGCCGGTCCAGCCACTGGGTTAACCACGAAATACCCACAGCCGTCGTCCCTAAAATGATCAAGCTGAGTGTTTTGAAATTTGCCGCCCTGTGGAAAAACTGGCTCGACCAGCTGCCAAAGAATATGCCGAACACCGCGAATGTTTGAAGCGTGGTCAAACCCAAACGCAACGCTTTGTTTTTAGCCTCATGCAAAAACGCCCAGGAAAAAGCAGGTGCAGACTTTTCCCCCGTCATAGACGGTATGGATCGTTCGGTCCTAACCTGGGCAACCCAGAGCGCAACACCCACTAGGGCAGGAAACAATCCGGCGTAAAAACCGCCGGCCATAAGAACCATTCCCGCAACGGTCATTCCCATCGCCATCATCCGCCAAGGGGCCGAGAGCATGCTTTGGGGAGCGATGAATTCTTTCATGCCGAGAATCACAATGACGGCCGCAGCCGCATAAGCCGCAACGTCCGTCCAATCATTCGTGGCAAGAACCACCGCAGGGGTTCGTTTATTCAGTTCGAATACCGTAAAAACATAGGCGCTAAATACCGAAATAACGGGACCAATCGCGCTCTGTTTTATATAACGCAACAACTTCCCGCTAAAACTTCCGATGATCGAAAGGTATCCCGTGACCACAAGCGGGACAGCCAGAAAATCATTGGTCTTACCGACAACAAACCATTTGATAAAATCCGAGACCGAAATCGCGTGCTGTTTGATAGCCTCGTATAGAAGGCCGTTTAAATAGATTGCAAAGGCGGTGATAAAAAACCAAACTGCCGGGTTCGATCCGATCCTCTTCCCAAAAAAAGCCGACCTGCTCTCTTTCGGCTGAAGCGGTTGAACGCTTCCCGACAATGCACCTTGCTTTTTCTCACGACTCAGCAGCATCACTCCCCCAATCGCAAGGGTCGTAGCAATAAATGGCAGCAGATTCGTAAAAATGTCCCCGTGAAAAATAGCCCAATCAAGCCACTTGGGATAATCTAGGTTTGTTGTGTTTCCCAAAGCTTCTTGTGTTTTTACATATAGATGTGCTTTAACCCAAAATGAGTTTCTGACCGCTATCCATGAGAAATTGGCCGCAAGAAATGCCCCCCAGGCCGCGAGAACACGGAATACAAAGTTCTTGTTCTTGGACGTTTTATCGGTTCCCTTCCCGGTCTCGGAAAGCTTATCGCTATCCGCCTTTCCCTGAGTTTTTTGATCCACTAAGCCGGAGACCGCGCTTCCTAACGGAGATAAAGCCGCGCCCGGCACTGCTCCCTGCGTCCTGAGCCTTTCGAACTCCTCTATCCCTTCCCCGATCTGCTTCGTTGCTTCCGCTTTCACCTTAGACCGTTTGTACGGCCCCGGACGGGAATAGCCATGCGGATAATCGTTTGCTACCGAAGATTTTGAACTTTGCTTCTTATTTATCTTTTCTCTGGCCGCCCGGGATTCGTCAAGATAATCCCGGAACACTTCCTCCAGCACATTCTCGGCTTGCATGATCTCTTGCGGGGTGAAGCCTTTTGTCGGAAGACCGTTCGCCGGATCGTTCAAAAGGTCTTTGATCTCTTGAACGGCGGTAAAAAATCGGGATTCCGCCATGTTTTTTGCGATCTTGTTGAAATATAAAAAGCCTTGCCTCTTCAGGAACGCACATTCACACAAATAAGCCATGGCGTCTTTCTCGCTTGTAGGAATCACAAGAAGTTTGCCGGATACGGGGTCCTTGCGCCTCCCAAGATCGTCCATTCTTTCCTTAAGGGTCAGGGATGGGTTGAAGATCATGTTCTTGGGTTTGACGGCATTCATGGCATAGACCCTCTCCAGATCAAGGGCGTTGCTCAGCGTGTCCGCGTCCGACATGATCCTGGCTTCTGTCAAATTACGATAAATATGCTTATCCCCCGTTTCCATAACCTCTCTTTGGTGGTGCGCATTGGCGATCCGCACGGTCTTTTCGATAAAAGCAGAATTGACGCCTTCAGCGGAGAGAATACCTTCGGCCATATAACGCGAAGTAATGCTGTGTTTTTCCCGGGAGATCAGGTCCGCAATGTCGTGGAATACGATGGCCGTCATTAGGGCCTTGAGATCGGTCTGCCGCCGCAACGCCTTGTCTTCCTCAAGGATCTGTATCGCAAGGTTCATAACTTTCAGGACGTGAGTGAGTCCGTGTCCCTCGTACGCGACGAACCGCTCAAAATATACGGCCGGCACATGCCGGTAGATCATTTCGAGGCCCTGCTTGTAATAGTTGAAAGCCTTTGCCGCGCCGATCCCGTTCAGTCGCGTTTGGAGTTCTTTTTCCAACTCAAGGATACGGGGATATCCGTCCAGGAATATTTGTAGGTTCTCCGGTGACGCATCGGAAGAGGAAGGAAGATGGGCCGTTTTGAAAGCAACCGGGTCGGTCTTGGCAATGCTGTCCAAATAATGTCTTACCTCCGGGGAATAGTCCCTGGCGCTAACGAAAAGTGCGGCATGAAGAACCTCTTCGTGGTCTCCCCCTCCATAAACCAACGTCTCAAGATCTCGCATTTCGGACCGGGCCGTGGTAACAGCGCGGGACTTTCCGGCTTTCCTTTCTGTCTTCTTACCGGTGACTTTTGACTTTAAATACAGCAAGACGAAAATAACGGCAGCATCCACACCCACGGCTGTGAGTCCGATACCCGCCTTGTTCAAGGCCTCGTATTTGTATAAGTCTTCCAGGTCTTCCTTCGGGTAAAAGGACCCCGTCTTGGACACGATCCCTAAAATATCTTTCATAGCAGACGGCTCGATCCGGGAACGGATCCCGAACTCTTCGAGCGGAACCTTCCTGCCGACATTGACAAGCTGAAAGTGGGCCCAAACAAAAGACTCCAGCAAATTATCGAACTGGAGTTCCATATGCCCTGCTTCATGAACCAACAACAGAAGCAACTCAGAAGGAGATTGAATACTCTCATTATCGTAAAAAATTTTCGCTCCCGCTTTCCCCGTGATAAACCAAAAAGGGCCTGCCAAAAACTTCGCCGTAAATCCTTCCATGTCCCCGGAAGAACTTGGCACGATACGGACGTTCTCGCTTTTAAGACTTTTGAAGATCTCCGGCATTCTCATCTGAAGAAGCCAAAGCGCTTTCCGGGTCAGTGTGTCCCCCTTGAAAGAAGCGATATACGGGTCTAAGGCTTCCGCTTCTCCCGGAAAATTCTCATCCACAAATCGGTCCATAAAGCTCACGCGATGAGCTAACTGCGGGTTGCTCCTAAGTAATTCCAGCGCGTCTCCTTCACCTCCCGCCGGATTTACGACAAAGAGGTCCAAAAAAACCGGAAGACCGGCTCGGCCCGGCCTATACCCAAAGTGATCTGTCGGCGGTATCGCCGCTTGAATGACCTCCGTGGAAATGGGCGGGGCCAACCGATCTAAAGTCTCCGCGTTTTTTTTCTGCATGCCGAAAACGCCGATCACGACATACAAGAGAAGTCCCGCAACGCCTATCAAAGCTCCACGAACCAGCGCAAGCGCTAGGCTCCGCAGCTGATTCTCGCGTGTTGCGGAGTGTCGAAATTCTTTTGAAACATTACGTCTCCCCTCCACCGGTTTTTCAACCTTCGGAGTATCCTGTGCTTGCGGTTGCCTCCGAGCTGTCACAGAAGGCATCTCAGTACGTTGTTGTTCTTCCTTGGTCGCGGCGATCTCTTCGAGAGCTTTTCCGATCACGACGGCATCTTCACGCTTCTGTTTGGACCTGTTGTAGGGTTTTTTATCGCGCCGGGAGACGATTTTTTCCCACTTGTGAGTTTCTGCCCACCTTGTTTCGGACCGCGAAATGATCGGAGCACTAGGATCCAGGGCGGCCGCCGCTGCCGGAGGAATGAGCGCGGAAGGTTTGGCTCCACCGAGACCCTCCTGCAGGGCCGAAACATTCCGGGGATCCAATTCATTGCGCTGAACGAGGCCTTTGAGTCCGTCGATGAATTGGCCGAGTTGGGATTCGAAACGCTGCCATAGCCGGTCCAGCCCTTTGTCACGATAGTCGTTGAGTTCTTTCTCGATCACCTTGAGGAGCTCCTCGTGACTGCGGACGGGCCCTTTCCCGAATTTTGAGACATAGACCCGCGACAAGACGTCCAGGTAACGCGTGTAATCGCCCGCTTCCGCAATGCGTCCCTGGCGCGATAGATCGCGGATCACCGCGTCACGCCACTCTTTAAGGCCGCGCACGAAATCCTGCTGGTTCATTTCCCCGACGAGCCGCTGCGTCGCGGCCCGGACAAAAGCGTCGTAATAGGTCGTCTTGAGATATTCTTTGTACGACACCTCCTCGCGCATCACCTTGGCGTAATTTTCCACGCCTTCCAGCGAAGCCATGCGCGGACTCACGACCGCATAAGCGATCTTCCGCTCCTCCAGGATCCGCCGCAGGCCGTTCGTGTGAAAACCGCCGGCCACGACAACCGCCGCCGTTTGTTTTTCCCCCTCCATGAGCGCCGTCAGGTTCATATAGAACGCCTGGTCCCTTTTCAGCGCAAGCTTGTAAAACTCCTCGGCCGGAGCGAGTCCTTCCCTGAACGCGGGATCCTCCAAAAGGTCGCGATAAGCCGCGGGATCCTTCAGATAT
>CAIJDY010000149.1 GCA_903819565.1 Candidatus Omnitrophota bacterium | reverse complement strand
CGGTCTCCCCGCTGGCTTCGGTCGCAACATCCGCCAAGATCGGCCCGAACGTCACCATCGAGCCCTTTGTCACGGTCGCGGATCATGCCGTCATTGAAGATGGCGCAGTCCTCTGCTCCCATGTTTTTGTCGGCGAGAACGTCAAGATCGGCGCAAATTCCGTCATTCATCCGAATGTCACCCTTTACCGCGATAGCGAACTCGGCGAGAATGTCATCATTCACGCGGGTTCGGTGATCGGCGCAGACGGTTTCGGCTATGTCGCGACCCAGGAAGCCCACGAAAAACTGCCGCAGGTCGGGAACGTGGTCATCGAAGAGGACGTCGAGATCGGCGCCTGCACGACGATCGACCGCGCGGCCATCGGCTCCACCCGCATCGGCAAGGGCTGCAAGATCGACAACCTCGTGCAGATCGCGCACAATGTCGTGATCGGCCCGCACACGGTCATTTCCGCGCAGACCGGCATTTCGGGAAGCTGCAAGATCGGGTCGCATGTGACGATGGGCGGAAGCGTCGGGCTCGGCGACCACGTGGAGATCGGCGACTGGGCCATGATCGGCGCGGGAGCAGGATTCCCTTCCAACAAGAAGGTCCCCGGCAAACAGATTTACTTCGGCCAGCCCGCCAGGCCCTACCAGGAGATGAGACGCCAGTTCGGCGCCCAGCTCCGTTCCGCGGAAACGCTCGATGACGTCCGCGCCCTCAAGAAGAAATTCGCGGAATTCGAAAAGAAACTTTCACCCCAGCCGTAACGGGTTTCGAGCCGTTCCCCATAACACATCACTCCCGGTTCATCGCCCGTTGTTTACTGCTCTCTTTTCAACCGGATCAGGCTGAGGAATTCACTGCGGGAGCGGGCGTCCCTGCGGAAGGCGCCGAGCATGGCGCTGGTGATCGTGTAGGCCTCGCTTTTCTTGACCCCGCGCATCGACATGCAAAGATGCAGGGCTTCGATCACGACCGCGACGCCCTTGGGGTTCAGGGCATCCATCAGACATTCCGCGATCTGCGTCGTGAGGCGCTCCTGGACCTGCAGGCGCTTTGAAAAGACCTCCACGATCCGCGGTAATTTGCTGAGGCCGATGATCTTTCCGTTCGGGATGTAGGCGATGTGGGCCTTTCCGTAAAACGGAAGAAGATGGTGCTCGCAGAGGGAAAAGATCTCGATGTCCTTGACAATCACCATTTCGTCGTACGGTTCCTTGAAGATGGCGTTATTCAGGATCTCTTTGACATCGACCTGGTACCCTTGGGTCAGGTATTGAAGGGACTTCGCCACGCGCACCGGCGTCCGCTGCAGGCCTTCTCTCGAGGGATCTTCCCCAAGGAGGTTGAGCATTTCCTTCACGAGTTGCGGGAATCTTTCTTCATCCGTTTCATTTTTCGTCGTTTTTTTAGCCATCGTCAGGACTCCTTTAGAAATTATTTCAATGCTGCCCGCACGCATGCGGCGATATGAATGAAGCGTTCGCCAAGAAGCCCCTTGGGATGAGCCTTCACGAACGGCACTCCCGCGTCCCCGCATTCGCGGATCTGCGTTTCGAGCGGTATGTCCCCAAGGAACGGGATCTGCAGAACTTCCGCCATTTTTTCGCCGCCACCCCTGCCAAAGACCGGCCCCGTCATATTTTCCACGACCCCCAGGATCGGGATCTCCAGCTGCCGGAACATGCTGACCGCGCGCCGCACGTCCGCCAGCGCAACTTCCTGCGGCGTGGAGACGATCACGACGCCCGACAGCGGCACCCATTGCGCCAGAGAAAGTTGGACGTCACCCGTACCCGGCGGCAGATCCACCACCAAATAATCCAGTGTGCCCCAATCCACGCGATGAAGGAATTGCTCGACCGTTTTGTGCAGCAGCGGTCCGCGCCAGATGATCGGCTGTTTGGGATCCGCGAAGAAACCAACGGAAACCGTCTTCAGGCCGTGCGCCTCCAGAGGAATGATCTTCCCGTCCGCGTTCGCCTCAGGCCGCCGTTCCGGAGAGATCCCGAGCATGATCGGGATGTTCGGGCCGTAAATATCGCCGTCCATCAATCCCACCCGGGCTCCCTTTTCCAGAAGCGCGAGCGCCAGATTCACCGCGACCGTCGATTTCCCGACGCCGCCCTTCCCGCTCGCGACCGCGATCACGTGCCGCACGCCGGCGATCGGAAGCGAAGCCGTGCCTTGGGCCTCTTCCTTCGCTTTTCCGGAAAAGTGGACTTCCACGCGGTTCGCCCCGAGAGGCTGTAGCTCCCGGAAAATGGCGTTCCGGAGTTCCTCCTGAATGACCGGATCGTCCACGGAGGCCTCCAAATGAAGAAAAACGTTATTTTTCTCGACCCCGATCTCGCGAACGAGTCCGAGGGAAACAATGTCCTCTTTCAGGACCGGCTCCTGAACTCGCTTGAGGAGCTCCAGGATCTTTTCGCGTGTGATCTTGTGAAGAGGCGTCATACGATCAGGGTTTGGAAGCCGTCAGAGGAACGGCGTCCGCCTTTTTAAGGAATTTGCTCAGAAGAAAACCGATCACTAGCAGGAAGATCCATCCGAGGACCCCGTCATAGACCTTTTTGGAACTAAGAAGAAGCTTGTGGTGTTCCAAAAATCCGACGAAATACCCGACCATCCGGACAAAGAGGACGCTCCCGACGTGCAGGCCGATCGACGGATAAAGGGACCGCGAGCGGGCGGCCGCGAAATTCAGGACCATCCCGAACAGAAAAAGCCCGATCGCCGCGGGCCAAACCCCCTGCCAGTCCGCGAAAGACTGTAAAGGGGCCGCGATCAACTTCAGGCTATCAATGAAACCGGGGTCCAAAGCCATCGGGGGCTTCCGGAGATTGATGAAATGGAGCGACGCATAAAAGAGGCTCGTAAGGATCATCCCTGGCAGGACCTTCCCGCGGCAGAGATTGTCCCGCAAGGAGGTGAAGACAAAACCCCGGAAGAAAAATTCTTCCAGCGGACCGATCACGATCGCGGTTAAAAAACATCCAGCGATCTTCTGGACCCACTTGATCCCGGTATAGTGGCGCAATCCCCACCGAGCGTTCCCGATCAGCGCCTCGGTACATGTAAAAGCTAATAGAACAACAATTGCCGTTAGAAAACCCGTCCAAAAAAGAGAAAGGCTTTCTTTTCTCCAGTCCATCCCGTAGCGGACCAGCGTCTCCCGCCGGATCTTCACGAGGAGCAGAATGGCCAAAAGCGCGAGGATCATCACGAGCCGCTGAAAGATCTTCTCGAATTTAAAAGGCAGGAAATCATGCAGAACGGGCGCAAGCACCGCGCTCAGGAGGAGGATAGAAACAAAAACAACGACAAATTTCAGGAAACCCTTCATGGGATCACGGACTCCGTACTAGGTTAATTCGAGGATAAGATCAAGTTCGACTGCCGCATTGAGGGGAAGGTTCACCACCCCGACCGCCGTACGCGCGTGCTTTCCTTTGTCATCAAAAACCACGGCAAAGATCTCCGAAGCAGCGTTCAGCACGTCCGGGATCTGATAAAAGGCGGGCGCCGTCTGGACAAAACCCGACATTTTCACGACGCGGGAGATCTTCTCAAAACCGATCAGGTGCTTCATCACACTCAGGGCGTTGAGCGCCGCCAGTCTGGCCGCATCCTGTCCCTGGCCCAGGGAAAGTTCTCCGCCGACTCGCCCCTCCAGAACCTTGCCCTCGGCGTCCTTGGAGATTTGGCCGCTCAAAAAAGCCAGCTTCCCGGAAACGACGCACGGCTGATAAAGCCCGGCAGGTTTTGGCGCGGGTGGTAATTGCAGGCCCATCTTTTCTATTTTTTCATCAGGAGTCATGGTATTGGCTGTTTCCGCCAGGCCACAAGCGCCCGGACACGTGTTTATAACCGCTTTCTCCGGCTTATGATAAGGGTTACCGCCCCAAAAGAAAAGGACTTCCTGAAAAAACCCTCAAAACCTGCCGCTTCCATAAGACTGATCGTTTCCGCGGGCGTCTGGAAATGCTCGACCGACCTAGAAAGGAACCGGTAGGCCCCGAAATTGCCGGAAATGAGCCAGCCCACGAGCGGAAGATAAAACTTCAAGTAGGGAAAAAAGAACAGTTTGTGCCAAAAATTTCCGGGACGCGTCAGGTCCAGAAAAGCCACGGCGCCGCCCGGCCTGACGATCTGGTGAAGTCCTTGGAAGAACCGCGGCATGTCCTGAACGCTGCGAAGCGTGAACGCCGAAATGATCAGGTCGAAGCTGGAATCCCGGAACGGCAGGTCCTGGAAATCAGCGATGACGAAACCAACCTCCGGGGGCAACTTTTCTCGCGCGCGTTCCATCATCGCGGCAGAAAAATCCAGTCCCGCGGCCAATTTCCAGGAAAGTGCGGGCAAAAACTCTCTGAGAAAATCCCCCGTTCCTACGCCGAGGTCCAGGATCGCACCGCCGGCAAGAAGCTGCTGTTGGACTAGGACCTCTTTCGCGCACCGGCGCCATCGATCCACGGCATTAAAGCTGAGGATCCTGTTCAGGAGATCGTAATGCGGGCTGATCGAATCAAATGCGCGACGGATAAAATGTTCGGAGGGAGCCGTGTAAGGTGCCTTCATCGGGTCTCAGAGGTTCCCGCGCGCCGTCGCCGTCCCCGACCTTCGCCGCTTCATTGTAAAAAGCAAACAACTTTCTGTGTCAGGATATCCGCGGCGATCCTGAGGCCGTTCGCTGGCGCGTCATACACTTTGACGATATGCTCGAATTTTTTGTACTGCGGAACGAGCTTCTTCAGCGTTTTGGGGATCGCGTCAAAGAATTTCTGATCAATAGCGATCTCCCCGTCATCCGGGAAAAGCGCCACGTAAAAGATCCCGGTCTCGACCAGATCCTGAAAAAAATGGGTCCCGAACGAGATCTCCGGCGACACGTTGTCGGTCGAGAACGCGATCTCCCCCAGGATCGTAATGTGATTGATCTCGGCAAAAGAGACCGGCACGCCAAGCGAGGGAGTGGTCGTTCCCCATCGCCCCGGCCCCAGGAGCATCACCGAAAGCCCTTTCTGCCCGCTGAGTTGCCGGTTGAGTTCTCCGACCACCCGCGCCACATCATAACGCTCCGACTGCGTCTCCAGCCCGCAATAGCCTTTCGGGTCGACGTAGATGACCTTATCGATCGTCTGGGAAATGTTCCCGCCCAGAAAATTCCCGTTGGATTGAAAAAGGATCTTGTCTTTCGGGATCGTTTTGGGGATCTTGACCCGGTGGCCGAGCCCCTTCGTTTGCATGGGGCGGCACTGCAATAAATTCACGCGGAACTCGCCGTCCTTTTTGAAATTCACCGTGAATTCGATGTCCACCGGATAGCCATACACAGTTTCCAGGGTCTTCAGGATACTCTGCATGGTTTCGCGGAATTTTGTCTGGGACACCATATTGTCGAAGGTAATGATCCAGGGTTCCTCTTCCTCCCCCCGGGCCCTCATTTTCTCCGCTGTTTCATCGTCCCGGATGGCGATCTGCTCCAAATGAAACTCGATCTTTTTCCTGAGGAGTTCCCGGAAAGGGACCGTTTGCAGTTCATTCTCCTGAATATTCAGCACATCCACGTCGTGCTGGGAGAACCTTTGCGCCGCCGCCATCCCGGCATAGGCCTTCAAAAGCGGCTCATCCAGGGCGACGATGCGCGGGTAATCCCCCTCGACACGGTTCACCGCCCGCGTCCCCAGTCCCACCACCAATCGCAGCATGCCGGCCTTGGGATCCAGACCGTTCTTCCAGACGAAAACATTTTGAGAAATTCCGACACCGGCCACGTCCGGAAAGAAATACTCGCCCTTATAAGCGCCGGAAACCCGCTGGACCAGCAGCGCCATCTGCTCATCCATCTGATCCAGGCCGCGCTGAAGCCGGTAGGCCAGGGCGTCCTCGTTCATCGTGGAGGCATAAATACGTCGTATCGCGTCGACGAATTTCGCATACCGTTCGTCGGGCGTCCCCTGATTAACGAGAAAAACACTTTCATATTTCCCCGCAAAGGCGTTCCCGTAACTGTCCTCCAGCAAACTGCTGGAGCGAACGATGATCGGCGACTGGCCGAAATATTCGATCATTTGCTGGAATTGTTCCTTGATCTCCTCGGGAAACACCCCGGTCTGCAATTTGTCCCGCAGGGAACCGGCCACCTTGAAATAGCCTTCCGGAGTGCGCTGCGCCATATGCTCTTTCCACCACCCGTTTTCCACGATGTAGGTGTAAAAGACGTCCGCGCCTATAAAAAATGAATCGTGCGGCTCAAAAAACTTCTTGGCATGAAGCGCCTTCTCCCTCGTCAGGATGTTCCGGGCGATCAGCATTCCGACGGATTTCCCGCCGATAAAGCCCGTGCCGATCATGCGCGACTTGATGTTCATAAAATCTTCCAGCTTCAGATTCTCTTTTGCCAGATGAAGTAATTTCTCATCTCGCGCGATGATCATCCGGCAAAGCTGGTCGAGCATGGCCTCGACTTCTACGGGCGACCCGCTCTTCTTTCCGGCAAGGTCTTCGGCCTTCATAAAAAGCTTGTCCCAGTAATCCAGATTCCGCTTGGGGCTTTTCGTTCCTTTTTTGAAAATGTGCGAGAAAAGCTCCGCCGTGTCCGCGCTGTTGGCGATCGGAACGTACCGGTCCTTGGTCCGGATATGGGGCAGGAACATCGTCGGGGAATACCGGTTCCAGACCTTCAGCGGATGGATGTAACAATTCCCTTCGTGATGGTAGACGTCGATGAGGATCTGCGTGGTGTCGCGGATGCGAGCGACCGTCTTGAACGAATGCCGGTTCCGTAAAAGCGAGAAAAACGCGATCGTGTTGAGCTCGAAAAGGTACGGGCAGGTGATCTTGAAAAAGTTCCCGATCATCAGGTCATTGGACCAGGCGGAAAGCAGTTCGGAAAGGCAATCGAAGACGTAGAAGACCCCTTCGCCTTCGGCCCGGGCGATGCTGTTGACCTGCGCCGAAAAAGGTTCGAATCCCGCGTGAGGATCCAGCTTGTAGACCTTGATGCCCTTTTCTTCTTTAAGCAGGGGCTCGTGCTGGGCGAAACGGATGTAAACGAGCTTTCGCTTGTCTTCAAGGGCCTTCTGGACAAACGGGTTCACGAAATCCGCGTAATGTTCGAGGGCGTCCATCTGCCAAACGACGTTGTCCCCTAGCTGAAAACCGGTGATCACCTTGTCCAGACCCTTAACTCCGGTACTGATCATGACTTGCTCCTTTTATGCCTTGCCGCTTATGAGAACCCGATGGTTGTTCCGAATGACCGCACATTATAGATCAATCAAAAGTTTTCACAATATCGTAATTTGTATCGCGCTGGACAGCCCGAAAACCGGCGTCCCTGATAAGGCGGATCAGGTCTTCCTGCCGCGTGTTCACACGGATGCCCGTGGGCTCCAGAACTTTGTCTTCGATCAAAGTCCCGCCCATATCGTCACAGCCGAACGCCAGCGCAATCTGCCCGAGCTTCGGCCCTTCCGTCAGCCATCCGCTCTGAATGTGATCGAAATTGTCGAGCATCAGACGCGAGATCGCTACGGTTTTCAGGTAAGCGTCCCCGCCCGCGGGGGTGATCCCTGAAAGAGGACCAGTCCCTTTATTGAACGGGACAAAACTCCACGGAATGAATGCCCGGAAACCGTACGTCAGGTCCTGCAGTTCCCGGAGCCGTACCAGGTGAAGCACCCTCTCTTCCAGCGTTTCGACGTGACCGAAAACCATAGTCGCGGTCGTCTTGAGACCGGCTTCGTGGGCGGTCCGCATGACCTCCAGCCAACGCTCCGAAGAAATCTTTTTCGGGCTGATCAGTCGCCGGACGCGTTCCACAAGGATCTCCGCTCCTCCGCCCGGCAGAGAATTCAGCCCTGAGTCCTTGAACTTCCGGAAAAGTTCCGGCAGGGGTACGCCGCTTTTTTGGGACAGGCGGTCCATTTCGATTGCCGAAAACGAATGGATGTGGATCTGCGGGAACCGTTCATGCACGGCCTGGACCATTCCCAGATAGTAATCCAGCGGAAGATCGGGGTGAACGCCGCCCTGGATGAGCACCTGCGTTCCGCCGACCGCCGCGATCTCCGCCACTTTTTCGAGGATCTTCTCCCGGGAAAGAACGTAAGCGCCGGCAGCCCCGGGACTGCATTGAAAAGCACAAAAATCACAGCCGACTGTGCAGACATTGGTGTAACTGATATTGCGGTCCACGACAAAAGTCACCGCACCGGGCAAAAGCCGTTGCGTGACCGCCTGTGCCGCTTTCCCCAGCGTCAAAAGATCGCAGGAGTACAAACGCGCGCCTTCCTCTAAAGAAAGACGGCCTCCCCGGATCCTTTTTTCAATGATCTTTCCGCAAAGGTCCATGCAGCACCGTTCTCCATTTAATTTTAGGGGCTAACAGCCCTGACTCTCATTCATCAATCAATGATGTCAGGACGGTCCAAACTACCTTCATAAATATTTAGAGTTGGGACTGTACAGTACCGCATACCCCTAATTTGAAATATTATGCGGTGCTAGGCGAAGTTCCTCAGGGGCTGGGGTGCGGGCGCAAGTCCTTCCTTGTGCGCCAATTCGAAATAGCGCGACAGTCCGTCTTTCATTTCCGCATCGAGCTTGAATTGAAGGCTCACGAAATAACCCAGAAGCTGGCAGAATTTCTTGTCTGCAGGCGCGATCCCCAGAGCCTGTTTCAGGAGCGTTTCGGGATCTTCCAGATTTTTTGTCAGCGTGTCTGACAACGCCGTCCCCAAGAGCCGGGCCTGCTGGGGATTTTTTTCCGCGAATTCCCGGCGTGCGGCCCAAACCGCGAACACGAAAGGTTTTCCAGTCCATTCCTGCCAGAGCGTCGCAAGGTCGTATTTGTAGACCATTTCTTTTGGCTGGCAAAATAGAGCCCCGTCCCCGATCAGAAGCGCCGCGGGATATTTCCGGAGCATCGCTTCAGGGTCCTGTTCCGTGCTGTCGTAAGTATTGGTCAGCCCATAATACTGTTTCAAGAGGATCCGCAGCAAACCCGCGGAGCTGAGGCTTTCCTCGGAAAGGGCGATCACGGCATGGTCCAGCTGCTCGATCTTTTTCCGGGAGATCAGCACCACGCTGCGCGCGAAACCCCGCGCCCCAATCCCGAGATCGTGGAGCAGGCAGTAGTCGTCCGGATGCTGGAGGTATTCCAGCGACGACATGGGAGCGGCGTCGATCGCTCCGTCCCGCATCGCCTGGTTGATCGCAGCGGGATGGGATTCATAAAAGTTTGCCTCGAAGCCGTCTTGGCGGAGCCTTTCCTCGAGTCCAAAAAAGAACGGCAGGCAATTGAGATACCGGATCTTTCCAATCCGCAGTGGAGTCGTCATGCGTGTCCGGGAACGTCTTTCGAAACGCTTCCCACCCAGCGGGGATACAGCGCGTGCAGGATCCCGAGTTGGTCCAGGATCTTCCCCACCACAAAATCCACAAGCTCGCGGATCTCTTTTTGGCCGCTGTAGAACGCGGGCATGGCGGGAACAATGCGAACCCCGAGGCGCGCGAGCTTCAGCATGTTTTCCAGATGGATCGCAGAGAGCGGCGTTTCACGCGGAACGAGGACCAGTTTGCGGCCCTCCTTGATCATACAATCGGCGGCGCGGTGGATAAGGTTCTGGCTCAATCCCGAGGAGATCGCGCCGAGCGTCCCCATGCTGCACGGAACCACGACCATCCCTTCCGTGGGATAAGAACCGCTCGCGATCGGCGCGCTAAAATCCTTGAAATCATGAAAATGAATGGTGGTCGCGTCACTTCCGAGCCTCTCACAGATCTCCCGGCCGTTCCTGATCCCGGAAAGATCGATCCCGAGCTCTTCTTTCGCCACGATCCGTGCGGTATCCGAGATCACAAACTCCACAGGGATCTTTTGTGCTGCAAGCGTCTGCAAAAGCCGCACGCCGTACAGAATGCCGCTTGCTCCCGTTATCGCAACAATATAGGGTTTCACATTTTCTCCAAAGGGTACCGGGTACCACGGGGACGGCTACTTTTGATACATATTACCTGTGCCCACGGTACCCGGTACCTTTTATATTTTACGGTACCTTTTACAAAAAAATCACGTCCAGCACGGTGGCGGCAAAAAGCGTCACGCTCACGACCGCGTTCATCACGAAAAAGGCGTCGTTGATCTTCGCGATGCCGGCCTTGTGGATCAGCCGGTGCTCCCGGACGAGTAGATAAGAAACGAGAGCGATCCCCGTACCATAAAGAACGCGTCTCCCGCACAACAACCCCGCCGCCGCCCAGCAGAGAACGGTCACGAGGTGAAGCAACTTCGTGAACTGCAGCGTTCGCGCCAGCCCGAACCTCGCGGGGACGGAGAAAAGCCCGGCCTGCCTGTCGAATTCCACGTCCTGGAGCGCGTAGATCATATCAAACCCGGCAACCCAGGTCATGACCCCGGCCGTCAAAAAAGCCGGCGCCCACGCGAAGTGCCCCGTCATCGCGATCCATGCCCCGTACGGCGCGATCCCGAGGATCAGCCCGAGCACAAAATGCGACGCCCACGTGAACCGTTTCGTGAACGGGTATAGGACCGCAAGCGCCACCGGCACCGGTGAAAGCCAAAGGCACAACGCGCCGAGCCGCCAGGCGCTTCCTTCAAAGATCAGGAATGAAACAACCGCGAGCGTCCAGACCAGCCGCGGCGACAATTGTTTTTGCGGGAGCGCCCGCCCCGCGGTCCTCGGGTTCGCCGCGTCGATGCGAAGGTCCAGCAAGCGGTTGAGCGCCATCGCCATGGTCCGGAAACTCACCATCGCAACCGTGATCCAAACAAGAAGAGCGGTTCCCGGCCATCGCTTTGCCCCCATCAGAAGTCCCAAATAGGCGAACGGAAGCGCGAAGATCGAATGCTCGAATTTGATCATCTCGAGAAAAAGACCGGCCTTAGCGAAGATATTTCTCATCCAGCCCGTACTCTTGCCAGCGCGCGACGACCCTCTTGCGGACCTCGTCATTCATCACGATGTCCTCGGGCCAGGGACGCGTCATCCCCTCCGCTTCGCTTTTACGCGTGGCGTCGATCCCGATCTTGGACCCGGCAAGGTCCCGCGGCGACGCGTGGTCCAGCTCATCCAGCGGTCCTTCGCTGAACACGAGATCCCTTTTCGGATCCAGATTATTGAGCACGCGCCACGCGACCTCGCTCACGTCCTGGACATTGGTGTCGTGATCGAGCACGACGATCATTTTCGAGAACATCATCTGCCCGAGCCCCCAGAGCGCATGAATGATCTTTTTGCCTTGTTCGGGATAACTCTTGCGGATCGCGACGATCAGGCAGTTGTGGAACGCTCCCTCCACCGGCAAATGAATGTCCGTGATCTCGGGGAATTGCTTCTGGATCATCGGGAGAAAGATCCGCTCGATCGCCTTGCCCATATAAGCATCTTCCATGAAAGGACGGCCGACCACGGTCGTCACGTAGACCGGGTCCGTGCGGTGGGTCATGCAAGTGAGATGGAACACCGGGAACTCCTTGGCCCGCGAATAAAAACCCGTGTGATCCCCGAAAGGTCCTTCTGTCCGCAGCTCCCCTTCTTCCACATAGCCTTCCAGCACGATCTCCGCTTCCGCCGGGACCTCGAGATCAATTGTTTTGCATTTCACGAGCCCCACGGCCTTCTTACGAAGAAATCCCGCGAGCATGAGTTCGTCAAGACCGCCCGGCAGAGGACAAGCCGCCGCGAACATGGTCGCCGGGTCCGCGCCGATCACGCAGGCGACCGGCATCCTCCTCCGGCTGCCCTTTCCGAGCTTACGGAAATGCTCCGCCCCGTCCTTGTGGACCTGCCAATGCATCCCGGTCGTCCGGTCATCATAAACGTGCATCCGGTAAAGCCCGACATTGCGCTCGTTGGTATCGGGATCTTTGGTGATCACGAGCGGAAACGTGATGAACTTGCCGCCATCCTTGGGCCAGCATTGAAGGACCGGCAGTTTGTCCAGCATCGGGCCTTCTCCGGGAAGAATGACATGCTCCTGACAGGGCGCGTGCTTCACCGCCTTGGGAACGACTTCGTTGAGCTCGGTGAGTTTCGGGATCATGGAGATCTTTTCCAGAAGTCCCCGCGGGGCCTTGAGGCTCAAAAAAGACTGGATCCGTTCGGCGACCTCGGAAATGTCTTTAACGCCGAGCGCCAGACTCATCCGCTTCCAGGACCCGAAAAGGTTGACCACTAAGGGAACGGTAGACCCCTTCACATTCCCGAAATATAGCGCGGGCCCCTGTCTTTTGATGATCCGGTCATAGATCTCCGTGATCTCCAGCACGGGATCGACGGGAACGTTTACCTCGACAAGCTCCCCTTGTTCACCGAGGGTCCGGATGAATTCGCGAAGGTCTTTAAATGCCATAAAGATTTCCGTTCTTTTGCCAAAACCCGCGGCATTGATTGAAAGGCGCGCGGATCAACGCCGCAAGCCCCTTCAGGGCGATCGCCTGATTGAGTTTCTTCAGGTACGTAAGTTCATTAAGCTGAAAATATCCGGACTTCTGGAGAAGCACCGTGGTCTTTTCCTTGATCTCCCACTCGAACGGCAGGTCGAACGCCGCCACGAGCATGACGGTCACAAAGCACCCTAGGCCCACGTCCATGAGGAACTGGGCGCCCGGGATGAATTTACCCGACAGAAGCAGCACCCAACCGCTGAAGACCGTGAACCGGACAACGAACGCGACCCGCTGTTTCAAACGG
>CAIJDY010000148.1 GCA_903819565.1 Candidatus Omnitrophota bacterium | reverse complement strand
TCGCCACCGTCCTCGTAGAGCTTTTTGATGATCGTAAAAACCTCATCACCCTTTTGCCCGCGGATCTCAGTAAGGACTGTCAGGTAGGTTTCATCCGACGCGAGCCCCAGAAGCGTAAGAACGTCTTCTTCCTTGATCTTCCCGTCGGAAAAACTCGCGAGCTGGTCTAAAAGGCTCTCCGCATCGCGGAGCGCGCCGTCGGTCGCTTTGGCGATCAGAAAAAGCACGTTCTTCCCGCATCTTAATTTTTCTTTTTGCGCGATCTTCTCCAGCTTCTCGACCACTTCAGGGACCGGGATCCTCTTGAACTGAAAACGCTGGCACCGCGACAGAATGGTCAACGGCACCTTATGCGATTCCGTGGTGGCAAAGATGAATTTGACGTGCGCCGGCGGTTCTTCGAGGGTCTTGAGAAGCGCGTTAAACGCTTCCGGCGTGAGCATGTGGACCTCGTCGATGATATAGACTTTGTACTTGCCGGCCGTGGGTTTGTACTTCACGGTCTCGCGCAGATTGCGGATCTCTTCAATGCCGCGGTTGGAGGCCCCGTCGATCTCAAGCACATCCATGGAATTTCCATGTTCGATCTCTTTGCAGGAAACGCATTTGCCGCAGGGTTCCGTGGTCGGCCCCTGGGTGCAATTGAGCGCCTTGGCGAGAATGCGGGCGGTCGAGGTCTTCCCGACGCCGCGCGGGCCGGAAAAAAGAAAACTCTGGGGAACGCGCTCTTGCCGGATCGCGTTCGTAAGGGTCGTGGTAATGGTTTCCTGCCCGACGACCTCTTTAAAGGTCTGGGGTCTGAACTTACGGGCGTAGATCAAATACTCCATGAATGCCTCAGATAGAATAAAGACGGTTCGTTGCGGTCAGGTGGATTATGATGGGGGAAAAGGACCGGATTTTCAACAAGTTCTTGCTAGTATCCACACCCTTTTTTGAACAAATCTTTTTCGGGAACGGTTCGACCGCGATAACAGGCTAGGCTTCGGCCGCCCAGCGCGTTTTGTTATGTTCGAAAATCTCGCCCAAGAGCTCTTCCGCGCGCTTCGTCACGCGCCAGCCGGGATAATGACTCTGGAATTTCGAGACATCACTCACCCACCAGATGTGATCGCCGACCCGCTCGCTCCCGACGTAGACCGTTCTCATTTTATTGCCGGAGATCTTTTCGCACAAACGGATCGATTCCAGCATGGAGCAGTTGCTGAAACGGCTACCGCCCATATTGTAGACTTCACCGCACCGCGGATTCTGGTAAAAACGATAAAAGGCGTCCGCAAGGTCAAGGCTGTGGAGATTGTCCCGCACCTGCTTGCCCTTCCAGCCGAAGATCCGGTATTCCCGGCCAATGACCGCGCATTTCATCAGGTAGGCAAGATACCCGTGAAGCTCCGCGCCGGCATGACGGGACCCGGTCAGGCATCCCCCGCGAAAGATCCCGACCTTCATCCTGAAATAGCGGCCGTATTCCTGCGCCATGATATCCGCCGCGAGCTTGGACGCCCCGAAAACCGAATGGGTGCAATGATCCACCGACATGTTTTCGTCGATACCTTTTTCGTAGTAAGGATGTTGAGGGTCCAGTTCCCAGCGGGTTTCAAGTTCCGTGAAAGGGAGGCGGTTGGGATTATCCCCATAAACTTTGTTCGTGGAGGAAAAAATAAAAACCGCCGCCGGGCAATGCTGACGCGCTGCATCCAAAAGGTTCAGCGTGCCGCCCGCGTTGATGCCAAAATCCGTCTGCGGCTCCCGCGCGGCCCAGTCGTGGCTCGGCTGGGCAGCGTTATGGATGATCACGGCGATGTCCCGGTTATGCTCCGCGAAGATCCTGGCAATGGCCGCGGCGTCACGGATGTCCGTATTATTTTCGGTGAAATTCGGACATTCGTTCCTGAGCTCTTCCAGATTTCGCCGGGTATTTCCGTCCTCACCGAAAAAATACTCCCGCATGCCGTTGTCGATGCCCACGATATGAAAACCCTTGGCATGAAAAAACCGGGCTGCATCGGACCCGATGAGGCCGGCGACTCCCGTGATCAGTGCTATTTTCATTTCAACGTTTCCTCCGGAAATGACCGGTCAAACAAACAGTTTTTTAAAATCCGCTTCATTATCCTTCAGCCACTGGAAAGTGTCTTCTAGAATATTCCGTGCCAGCCGCTGCGGCTTCCATTCAAAGAACTTCTCCGTCCGGCCGTTGTCGGTCACATACCAGATCACGTCCGCCGGGCGGTTCTCCTTGACACTTCCGATCTTCAGGGAATTCCCCGTCAGTTCCGCACAGATCGCGGTGGTTTCCCGAAGCGACAGATTCACCCCGGTCGATCCTCCGGCATTGAAAATCTCTCCGCGGAAAACGGGCTTGTCCGCGAGAAGGCCCCCCACCTGTTTCGCGACGAGCGCGGCGAGGTCCTGCACGTGCAGCAGGTCCCGCACTTGTTTTCCTGTCCCACCGAATCCGATATATTTCAGCGGTTTTTTGAAATAATGGCGGGAAAGCCAGAACGTGAAAACGCCCTGATCGATTTTTCCCAATTGCCACGGACCCGCGATTACGCCGCACCGGTTGATGATCGCGGGCAGGTCGTATTGAGCGGCGTATTCCCGCAGGATCAGTTCGCCGCACAGCTTGCTCGCCCCGTAGAGGGACCGCGTCCCCTGAAGCGACATTTCCACAGAAACGCCCCGCATGCTGACCCCGGCACAGCCCTTGCGAAGTTCGAACCGGGCGGGAGTTTCCCGGTAGCGGCAGGCGTTCAGGCGGTCATAAGGATAGACGCGCGAGGTCGACAAAAAAATAACCGGGACGCGCCGTTCCCGGGCCCATTCAAAACAATTGATCGCCCCCTGTAAATTCACGTCCAAAAGATGCCGGGCGTCTTTTCCGCGCGTTCCCGCCAGAACCGACGGCTCCGCGCTGCACTCGATCATCAGAGAGAACGTACTTTTCAGGCCGGCGAGATCTTCCGGATCCCGCACGTCCCCGCGGACGAACCGGATACCGTGCGGCAAAATCCTCTTTTTTAGAAGGATCTCCGAACCAGGGCGGCTGAGATTATCAAGGACCGTCACCCGGTAGCCCCGTGCGGCAAGATCGACCGCCAAATGAGACCCGACAAAACCGCACCCACCAGTAATCAAAATATGCTTCATGGAAGTAAGAGCCCTTCTTTCTGAGATCAGCGCATGATTATAACAAAGGAAGGAACTTTTTGCGCCTACGGAAAATGAAAGCGGGTTTGCTACCCCGCCGAACTTAATTCCCGGGGACAGGCATTAAGTAGCTGCCTCTCCCCTAAAACCTGAGGTCCACAAGTATTTATTGAAAAGCGCCATGAAAACGATCCGCGCCAATTCGTAGGGCAAAGAGATCACGAAAAGAAAGATCTTTCCCCAAAAGCTTTCATTCTTGGCGATCATCCAGTGACGGTTGCGGAAAGACAGATACTGGCGGAGCTTTGCGTTCGTGGCTGAGCTGTTGCCGGTATGGAAACAGACCATCCTCGGATCGAACAGGACTTTCCAGCCGGCCCGCTTCGCCCTCCATGCCAGGTCCGCGTCTTCTACCAGAAAGAAAAAGCGTTCGTCAAAATAGCCCGTTTTTTCCTTGAGCGCTTCCAACATGCTCCGGCGGTAAAAGGCCGCCGCCGAGCAGGGACCGATGATCTTTTTTTTTCTGCTTCCAACAAAATCTCTCGGCTTCCCCCGATTCAGATCAAAGAACCTCCGGAGGAGCGATAAATAGATACCTTGGGAGTAGATCGTTTTGCCGCCGCCGTTGAGCACGTTCGGCTGAACCATACCCATATCGCCCGCGAACCGGCTTCGAGGCGCATTGAATTTTTCAATGAAACCGTTCTCGAGCACCACGTCGCTGTCCAGCGCCAAAACCCACTCCCCGGAAGAAAGTTCGATCCCCTGGTTCCGCGCTTTGCTGGCGCCAAGATTACTTTGATTTTCGATAAGCCGGACGCGGGGCCAGCGCTCACGGATCCATTCTTTCGTCCCGTCCGCCGAGGCGTTATCGACAACGATCACCTCGGTGTCGCAGAGATCCTGAATAAAAATGGAGTCAAGGCAGGCCTGAATGTGCTTCCGGCTTTTGCAGGTCAGGATCACGATCGAAAGCATGATTTTCTCTTCAGAGATCCTTTAAGATCGTTGCCAGTTTCTCTCCTAAAACCTTGAGAGAGTAATATTTTTCGATATCTTCCCGGGCCTTAGCCCCCACCTTTTGACGCAGCTGCGGATTTTCGATCAATAAGCGCATCCTGGCGATGAATTCCTCACGGTCTTTGGCCAGAAAACCCGTTTCCCCGTCCCGGATCACCAGCGACGCTTCGCCCCGGTCGCTGGAAATGGTGGGCTTGGCCATGCTCATGTATTCGAACAATTTTGTGGGGCTCTTGGCACAGTTAAATTTTGTATGCTGGATCAAAGGCAGAAGACCGATATCGCTTTGGGAAAGATACTCGGGAACCTTGTCAGGAGCGATCCAGGAGTGAACCTCGATTCTTTCTTTGTGTTTGTTCCCGGCGATCTCCCGTTTGACCTCCTCGAGATACTTGCCTTCTCCGGCGAGACTTAAAAAAATGTTCCTGTATTGATCCGCGACGGCGGAAAAACAGGCTAATAAAAAATGAAGGTTCTCCCCCATCTCCGGGTGGTAGACCGTGCCGGTCCAGGAAAAGGTGATCCGGGAACTGTCGGGGCTGGGATGCGGGTAAAAAAGCTCGGTATCGACGCCCGTGGGAAGATAAGGGACCCGTGGATTGAACGTCTTCAAATAATCTGTCAAAAAAACGCTGGCAGCGATACACCCCTTGGCCCGCCTGGCGATACCGCGCGTCAGGTATTCCATTTTGGAACTCGGATAAAACCCGAAATGGTAAGCCGGATCTTCCCGGATATTCCAGTCGTCGCAATCCAGCACGAAACTGTTTTTTTTGATCCCCGCGACCAGAAGCGGCGCCAGGACATGATAATTCACCCGCTGCAGGATAAAGAGGGTTTCGCGCGGCTCCTTGATGAGCGTCCGGAACGCCCGGACATTCAACCGGAATTTTTCGAAGCCGGACATTTCGAGCTCATGTTCGCCGCACTTTGCGCCGAGTTGTTCCGCGAAAGAGAAGACTCGAGCCTCGATCCCGTGCCCGGCAAGCTCTCGCGCGAAGTTATAGCAGCGGACCCTCGCGCCGGACAATCCATAGCCTTCCCGGGTAATGAACAGGACCTTCATCAGCAGAGACCTTTATCCGTTTTATGGGGAAAAACCCGGCTGCGCCGTTCGTAGCAAAGCGAAGAACGGAGAGGATAGGATTTGGCTTCTCCACTTCGTTCCGGTAGGCCATCCGCGCTTACAAACATAACGTCAGTTATCTTTGTGAACAAGCGCTCCTTTCGAATCCTCCCCTGACGCTTGCGGCAATCATCGTAGACGGACTTCCCTGGTCCGTCACAATGTCGTCGTCATGATCACTTTAATTTTCTAATAAGATCATGGCGGAGAGGATAGGATTCGAACCTATGAGGCCCTTGCGAGCCTAACGGTTTTCGAGACCGCCGCATTCGACCACTCTGCCACCTCTCCGCGTAATCGTAAATCAATGACTGCAAATGAGTTACGTCTTTAGGCATCATTGGGTGCCTTTAGGGCTTTATCACGATTTGTCCAAAAAGTGTCCATCTGCTCGTCAAGCACCGCCACGGCTCGGGTCTTATGCTCCGGGGAAAGATGGGAATACCGGAGGGTCATCTCAAGGGTCTTATGCCCCAGGATCTCCCTGACCGTGTTTAAATCTACCCCCTTCATCACGATATAAGAAGCCGCCGTATGCCGCAGATCATGAAACCTGAAATTCTTAATACCCGCATTCTCCCTCGCTCTCAGGAACGGGCTGCGGAAATTATACGGGTTTCCGTCCTTTTTGCAAAACACATATGCGGCCTGTTTATTATGAGGCAATGCAGACAAGATGTCATGAACTGTCCTATTCATCGGGACCTGCCGGGTTTCTCCGTTCTTGGTGTCTCTCAGGGTGATCATGCCTCTCTGGAAATCGACATTCTCCCATTTCAGATATTGCATCTCGCTATACCGCATTCCCGTATTGATCGCCAGCATCAGCGCGGGTCTAAACTTTTCGTCGGAACAATCGTAGAGTTTCTCCAGTTCATCTTTTTCAAGGAACCGAACCCGCTTATTGTTCTCTTTCTCTAGCTTGATCTTCTTGACCGGATTATCCGAGGTGTAGCCTTCTTTGACCGCAAGGCTGAACATACACTTGAGACAAGCAAGTTCCCGGTTAACAAGAGCCACGGACAACAAGGTCCCTTTATAGCTCTTCTGTTTTCTTCGCTCGTCTCCATGCTCCCTGCTCCCTCCTCCTTGCTTTTCGCTGTCGTTATTACTGATAAACCAGTGTCCGCGCCAGCTGGTGAAGCCGCTCATCCGCAAGGGCTTTCAGCCGTTTCTTGACCACCCGGTAGTAATATTCCCGCTCGGTCTTGGCCAAAGGCTTGCCGGCAAGCCGCTTTGAAAGCAATTCCTTTTGCCGGACCGTAAAGAGCTCGGAAAGAAGCAGCTCCAGCTCCAGGGCATTTTTTTGTTCCTGAAGCCGCCCGGTCCCTGCTTGCTGCACCACATAATTGCGGAAGCTGTTCTTGAGACGGTCCGCCGACAGGCTCGCGCCGCCGACCGCGACCTCCCCCGGACCGGAAAGATCTTTTTCCAACCGCTCCAGGGTCTTTTCGCCTTCGGGAGATCTCTTGAGGAGCTTCAGGGCACGGTCCTGCGTCTTCTTTTCAACCCCGAAAAGGCGGAAGAGCCAAAGGCTCGCGGCCGTCAAAACGACCCACCGTTCCAGGACCTTCGAGGAGAAAGCTTTCCGCGGGGACCATCCTCCGTTCTCCCAGGGAAGAACACTTTCCCCGGAAAGGACATTCGCTAGCACCACGGGAAATCCCTCCCAAAGTCGCGCGTCGTCCTGCCGGAGCAGGGCTTCCAGAACCCTGACGGGACTGACCGCAGGCTGGGGGCGCGCCAGGTCATAGCCGTAGCGCGCGAGCTGGTCCAGTAATTCTGTTTTATCGACGTTTTCCATCATGCTTGTCCTTTTCCAGCCGTTTCATCAGGATCGCCCAGTTCCTCAGGACCCTGGCCTCACTGATCTCGTATTGCGCCGTTTCCCAGTAGCGCTTTGTGAGCGCCCCGAGATCGAGTTTCTCTTTCTCAAGAAGCAGAAGGCTGTCCTGGATATCCACTTCCGTACCGCGAAACATCTTGGAGATGATCAGGTCCGAGGGATTCAAGATCCTCACGGAGATCTTCTTCCATTCTTTCCAGAGACGGGAACCGCCCTTCGCAAGCGGCGAAGTTAAAAGTTCCGTGGTATAGACCTTTTTCCCCGGATAAAGGTCGAAGAGAACCGTCTCTCCTGCTCTCTGCCAGCCGTATTGGGTCGTCCGCCGGTAACCAGCCTTCTTGAGAAAATCCAGGAGCAGCTTGTGCTCCCCCGGTTGCGGCACCAGAAAATCCACATCTTTGGTCGATTCTTTATAGCCCAAGAGCGTTAAGGCCGTGCCCCCGCAAGCGACCAGATTGATATTTCCCCTCCCGGGCATCAATGCATCCCAGGCCTTGAGCGTCGTTTCCAGCTCCCTCGCGCCGGTACGGTATTCCATCGTCTTCTCCCCCTGTCCGAAGAATACCACGGCAGGACCGCTTATTCAACTAAAAGATGTATATATTAAACTATTTATATGTATTTATATGTACATCTATATGTATTAATAAGTGTAACGACGAGTGTCATGTGTCATGGGTCAAGTATCAAGAACCCGACTTTTTGACACTTGATACCTGATACCTGATACTTTTTTCCGCCGCGTGAAAGCAGCTCACAGCCTTCAGCTTTCAGCCGGCAGCTGACAGCTTTCAGCCAACAGCTGACCGCAGCTCTAATAAAGATATTATCACGTTTATTATCACGTTCTATGAGCTCTTATCACGTTTGCGCCAATGGGCACTACGGCCGGTTCCGAGCACCTCGACCTGTCCTTGAGCACGCAAACTCTCCAGAACGACCCGTATCATAGGACGGCTCACGGCGGGACAGGCCCGCTCAATGTCCGCGATGCCAAATTCTCCCGTCTGCCCCTCGATGGCTTGCGTGATCATCTGCGTCTTGGCGCCGCGGCCGGGCCGGAGATTCCCCGCGCGATCCTCAAATTCCTTGTAGGCCGCCAGGACCGTCCCCAGGAAATAATGGAGCCAAGGGTTCATGTCATGCTTGGCTTGGTGCCAGTTTTGCGAACTTTTATTCAGGCTTTCATAGTAGGTATCTTTGGACTGCTCGACGATCCGCTCGAGACTGATATATTTGCCGACCCTGAATCCATGCTGATAGAGCGCCAGGAGTGTCAGCAGCCGGGAGACCCTGCCGTTCCCGTCACGGAACGGGTGGATACTCAAAAAATCCAACACCAGGCAAGCCACCGCGTAAAGATCGGGATATTTAAGCTGGGTCACGCTATGTTCATAAGCGAGGCATAGCTGGTTCATCATGTCCGGTGTTTGGGCCGCGCCGACCGGCTTAAAGATCACCTCCACGCGACCGTCCGGATGTTTGCGAATGATATCGTTATCTTTTTCTTTCCATTTGCCGGCATCCCAGGACTCGCCCCGGCACAAGCGGTGCAGCGCCTTGATCGTTTCCGGATCCACTTTCAAGCTCTGATATTTCTTGTGGATCAAATCGAGCGCCTTACGGTAGCCGGCGACTTCTTCCTCGGAACGGTCCCGCGGTTGGCTGTGGCCGATCACAAGCGGTTTTAGGCGGTTTCTCTCGACCGTAACGCCTTCAATGCGGTTGGAAGATTCCGCGCTCTCAATAAGCGCTGTCTCCAAAAGCGTTTTTAACACTTGCGGGGACTGCTTCGCGTGGAATTCCTGCCTGCCCTTGCATTCGGCGATGCTATTCGAAAGCCACACCGCACTCAAGGGAAGCTCCACAGGATCCCGTTTAAATGAATTCATCTCTCGCCGCCTCCTGCATCAAAATGTCCTTGGCCCGATCGTTTTCGCGATCCGCCGCGTTTTAAACAGTGTCATGGGTCCAAAATTAGTATCATGTGTCATGTGTCAAGTGCCCCACAGCATGGAGATCGGAGGATGCTCGGCACCGAGCTTGGAGGACGCTCTAGACTGAGCTGGCCGAAACCCCAATGGTTTTGCCACGCTCGCGAGATATTGAAAATCTCGTCTTCGCAGGGAGGACGCTGCGCTTGGAGTAGGTAGCAAGTAGACTGACATTTTCTTTTCTCCCTGCTCCAAACTCCTGGCTCCCTGCTTCATACGCTTGTCTCCCTCCTCCATGCTCCCCGCTCCTTGCTCGTGTCGTCCTGCTCCCTGCTAAAATATGCCTTCTGAAACAACGACCACATCCCCCGCCTTCAGAGGCACGTCCGCGTCGGTCTTGCCGTCCATGACGGCTTTGATGTCCACTTTGATCATGTCATAGCCCGCGCTGCCCGTCTTGGGCCGCAGGATCTTCACTTTGCTCGAATCCCCGAACTTGGTGAACCCGCCCGCCACCGCGAGCGCCCGAAAGACCGTCATGTTCTCTTCCATAGGGTAAGATCCCGGTTTCATGACTTCCCCGTAAATGAAGAATTTCCGGCTGAGCGACATTTTAAGCGTGACCGAAACGACCGGGTATTACATATACCCGACGCCGAGCTTCCGGGTGATCTCTTCCTGGATCTCGGTGAGCGTCTTCCCCTTGGCGCGGACAGGACCGATATAGGGCATGGAGATAAAACCGTCCGCGGACACCGTGGCGGGAACCAGAAGGACCTCCGGCCGGAGCACGCTGATGTCTAACAAGTCGTCGGGACCGGCGGTGTACTCCTCAGAAGAACCGGCAGGCGGTGTCTGAGCCGTGGCCGCCTCGATGGCCTTGATGGCCTCCGGCGGGAGCGCGACGTCTTCGGCGTGAGCGAACGTGACCGCACAGAAAAGGAGTGCCCCCATACAGCACAAAGTTTGGAGCAGGGTGCAGGTAGCAGTGAGACAAGCATTGTGTTTTTCTCCCTCCTCCCTCCTCCCTCCTCCCATTCTTAAACCCGACACTTGATACTCAGTCATTTTCTTCATGCAATCCCCCTTTAAATTTAGAATGTAAACACGATCTTCGCTGTCGCGACGTTCTTGGTGTATTCATTACTGTTCACATTGGAACTGTTCATCGAAAACGAATAGCCCGCCACCGCTTTGAAATGTTCGTTGAAATCGTACGTCAGGCCGCCGTTGGCCCCCAGCAGATCGTTCTTTTGGTTGATCGTCTTGTATTCGCCGCGCCCATAGAACGCGATAACGAACGCGCTGAGCCGCTTCCACAGGACCCGCGTCAGATCGGCCGAGGCGCGCCACTGGTTGAACATGTTCTGCGAATACGACGTCGCTTCGGAATACTCGCTGAACAGGATCTTTCCGGTCGTCTTCTTGTCGATCTGGCCGTTCAGCGACGTCTGGATATACGGAGCCAGCTTGATCTGATGCGAAAAATTGTCCGCGATCTGCAACCCGCCGACGCCTTCCCAGAAAAGCCTGTCCGTGAAATAAAACCGCGTCCCGCCCGTGATCGTATGCATCGTGGAACTCGGCCCGTTCTTGAACTTCCGCGCCGAAAAATCGTAGGCGCCGAGCAGGCTCCACTTCGTGCTCAGGCTGTAAACGCCGCTCGCGCCGGCCCGGATCTCGCTGGAATTGTCCCCCGCCTTTTTGTCGAGGATATTGATCCCCATACCCGCCGTGGCCGTAAGCGAAAGCCGCTGGCTGACATCCCGGGTGTACGTCATGTCGGTCTCGCTTGTGGTATATGCGTACTGGCCGTTCGTCCTGCCGAACGCGTCCGAAAACTCTTCCGGCGAATAGTAATGGCGAAAAGAGCTTTTGAGGCCGATCCGGTCGTATTTGGTCCGGTCATACCGGTAGTCCAACCGGACGTCCTGCGAGTTGTTCGTGAACTCCGAATACCGCGAATAAAGCTGCTCACGGTCGTTAGCGATCAGGTCCAAATAATGTTTTTTTCCGGTGTAGGTCGCCCGGAGGCCCGCGACAAGGTCGGTGACCCAGTCAGACTTTTTGGAGCTCTTCGCGTACGTGATGTTGTCGTCAAAGAACCCGCCCACATTGCCCGTCATCGCCACTTCCAGCATCTTGGAACCGAAAGGATGGTAAGCATAGGCCGTCCTGCCGGCGTAAAACGAAACCGTAAGCCCTGTAAGTACCAATAAAATAACCGGATAGATCCTCGGAGCTTTCAGTTTCATAGGCCTTTTTGTCCGCCGCGCCTCCGCCTCGTTCGTAACGAGGACGGATCCGTCCTGCTAAAGCAGGCGGACCTCGGAGACGTTAAAAAATCCTTCCAATAACTTAACCTCTCCCTGCGGACAGCGTCCGTTGGTCATAGAGGGGGATTGTAGCAGACGTTTCCCGATTCTGCCAGTATCCCTAAGTATCAAGTATCAGGTGTCAGGTATCAGGTATCAAGTGACCCACAGCATGGAGATTGGAGGACGCTTCGCTTGGTGGAGGGAGAAAAACGAAAGGCTTGTCTCCCTGCTCCCCGCTCCCTGCTCGTTTACTAACCGGACGCCGTCCGGCGCTTGTAAATCTTTGCCAGTATTGAGGTTATCGGAACAATAGGGCGTTTTTTGAGGAAAAAGACCGGTTTGGAACCTTATTACCCCTCAGGCGAGGGGTAAAAATCTTGGCAGCATCTTCCCCGTTACAACCAAAACGCACTACCTTCGTAGAAGATAAAATCCTCTCGAAGCTTGCTCGTTGAGAGACACTTCAAGATCCAGCAGATCGCATAATCCTTCTCGACAGTCTCCGCAGGGACCTTGTACTGTCCGGCCCCTCTGTTTATCTCGGGTAACGGTATCATCCCCAGACGCTCGCTTTCAATTCTTCGGGATCGAGATTGACCTGGATCCGCCACTTTTTAAGATGCCTTCCCTCTTTGGGACCCTGAGGATCAAGCGTCACATAATCCCGTGCTTCCCCGATCATCCCGGCAAGACCCGGAAGCAAGTCGGGTGCGATCTTCAATGTTTCCAGAACGAACCCTAACCGTTTGATGGCAGCTTTTGTCCTAAAGCGAGCTGCATACTGTCCGAGTTTTTTGAAATCGATCTTCTTCTGCGAGGCCCAGATCCCGCGTGCCACGTCCGTAATACCTCCGCAAAGTTCAGGACGATCGAACCCGTCAAGAAGGGTTCTTTCCGGATCGCTAACACGCACCTGCTCTTGCTTGGCAGCCCAATAGGCCGTATCTCCCCAGAAGTGTTCCCTTTTTGAATTAATAAAATTGTAGGTGATACCACTCACGGTTTTTTTGTTCTTCTGCTTGAGCGTGGTCATCAAAACATTATTCAGAGGGTGCGTTGTCATCCCGTGGATGCGCATCGCGCTGTAGTGGGAAATAAAGTAGGGGTCTTTCCCGGCAAGCTCCCGAGCAATGACCGGCCAGTTCCTGAGTTGTGTGTCCTCGCTCCCCGTTTGTAGCAGCAGATAAATTCCGGTTTTGATCCTGGCGAGGATCCCGCGCTTCACGAGGTCACTTAAAAAATCCCCTGTGGCGTAACGATTCTTGCCATAAATTCTCATGGCTTCAGCCACTGAAAAGAGGGTCTTTCCGCGTTGTTGCAGACGGGTAATGAATGTCGCACTAACGGGACCCACTGTTTTTGAAGGTGTAGTCTTGCCTATCATGGTTATATTCTATACGCGGCATTACGGCTGCCAACCGTAATAATACATTCAAAACATAACTTTTAACCACCAAACGCCTCTGCCTCTAGGGGCCAAGGAAAGCTTTGATGCTTTGGTCGTCGCCTTGGAAGTTCCATTTCTGAAGATCAAATTCGTCATTACTTACCCTTCGCCATTTCATTTTTGAACGTCACCACAAACGATTTATTATTTGATGCTGTTAATTTCTTTCTCTAAAACCCGTAATTTTTCGATGATGCTGTCAAACGCCGGCGGTTCTTCAAAAAACATCTGCTGCATCTGACGATAATCGTTTTTAAGCGTGCTCATCTGATCTTCGCGAGGCAGAAGTCTCAAACCCGCCGGGGTCGCCTCTTCATAGTGGGCCTTCGTATCTCTGAAAAATAAAGCCTTATGTTCAGCAACGTCTTTTAGGAGCGAAATATGCTCCAAAACTTTCTTGTAAATAGGAGATCCGGCCATGGCATAAATGTCATAATAGTGCCGGGACATCCGTGGAGGCACGGCCTTCTCCGCAGGACGATGGTAGATCATGTGCAGAATGGTCGCCTTCTCCCAAAAGGTCCTCTCCGCGGCCAAAACACGAACGGAAAATCCTTCGACCAAGCGTTCGCCGGGAACATTCACGATATACGGCACAAGGGTCGCGGTTTCGACCGGCCAATGATCCGAGCGCGCCCCGAATTCGATCTTAACGGAAGACCTCACATAACTCTCAGCAACGCTCGTCATGGCGTGCGGGAATGTAAATAGAACCGTCTGGCCGTCTGCGGCATCCTCATCCAACGCAAGGTTCCACTCTTTCTTGTCGGGCAATGCCTCGGCGATCGCCCGCTCAAGCTCCGGGACAATCACCTCCCCGATCTTCGCCTTACAGGCTTCCTGCAATTCCTTGAGCCGCTTCTGATTTTCCTTATGGCTCCTGTCCTTGCCCGGTTCGATCGGCTTTGTTGCTGACAAAAAGGGCCGCTCTATGGAAATATCAATGTCCTCCGAAAACCGCTTGATGACGTTGTAGCATTTTGAAAGCGATGTTCCCCCCTTAAAGGTCAGATGCGTTCCGGCTTCCGGCAGCGAAAAAAGAACTTTCAGGATCCAGCACACCCAAAAATCCTTCTCGATCAATTGAGGCATGATGTTTAAATTGGCGGCGGACACCTCGAAATAGGCGCGCTTATCTTTTGCGCTAAGTGATAAGAATTTATCCATGAGGCTATGCCTGCAGTTGTTTAAAAATGGAAGCCATCCACGCGGGGGCATATCGAAAATCACGCATCAGTTGTTTTTTATCATCCCCTTTCAGCCGCGACTTCAATCTCCCGATCACCTTATCGTCAGCGTGATTCCTTCCCAGATATCGCAGCGCTTGAATAACCAGACCGCTGACTGATCCGGCCGTGGCCATATTCTTCGGCGTCGTTCTCTTCAAAACGATCTTCTGATTCCTGACCCGCACGATCCTGTTTGCGCCGTCAGTCAGAAACACTATCTTTGCAGGAACCTGCTCGGTTAAACTTAATAAATTTGCGGCATACGCGCCGGAAGGCTGGATCTTTAAGTTGTCCCTTCCGGCCAAAGCCAGGGCAATCCGCTCATAATTGGCGGGAATATCTCCCAGCGTCGGATGCTTCTGGGGATAATCATAGAGGCCCCGTGCTAACCGCCTTATATCTCCGGCATCCGCCAAACGCTCCAGAGCTTTGGCTACAGCCACACGACTCCCAAGGCCGAGAAAATGACTCTTCGTAAAGACAAACCCCCTGCCTTTGTCGTGTATCCGTTTCTTTAATTTAGCCACAATGCTTTGCATCTCTTACTCCCATTCTACGATGTCGCAAAAAGTATATGGTTTTTGCGACACCATCACAAGCATTTTTTACGCATTCGAATCGCAGGATTGCCAGCAAAGCACAATGTCGCGGATTTGCATACAGATAATGGCCAATCTCTTTTAGGCCGTTTCAGCAGAAGACCCTTGTCTCCGAAGCTTATTTTTTATGGATTTTTGAGTGTCCAAATAGTGTCCAAATGTGACCAGAATTGGCGGGATTTCTTTAAATTTGGCCAAAATTTGGAATGTTCGTAAGTTGTTGCGGCACAACGTAAAACGATTGATTTCAACGGGTTACGGAAAGGTGTCCGGTCCGATTTCGAGACCGCCGCATTCGACCACTCTGCCACCTCTCCATCAAAATCTAATCGGTAAGGCGTGCTGTCCTGGCCACCCTTGAACTAAATGAAGGCCAGGGCTGCCACCTCTCCGCGAAATCAGTGTCACATTTTATGTGCAACGAAGCTGCTTTTTCCGTTACGCATCGCCTGTGGTGCCTTGCGCGCTAAAGTGTATTGTTTTCCCGAAGATTGGTCAAGACGCTAAAACCGGGCCGGCCGGATCAGATTTTTTCGATGCAGACCCGGTTCTTGCCGGTTTTTTTCGCTTCGTAGAGCGCTGCGTCCGCGCGATGGACCATCGGGTCGGGGATGTTCTCCCCCGCGTGCAGCGAAGCCACGCCGAGGCTGATCGTGACCGGGATCGTTTTTCCTTCCCATTCAAATTTCGCCGCTTCCACTTTTTTCCGGATCCGCTCCGCCGCCACCAGAGCCGCGTCCTTGACGTTCGCCTTACGGAGCATGACGATAAACTCCTCGCCGCCGTAGCGGGCCGCGAAATCGATCTCCCGAAACGGGCGGTGATTGCGGATATACGCCGTCAGGATGCCAGCGACTTTCTTGAGGACCATGTCCCCCGCCGGGTGACCGTACGTGTCGTTGACCTTCTTGAAATCATCGATGTCCAGCAGCACGACCGAAAGCGGCTCTTTCCGGACGTTCGCCTCGCGCACGATCTGGTTCATGATCAGCCGGAAATGGCGGATCACGTAAAGTTCCGTCAGGCCGTCCCGTGTGGCGAGATGAAAGAGCTGGGACTTTTCACTCGTCGAGGTGATCTGGACGTACACGGCGGAAAAAGCGAACAGGCACAGGATCAGCAGGGTCGGATAGACCAAGTTAAACCAGAGATGCCATTTATAGAAAGCCAGAAGGCAGAATAGGAACCATCCGATCCCGAGCAAAAGACCCGCGAGGAGGGACGGTGTACGCCGGAAAGCCAGAAAAAAAAAGGACGTGAGGAGCCCGATCCCCAGAAGACAAAGGCTGTTGACCCAAAGGGGCGCCGGCCGGATCCAGTTGCTGGTCAGAACGCTGTTGATCACGTGCGCGTAAACCCCCAGAACAGGATAGGAAACATCCAGAGGCGTCGCTCTAAAATTGGCGTCGCCTTCGGACACGACGCCGACAATGCATATTTTCCCGGCGACATCTTTGGGGGTGATCATGGGAGCCGCGCCCTTTTGGATCGCGTAAAAGCTATGGATCAAGTCCGCGTAATTATAGGAAGCGAATCCTTCGTCCCACCGGGAAGCCCAGGGAATGATCACCTTGCCCTGGCCGTCGGCTAGGCGGCCCCACTCCGCGGCGGAAGGTACCGGTTTCTTCAGAAAATCATACGCCACTGGAAGCGCCACGAAAGGATAGGTCTCGTTCCCGTCGGTCAAAAAAGGATCGAACCGCCTCAAGAGGCCGTCCGCGTCGGAAACAAGCTTCCGGTGCCCGATCGCCTTCACCTTCTTTTCGAATTCCGGAAGCGAATGGACCCAGGTCAATTTCCCCTCGTCTTTGTCGAGGACGACCGGCATGCCGTGGACCCAGAACTTCCTTTCCTTCTGGGGTTTCAGGTCCAGCGGCAGGTAAAGCGGGGTTTTGATCCTGGTCAGGGCCTGTCCCAGATCCAGATCGTCCTGGGGCAAAGTCGAATTTTCCAAAGTGAAATCGAACAGGATCGCGGCCGCTTTCCAGTCGTCCAGCAGACGGGCCGTTACCGCGTGATAACGCCGCGGCCAGGGCCAGCTCCCGATCTCGGCCAATGTTTCCGGGGAGATCTTGAAGAGCACGATCGCGGGATGGAGACGGTGGGACGCGGTGCGCTTGATCAGGTTGTCCAGGACGATATTCTCAAAGCGGTCCAGCTTTTGCGTCCAGCAGAGAAAAACGAAGGCGCCGGTCAGGAGCAAATAGATCCCGGTCCGCGCCCAATCCCGGTATTCGCGGAATTTCGTGCGCGTGAACAGTTTTTCGGTCGTCTCGATCAGTTCTTCTTTAGCCATTTACTTTCCAATACAAAATTCCGAGAAGATCACGTCCAGGATATCCTCGGAGTAGGTCTCTCCGGTCAATTCTTTCAGGGCGTCCAGCGCGGCGCGCAGGTCCACGGTCACGAACTCAAAAGACATTTTCTTTTGGAACGAACTTTCCGCGCGCCTCAAAGCTTCCAGAGCGGCCTCGGCGGCGACCTTGTGCCGCACCCGGGTGATCTGCTCTCCCTCCTCGGAAGTTTCCTGTTCCAAAAAGCCGGCGATCCGCCGCTCAAGCTCTTTAAAACCTTCCCGCGTCTTGGAGGAAATACGGATCCATTCCCGGGACCCCGTCAGGATGCCAAGCGCTTCCTCTTCTACCTTCATCGGAAGGTCCGCCTTATTCATGAGCACGATCACTCTTTTTTCTTTGGGAATCTTGCGAAAAACATTCCTGTCCGCTTCGTCCAGCCCCGCCGCTCCGTCCACCACGAAAAGCACGACGTGACTTTCCAGGATCGCCAAGAGGGTTCGCTCCATCCCGAGCTTATCGAGAGGATGTTCCGGCGTCGAAATAAGACCGGCCGTGTCCCGCAACCGGATATAAAAACCCTGGACCTCCAGAGCCTCTTCCAGATGGTCCCGCGTCGTATGCGGGATCTCGGAAACAAGAGCGCGGTCGCGTTCGAGGAGCGCGTTGAAAAGGGACGACTTCCCGACGTTGGGTTTGCCCGCGATCGTCACGAGAACGCCTTCCCTTGTGAGTAGATTCCGTTCAAAACCGGCAATAAGCGAACGGAGCTTTTCCTGAACGGAGCTGATCCGCCGCTGGAGATTCTCGTGTTCATCCGCCGCAAGGTCCTCCTCCGGAAAATCGATGGAAGCTTCCAGGTGAGCGAGAAGCTGCAAGAGCTCGTCTTTTAGGACCTTGAGCGGCCGGGAGAGGGCTCCGGTCAACTGGCGGACCGCAATATCAAGTGAGCGGCCGCTTTTGGCGCGGATCAGATCGAGCACGGCCTCGGCTTGGGTCAGGTCCAGCTTTCCGTTCAGAAAGGCCCGCCGCGTGAATTCGCCGGGTTCGGCGGACCGCACGCCCTTTTCCAGAAGAAGATTCAGGATCCGTTTGGTGACCGCCAGACCGCCGTGGCAGCTGATCTCGGCCACGTCCTGCCCCGTATAAGAATGGGGGGCACGGAACACGCTCAGGAGCACCTGGTCCACGACCTGTCCGCTCGGGCCCACGAATTTTCCCCAACGGATCGTGTTCGCGGGAGAGTCGGCTATTTTCCCGGACTCGAGAGAACGGAAGAAGAGCTGGACGGCCTCGAAAGCTCCGGGACCGCTCACGCGGATCACCGCGATCCCGCCTTCTCCGATGGGCGTCGCGATCGCCGCGATGGTATCATCCATTTCAATTTTCGGCACACACGCTCCGGAATAACGGGCAGCGCACAACGAGGATCGTTACGTTACGCTGCGTTTTAAAATTTTCCTAGCTTCTCCGACGAGATAAAAGGAACCGGTGACCGCTGCCGGCGCGCCGGGATCCGTGGCCTTTTCCAAAAAAGAAACCGCCTCGCGGATATTCTGGACTGGCACAACCTCTTTGAAAAGACCTTTCGCTTCCTCGAGCAACATTCCCAGCGTTTTCGCGCGGGGATTTTCGACGCGGGTCAGGACCGCCTTGCTAAAAAAACGGCTCAAAACCTTCAGCATCTCGCGGCTGTTCTTGTCCTGCATCGCCCCGAAAACCAGCCAGGCGTCTTTCATGTCCGGCCGCCGTTCCAGTTCCCGGACGAGCTGGCGCGTCGAAAGCGGATTATGCGCTCCGTCCAAAAGAAATGTCCTGGCCTTGCGGCGGAAACTTTCCATCCGGCCCTTCCACGCGCGGCACCGCAAACCATCCCTGGTGCACGTCTTGTTGACTGCAAAATCGAAATATTTCCCGAGAATCGAGGCGGCTTTCACGGCCATGCCCGCGTTTCTTTTTTGAAAATCGCCGGAAAGACCGAGCGGAATGCCGGAAACCGCGGCCGCAGTCCAAAGATGTCCCCGTTTTTTCCGCACCGCAGCACGAATCACCCGGAGCGCCTCGGGGAATTGTTTGCCGGTCACGACATGGTTCCCCGATTTGATGATCGCCGCTTTCTCGCCAGCGATCTTACGGACAGTGTTCCCTAAAAAAGCCTCATGGTCCAGGTGGATCGGCGTCAGCAGCACCAGCCGCGCCTTCAGCACATTGGTCGCGTCCAGCCTCCCGCCAAGACCGATCTCAAAGATCCCGGTCTGGACACCTCGTTTCGAAAAAAAGAGGATCGCGAGGAACGTCATCGCTTCAAAATAGGTCAGAAAACCGTACTTTCGCGGAACAGGGTTTTTGCGGAGCAACGTGCGGAGTTCGGAAAGCCCTTCAGCCCAAAGATCCCGGGAAGCCATGGCTCCCTGAAGACGGATCCGTTCCCGAGGGTCCTCGACGTGCGGGGAATGATAATAACCGGTCCGGATCCCGTTGGCCTTCAGGATCGATTCGAGGAAAAAGCCCGTAGAGCCTTTCCCCGTCGTGCCGGCGATGAGGATCGGAAAAAATTTCTTTTCGGGATGGCCGCCGGCCTCAAGCAGATGTTCCATCCGCTTGAGATTGAAGAAGGGATTTTCCGGTAATTGGCTCAATTTTTCGAGATTGAGGAATGAATCGAGAAACTTAAGAGATTGGAGATAATTCATCGTTTGGGACTCGGGTTTCGCCCCCCGGGACGGGGGACATCAAAAAAAAATGAATCCCTCGCCCCGAGAAGCGCGTCCCGGTTCTTAATGTTTGAAATGCCGTTCGCCCGTGAAGACCATCGCGATCCCGGCCTTGCCGCAGGCCTCGATCACGTCCGCGTCACGGATCGACCCGCCGGGTTGGATGATGGCTTTGATCTTGCGGCCGGCCGCGATCTCAATCGAATCTGGCATCGGGAAAAAAGCGTCCGAGCCCAGCATGGCGCCCTCGGTCTGATAGCCCGCCTTTTGGCAGGCGATGTTCACGGAATCGACGCGCGACATCTGCCCCGCCCCGATTCCCACGGTTCGCTTCCCCTGCGTCAGGACGATCGCGTTGGACTTCACGACCTTCGCGCATTGATAGGCGAAGATCAGGTCTTCCAGCTCGGCCTCGGAAACCTTGGCCTTGGTGACGCAGTGAAGTTTCTTTTTGAATTCCGCCAGATGCTCTTTGATCGGCCGGTCTTTTTCCTGCACGAGAACCCCGCTGCGGAGGAATTTCACGTCGTAAGCGGCTTCGCTCCCGAACTGATGGACCGTGATAAGCCGGAGATTTTTCCGGGCCTTCAGAACCTTTAAAGCCCCCGCCTTGAACGACGGCGCCACGAGCACTTCGAAAAAATTGAGCTTTTCCAGGATCTTTTCCGCAGTCTGGCGGTCGCAACTCCGGTTGAGCCCCACGATCCCGCCGAAAGCGGAAAGCGGGTCGCCGTCGATCGCCTTTTCGGCCGCCGCGAGGACCTGGGTGTCCTGCGCGATGCCGCACGGATTGTTATGTTTGATCACGCAGGCCGCTGGCGCGCGGAATTCCGCAAGAACGTCCAGCGTCGCTTCGACATCCATGAGATTGTTGAAAGATAGTTCCTTGCCGTGAAGCTGGCTCCAGGCCGCGGAGGCCTGACCGCCCGAAACATAAAAAGCGGCTTTCTGGTGAGGGTTTTCGCCATAGCGAAGATCCTGGGCCTTTTTAAACTGGAAGACCAGCTGGGGCGGCAATACCGCCTTTTCTGCGTCCGTCTTTTTGCGGTGTTTGGCCAGATACTGACTGATCACCGCGTCGTACGCCGCAGTCCGTTCGAAAACTTTCTGGGAAAGCGCGAAGCGCAAGTCGTCCGTAACGCTTCCACGGTGCGCTTCCAACTCTTTCTCCACACACCCGTAATCGGCCGGGTCCGTGATGACGGTCACGGATTGATAGTTCTTCGCCGCCGACCGGAGCATCGACGGTCCGCCGATATCGATGAACTCGATGGCCTCTTCCATGCCAAGGTTCCCCTTGCTCGTGGCCGCTTCGAACGGATAAAGGTTCACGACCACAAGATCGATGGGCTTGATCCCGTGGGCCTTGGCCTGCTTCTGATGGCTTTTTTTATGCCGGAGGAAAAGGAGCCCGCCGTGGATCTTGGGATGAAGCGTCTTGACGCGGCCGTCAAGCATTTCGGGAAATCCCGTAATGTCTTCTACCGAGATCGCCGGAACACCCGCTTCTTTCAGCGCCTTCAGAGTGCCGCCGGTGGAGATGATCTCGATCCTGTGTTTTCTCAGGGTCCTAGCGAACGTGATAAGGCCGGTTTTGTCGGAAACGCTGATAAGAGCTCGGCGGATGGTTTGACGCGACATCTTTTTAAATCCTCCTTTTGAAGAAACGGTGAAGTTTGAGAGTCACGGGACCAGGCACTTTTGTGCCGATCGCACGACCGTCCAGTTCACGCACCGGAAGAACCTCCCAAGAAGCATTCGTCAGGAAGGCTTCGTCGGCATTGAAAAAATCATGTCTTGTCAACGGGGTCTCACGGACCCGGAACCCCATTTCGCGGGCGCATTTTATCACAAACCGGCGGGTCACTCCATTCAAGATTAGGTGCTCGGGCGAAGTGAACAGGTCAATTTTCGAGGGAGAAAAGCTTCCCGGTTTTAAATATTTCACCAGAAAAAAATTCCCCACCCTTGTTTCCGTGAGAGAGTTCCCGCGATCCAAAAAAAACCAGTCGAACGCGGCCCCGGGATTGGGTTCCGTACTCGCCAGAACGGCCTGCTGGTAGGCAGCGGCTTTGGCCTGATAGGGAAAGGCGTTCGGACCGCCGCGAGGGAAAGACGCCGTTTTCAGGATCACGCCTGTTCTATATAACTGCGCGGATTGCTCACGAGCGCCGATGATCACGAAACTTTTCCCGCGGCAAAGCGTCAGACGGACCGACGTGTTCTTTTCGCCGGAAGCCCGGAGCGCCGCCGCGATCTCCCAGCGAAGTTTTTGAATGTCCGGAAGCGGCTGGTAGCCCACGGTCTTCGAGGACTCGAAAAGTCTTTGGAGGTGTTCCTCTTCGCGGGAAATCTTCCCGCGATAAGCCCGCATCGTTTCGAAAACACCGGCCGCCTCGTCCTGGAGCAATTCTATTTCCTGCTCCGCGAGTACTTCCCGGCCGTTTGAGTAAATTTTATAATTCATAGACTCCGCTCAATATGCGTCCTTACCGGATTCCCGCAACGCCTTCATGAGCGCCTCGGCTTTATGAAGCGTCTCTTCATATTCTTTCTTGGGGATCGAATCATGCACGATACCGGCGCCGACCTGAAAGCTTCCGCGGTTCTTCCTCAGGATCAGTGTGCGGATCACGATATTGAGGTCCATGTCCCCGTACAGATCGAGGTACCCCATCGATCCGGTGTAAAGCCCGCGGTTGACCGGCTCGAGCTCGTCGATGATCTCCATGCAGCGTATCTTCGGACAGCCGGTGATCGTCCCCCCGGGGAACATCGCTTTCAAAAGGTCCAAAGCATCCTTCCCTTTTTTAAGCCGCCCCACGATCTTCGAAACAATGTGAACCACATGGGAATACTTCTCAAGGACCATGAACTCCGCGACACGGACCGAGCGGTAATCGCAAACACGCCCGAGGTCGTTGCGCTCAAGGTCCACAAGCATCAGGTGCTCCGCCTTCTCTTTTTCGTTCCGGAGTAGCTTTTGCCGCCACTTCCGGAGCTGACGGCGGGGTCCGTGAGCGGGACAGGTCCCCGCGATCGGCCGCGTCTCGCACATTCGCCCTTTTTTCTGGATCAGTCTTTCCGGCGAGGAACTGATCACCTCGAGGTTTCTTGCTCTCAGGAAGCAGGAGAAGGGAGACGGATTGATCGTCCGCAGTTTCCCGTAAAGTTCAAGTGTCGGCCCGGAAAAGTCGAACGAGAACCGCTGGGAAAGGTTCGCCTGATAAATATCCCCCGCCGCGATATATTCTTTTGCCTTCGCGACCATGCCCGTGAATTGCTGCTCCGAAATTTCAGAAGCGATCTTTCCCAGCCGGAAGCGCCGCCGAGACCCCGCGATCGCTGCGTTGAAATAAGCTTTCAGCCTGTTCATCCCCCGCCGCCGCGCGGCGGCCGCCCGGTGATTCACGGCCAGATAATAGACCTTTTTCTGATGATCGTAGACGATCACGTCCCGGAACAGCCCGAGCCAAAGCCTCGGGGCATCACTTTTTTTCCCAAGGTCAAAATGGATCTTGTCGCAGAGCTCCGCGAGGTCATAGCCCCAATAGCCCACCAGGCCTCCCGTAAAAAACGGGAACGGATTCGAAGAGGTGATCCGGCATGTCCGGAGAATCCTTTTCAGAACGGGAAACAGTTTTCCGGCCGGATATTTTTTCGGGGTACCGTCATCAAAACGGACCATTCCCTTTTCCAGGTAGAGAGTCAGGGCCGGATCCATTCCTATATAAGAATAGACTTGGTCCGGCGGAGCATAGCGGAGGCTGTCGAGGAAAAAACAGTCGCGGGACGAGCGGTAGACCTGTTGAAAGACTTCCCAGGGCGTTTTAGGGGAAAGGAATTTTTCAACGTCCGGGATCATCATGAGCAAGAAAAAACCTCACCGGAAAAAGAAACGCGCTGGAATTGTGAATGCTTTAATCCAAATGGGAGTAGAAAACAAGACCGCTGGCGAGCTTGGGGTAGAAATACGTCGATTTTTGCGGCATACGTTCGTTCACCGCGCCCATTTTCTCGAGCATTTCCACGCGGGGCGGCTTCAAAAGAAAAACCGCCTGGGCCTCGCCTTTTTGGACCGGGGCGACAGCCCCTTCGACCGTGTGCTCGAACTTCAGCAGCGCTTCCCAGGAACTCTCCGGCAATCCCAGGAGCGAGGCGAAAATAAAATGTCCGAGCACGTTCACATTAAGGTCGTACCAGATCTCCGGTTTGCCCTGGGGCATCCGCGCCTTGATCTTCTCCCGGTCGGTCACGGTCAGCAGAAAAGCGCCGTCCTCGAGCACGAGCCCGAAAGTCTTGCCCGAATCGTCGGGGGTCGCGGTCATCGTCTTCAGCGTGGAGAGAGGGACGTTCTCGACCTTGAAGTATTCCTGCAGGCGGCGTTTCAGCTCCTGATTATCCATGCCGAGCTCCGAAATGATCCGGTGGGTCGGCAACACGATGAACCCCGGATCGTCAAAACTCACAAGGGCCATGTACATGCAGTCGTACGGGAAAATAACGTTCTCCGAAGCGTGCGTCTCCTGCCGTTTTAGTTTCGCGTATTCCAGGGCGGTTTCATAACGGTGATGGCCGTCCGCGATATAGACCCGCTTCCGCTTCAGGATCTCGTGCAGTTTGACCAGGATGTCCGCATCCTGAATGAGCCAAAGAGAGTGGATGACCTTGTCGTCGTCCTCGGCCTCAAAAAGGGCTTTGGAGTTCATCGGGTCCTGGATCAGGCTGCGGACCTCATAACCATCATCCTTGTAGAGGCCAAAAACAGGCGAGAAATTGGTCTGCACCGCCCGGAGAAGCTTCATGCGGTCCTCCCGCGGACCCCGGAGCGTTTTCTCGTGGGGAATAATGATCCCCTTTTCGAACGGTTCCAGCCGCACGCGCCCTAAAAGGGCAAAACGGCTTTTTTGGACACCGCTAACGGGATCCTTGAAGGTCTGCCGGTACACGTAAAAACTGGCTTCCTCCTCGTGCATCAGGACCCCCTTCTTTTGCCAGTCCTGGAAAAGATCGCGCGCTCTCGTGTAAGAATTGTTCTTGCCGTCATCCGACGCATCTTTTTTATTGAGGATCAGGCGAACGCAATTGAACGGCGATTTTTCGTAGAGCTTGTTCTGTTTTTCGGGGGAAATCACGTCATAAGGCGGGGCGATCACCGCGGACATGTCCACCCGGCCCGGGTTATAACGCCAGGCACGGAATGGGAGGAAATCCAACTGTTCTTTGGAAGTTGCGGCTGTGCTTAGTTTATGCATAGAAGATGGAATGGTAACACACAGGGTGTTCTTTGACAAGAATATGTAAGGTCATTCATCCTGCCCTTCCGCCAAAGGACGAATCCGCCCAACGGTTTATGGCGGAGAGATTGAACCAGGTCAAGGGACGCGCCTCTCAATACTTTTTGCCCTTTCACTTCACTTTTGCCCCGTCCGAGATCGGCCGTTCGGGAACGATGAGGGTCAGCATGGCGGCATCCGAGGCGGCTAGAAGCATGCCGTTCGACTCCACCCCCCGGATCACGGCGGGCTCGAGGTTGTCGATGATGACGATCTTCTTCCCTTTCAACTCCTCTTCGGAATAATGGGCCCGGATCCCCGCCACAATGGTTTTGCGGACATCCCCGACCTTGATTCCGAGCACATAAAGCCGGTCCGCGTTCGGGTGAGGGACCGCGGACTCGATTTCGGCGACTTTGATCTCTAATTTCTGGAAATCCTCATAAGAGGCCATAAAAGCTCCTTTTTTGATCTTATCGGACGTTTCTATATTCCTTCAGAGCCACTAACGGGCTTCCGGTATTGTTTAGCAAACAATTTTGTCTATAGAACTTTGCGTATATTAACATAGAATAAAACTTACAGAAGAAATTTAATTTTGGATTATCGGACGTTGACGGTGTAAGCAGTTATAACAAAAACGCTTAGGAACACCTTGTTCCGCTTGATTTCCATCGACTTGATGTTATGATAAT
>CAIJDY010000147.1 GCA_903819565.1 Candidatus Omnitrophota bacterium | reverse complement strand
AAGGACATGCAGGACATCGAGTTCACGATTCAGGAAGGGAAGCTCTACATCCTCCAGACCCGTACCGGCAAGCGGACCGCGGCAGCTGCTGTCCGTATCGCGGTGGAGCTCGTGAAAGAAAAGAAACTGACCCAGGGCGAAGCGCTCTTGCGCGTGGACCCCAAGCAGCTCGATCAATTGCTCCACCCGACCTTTGACCCGAAGCAGAAAAAAGAACAGATCGCGAAAGGCTTGCCGGCGTCTCCGGGCGCGGCGACGGGGAAAGTCGTTTTTTCGGCGGAAGATGCCGAGGATTGGGCGAAAAAAGGCGAGGCTGTGATCCTCGTCCGCATCGAAACCTCCCCCGAAGATATCGGCGGGATGAATGTGGCGAAGGGGATCTTGACCGCGCGCGGTGGCATGACCTCCCACGCGGCCGTTGTGGCCCGCGGGATGGGGAAGTGCTGCGTGGCCGGCGTCAGTGAAATCCAGATCGACTACAAAGCAAAATCTTTTACGGCCGGGAACGTGGTGGTTAAGGAAGGCGATTTTATTTCCATGGACGGCAGCCTGGGACAAGTCTATCTCGGGAAGCTCAACACGATGGAACCGACGCTTTCCGGGGATTTCGCGACGTTGATGAAGTGGGCGGACGCGACCCGTACCCTGAAGGTCCGGACGAACGGGGACACGCCGCATGACGCGACCGTCGCCCGCCGTTTTGGCGCCGAGGGGATCGGGCTTTGCCGTACCGAACACATGTTCTTCGAAGGCGACCGGATCATCGCGGTCCGTGAGATGATCCTCGCGGACGACAAGGCCGGCCGTGAGAACGCCCTGGCGAAACTCCTGCCGATGCAGCGCGGGGATTTCGAAGGGATCTTCGAGGCCATGAAAGGATTTCCCGTCACGATCCGTCTTTTGGATCCGCCGCTCCATGAATTCCTTCCGCAGGAAGACGCGAATCAGAGGGAAATGGCGCAGGTCATGAACGTGCCGGTCGAGGTCGTCAAACACAAGGTGGAAGCGCTCCATGAGTTCAACCCGATGTTGGGCCACCGCGGCTGCCGTCTCGGGATCACGTATCCCGAGATCTACGCCATGCAGGTCCGCGCGATCATCGAAGCGGCTTGCAACCTGAAAAAGAAGGGCATCAAGATCGTTCCCGAGATCATGATCCCGCTCGTCGGGACCAAGAAGGAACTTTCGATCTTGAAGGACCTTTCGATCGAGACCATCAACAAGGTCTTCGCCGAAAAAGGGACGAAGGTGGAATACATGATCGGAACCATGATCGAAGTGCCGCGCGCCGCTCTGACGGCGGACCGCGTCGCGGAGATCGCGGAATTCTTTTCGTTCGGGACCAATGACCTGACCCAGATGACGCTCGGTTTTTCGCGCGACGATTCCGGGTCTTTCATGGGGGCCTACCTGGACCAGGGCATCTACGAAAAAGATGTGTTCCAGACGATTGATGAAGAAGGGGTCGGCTCTTTGATCCAACTGGCGGTCGAAAAAGGCCGTAAAACGAAGAAGGACCTGAAAGTGGGTATTTGCGGTGAGCACGGCGGAGATCCGTCGTCCATTTATTTCTGCCACAAGGTCGGGATGAACTACGTCAGCTGTTCTCCTTATCGCGTTCCGATCGCGAGACTTGCGGCCGCTCAGGCGGTATTGCGCCAGAAAAAATAAAACGGTTCCTATGGCGGGGAAAAGATCCAAAAAAAAGAAAGGTCCTGCCCCCAAGGCAAGGCCGAAGCTTTCAAGAGAGGAAAAAGGACGGGGACGTTTAAAACGTGTCCGTCCCGTTTCCAGCCGTTCGAGATCCGTGGAGGCAAAGCAAAGCTCCCCCAAAAAATCCGTGGCTGAGAAGAACGAAACGGAAGTCCTCCTCCGGCGTGAAAAGATCTTCCAGAAGGAAGCGGAAGACATTATCAAGCACGAAACCGCTTTTGACGCGCCTTCTGACCGCCGCAAAAAAGAACGGGACCCCGCGGACGACGAAGAACCGGTCGCCGAAAGCGCGGACCAGACCCTTGACCGCACGCCCATGCGGATCTATCTCGATCAGATCGAGCACATCCCTTTGCTGACTCCCGAAGAAGAGATCTCGCTCGCGAAAAAAATACGGGCCGGAGGCGCCCAGGGGGAAGCGGCGCGTCACCGGATGATCCGTTCCAACCTTCGGCTCGTGATCGCCCTTTCGAAACGCTACGCCCACATGGGGCTTTCCTTTTCGGACCTTGTCGCGGAAGGCAATATCGGATTGATGCGCGCGGTTGAAAAATTCGATCCCTCGCGCGGCTACCGTTTTTCGACTTACGCGTCCTGGTGGATCAAACAGGCGGTGATGCGGTCGCTTTCCAACCAGGGGAAGACCATCCGCATCCCGGTATACATGTACGATATCATTTCGAAGTGGCGCCGGGTCCGCGACGCCCTGATGCAGCGGTTGAACCGCATGCCGACGAGGCGCGAGATCGCGAAGGTCCTTGAAATCCCGGTCGCGAAGGTCAAAGAGATCGAAAACATCGTCAACCGACCGAGTTCCCTGAATACGCCGGTCAGCATCGACGGAACGGCGGAGCTGATTGATCTCATCGAGGACGACGCGACCCGGAACCCGGACGCCCTGGTCGGGGAACTGCTCAAGAGCGAACGGATCCTGAAGATGCTGAATATCCTCGAAGAGCGCGAGAAGGAGATCCTGTCCCGGCGCTTTGGCCTGGAAGCGCACAGTCCCCACACGCTTGAAGAGGTCGCCCAATTCCTTGGGGTGACCCGCGAACGCATCCGCCAGATCGAAATGGTGGCCTTGAAGAAGATCCGCACCCAGCTTGTTCTGGAGGGCGACCGGTTCGAGAATTATCTTCCACATTAAAGAACGTTCCCAGCAGGTCCCAACACATCTTTTCAGGAGGATGGTCCCATGAGTTTGAAATCCTTAAAAGCCAAAGTACGCGACATTCCCGATTTCCCCCAAAAAGGCGTTCTCTTCCGGGATATCACCCCGCTCCTCAAAGACCCCAAGTCTTTTCGCGAGATCATCGCGCGGTTGGCGGCGGCGGTCAAGAAACAGAAGGTCGACCTGGTGGTCGGCATCGAATCCCGGGGATTTATTTTTGGCGCCGCCCTGGCGGCCAAGCTCGGCCGCGGTTTTGTGCCGATCCGTAAGAAGGGGAAACTGCCGTGGATGACCCGGCAGGTCGCCTGCACGCTGGAGTACGGGCAAGAGGTCCTCGAAATCCACGAAGACGCGGTCAAGCCCGGCCAAAAGGTCGTGATCGTGGATGATCTTCTGGCCACTGGCGGGACTGCCGAGGCCGCGGCCAAACTGGTGGAACAATTGGGCGGCAAGGTCGTGAAGGTCGCGTTCGTGATCGAGCTCGGGTTCTTCAAAGGGCGCGATAAACTCAAGAACGTTGTTTTTTCGCTTATCCAGTATTAAAAGAACGGCTTGAAACGGGTCGTTTGAGGATAAATGCCCCCATAGCTCAATTGGATAGAGCATCTCCTTCCTAAGGAGAGGGTTGCATGTTCGATTCATGCTGGGGGCAATTTCTCCATGCTCATGCTAAAGAAGGGCCAAAGTGAAAATGAGGAATTTCAATCACGTTCTGGGTTTTGGGGTCGTGGCCTTTCTGATTTTTTTCCCATCGTCGCGGGTGTCCGGTCAGGAAACAGGCAGGGCCGCGACGGAAGCCGTTCCTAACAAAGAAGAAGCCCCGCAGGTCACCCTTGAGCAATTGAACGCAATGAAGGCCGAATGGGAAGAGGTCCGTGAGCAGCAGATCCAGATGATCCAGGAGAAAGAAGCGCAGTTCGAAAAGCTCAAAGAAGACCTTTTCAAAAAAGTAAGAGCGGCCGAAGATGCGCCCGCGGCCCCGGCAAAAGAACCCGTTCCTTTGGAGCCTCCAGTCCATGAAGCCGTCCTGAAGGAGGACGGAAAAACACAGATCGAGGCGCTTTTGCTCCAGCAAAAAGAGCAGGTGCTTGCCGCGCGCGAGCAGGCGTTAGCCGCCAAAGAGTCTGCGCTGATGCAAAGGGCCGTTGCCGTAGAAAACAAAGCGGGAACGCCCGCGTCGCGCGGTCCGGAAGACCTTTCGGAAGCGAAGAAGGAACTGGAGCGCCAAAAGACGGCCTTTGCGACGGAGCGGCAGAAATTTTTTCAGGAGATGAACCGCCAGAAGGAAAAGATGCTCGCGCTCCAAAGCTCGCTTGACGCACAGGCGAAAAAGATCCAGGAAGACCGCGCGCGTTTCGAACAGGAACATCCCGCCGCGGCCCGTTAAGTCCCCGGAGGCGTTCTTTTTTAAACGCTGACCTATGCTGAAAAAAGAAATCCTCAGACGGAACCTTCAGGAAAAAAGAAAAAGCATTCCCGCCGCCCTGAGAAGGCGCAAGAGCCGGCGCATCCGGGAGAAATTATTCCGGGACCCCTTTTTCCGCCGGGCCACGCATGTCGCCCTTTATTACGGTATCCGGCCGGAGGTCGAGACACGATCTTTTTTAAAAGGTCTTCTTAAAATAAAAAATGTTTATCTTCCGAAGGTGGATCCCGAAAAACGCACGATCGCGTTCCGCCGGGTGCGGCATTTGAACCGCGATCTGAAAAAAAGTTTTTACGGCATCCGGGAACCCAAACCGTCCTGCCCGGGTCGGAGCGCGGGCCAGATGGATGTGATCATCATTCCCGGCGTGGGGTTTGACCGCGCGGGGGGGCGGATGGGGCGCGGCGGCGGTTATTATGACCGGGCCCTGCGGTACGCCCGAAAGGTGCCGAAGATCGGCCTGTGTTTTCGCGAACAGCTTGTCAAAAAGATCCCAACGGAAAAGCATGATGTCCGGATGGACAAGGTCATCACCGACTAAACCGTTTCATGAAACGGGACAACGAAGAAAGGCAGTTTTCAATGACGTTTGAAACCCGCCAGATTTTAAGCGTGAGCCAGCTCAACCGGAAGATCCGGCTTTTGCTGGAATCCCAATATCCGGGGCTTTGGGTGGAAGGCGAGATCTCGAACTTCAAAAAACATTCGTCGGGCCATATTTACTTCACGCTCAAAGATGAGAACGCGCAGATCTCCGCGGCGTTCTTCAGCCAGTACCAGCGCGGCCTACGGTTTGAACTTAAGGAGGGCCTGAAGGTCCTGGCGTATTGTCGCGTGTCGATCTATGAAGCGCGCGGCCAGTACCAGCTTTATGTCGAGCGCATCGAGCCGAAAGGTGTCGGCGCGCTCCAACTCGCGTTCCAGCAGCTCAAGGAAAAATTAGAGAAGGAAGGTCTTTTCCGCGAAGAAAGGAAGCGGCCCATCCCGCGGTTTCCGGGAACGGTCGGGGTAGTGACCTCTCCGACGGGCGCGGCAATCCATGATATTTTGAACGTGGTGAACCGCCGGTTTTGCGGGACCCAGCTCCTGCTTTATCCCGTTAAGGTGCAGGGTGAGGGGGCGGCCGAAGAGATCGCGGCGGCCATTGAAGCCATGAACCGGCTGGAAGGTGCCGAAGTCCTGATCGTGGGGCGCGGCGGGGGAAGTCTCGAGGATCTCTGGGAGTTCAATGAAGAAGTGGTCGCCCGTGCGGTTTATCATTCGAGGATTCCGGTCATTTCCGCCGTGGGCCATGAAACCGACTGGACGATCTGCGATCTGGTGGCGGATCTCCGGGCACCGACGCCGTCCGCCGCGGCCGAACTGGTCGTGGCGAGCCGGTTGGAGCTCGAGCAGAAGGTCCGGGATCACGGCGTGCGGCTCCGGGACGCCCTTTGGAATATTTGGAAGGATCATCAGGAAAGGTTGGCCGAGCTCGCGGCAAGCGCGGCGTTCCGGCAGCCCCGTTATCTGTTGGACCAGTTTGCGGAGCGGACGGACGATCTGTCGCGAAGGCTTCAGATGGCGTTCAAAACAGGGCTTTCGTTCAAACGGCAGAGTTGTCAAAATCTCACCGGACGGCTGAACGCGCTGAACCCGCTCGGGATTCTGGAGCGGGGGTATGCGGTGACTTTTGGCCCCGCGGGCAAGGTCCTCAAGAGCGTCCAGGGGATCACGGCCGGTGACGAGATCACGACACGGCTTCATAAGGGAAGTCTGGTCTCAAAGGTGACTGAAGTTATCAAAGAAAAATAGGGAGGATTTCATGGCGGAAAAAGTGGAGAAACTAGATTTTGAAAAGGCGCTGGAGAATCTCGAACAGGTCGTGGAGGCGCTTGAAAGCGGGTCCCTGACGCTGGACCAGGCCCTGAAGCGGTACGAGGAAGGCGTCGGGTTGGTTCGGGCCTGTCAGATGAAGCTGACGGAAACGGAAAAAAAGATCGAGATCCTGACCAAAAACCTCGACGGCTCGCTCAAGCGGGAAGCTTTTGACGCGGGGGGCGTTGAAAAGGGGAAAAAGAAAAAGATCTCTTT
>CAIJDY010000146.1 GCA_903819565.1 Candidatus Omnitrophota bacterium | reverse complement strand
TGTAAGTGCCCCGGAACATGGTATCCACCCGCCGGAGAAGTTGTTGTTTTTCTCACCGAAGCTTTTCCGAAGAATTTTAAAGATAAGTGAGAGGGGTTTATTCTGGCTGAGGGGAAGAGAGAAGAGTCCTACAGGGGGAAGGGGGAAGAAGCCTGCGGAAGTTTTGAAGGTTACGGAGGCGCGGAAGGAGGCGTGGGATTGTTACGAACCGACGAATTTGATTTATAAGTGGTGGGTGGCCAATGACCGAAGGCGGTGGGAGCGGGTGAGTGATTATTTTCGGGGTATGGCGGAATATGCGACAGCCGGAGAAATGGGCTGTAATGGCAAATGCGGAGCAAAAATTTTAGAAAAAGTTTAAGAAGGGCCCTCCGGAGCCGATGAAGGCTCCAGAGAAGAGTCGGTAAACTCTTGGAGGGCTTGAATGAGATATTACGAATTGGTGAAAGATATGTCCAACAAATTTAATTTACGGCTTGAGATTGTTCGGTTTGCGAGGGACTACGGGATCAGTGAGGCAGCCCGTGAATTCAAGACGACGCGCAAGACGGTGCGCAAGTGGGTCGTTCGGTATGCGGCGGATCATACGCAGGGACTGTCGGACCGTAAGCGGACGCCGCATCACATTCCGCACAAGATGAGTCTTGCGGATGAGGCTCGTGTCGTGAAGTTGAGGGAAGATCACAAGCGGAAGTGGGGGCCCTATCGTTTGAAGCTGCATTACGGCCTTAAGGCCTCAGAGAACGCAATAGCGCGTGTGATTCGCCAGAAGGGGCTTGGGAAGAAGCGTCGCAGGAAATGGCAACGGAGGCAGGATTTGCGGGAAAAGAAGGCTCAGATGCGTGTTTTTGAGAAGATGCAGGTGGATACAAAGGATTTGCAGGATATTCCGGAGTATTACAGCCAGATGGTCCGATACCGTCTCCCGAAGTTTAAGTATACGGCCCGGGATATGGCAAGCGGGGCGTCATTTTTTGCGTATGCGGATGAAAACAACGGCACGTATGCCAGTATTTTCGGGCAGGCGGTGGTCGATCATTTGCGTGGCTATGGCATTAAGGTAAAAGAGATGACTGTTCAAACAGACAATGGCTCGGAATACATTGGCAACGTTCGTAAGAAATCCGGGCTGAGTGCGTTTGAAGAAGTGATGAAAAAAGCTGAGATCAGTCATGCCCGGATCCCCCCGCGCCATTGCACATGGCAATCGGATGTGGAGCGTTTCAACGGGCTGATCGAGGAGGAATTTTTTATGTGCGAGACTTTCGGCGGGGATGATGAGTTTTTGGCCAAAAGTTATGCCTATCAATTGTTTTTCAGCTATGAGCGCAAGAACCAGTGGAGGGATGACAAGACTCCTGTAGAAATCCTTCGGAAGAAAATGCCGGAGATGGATGAGCAGGTTTTTAATTTCCCTCCCATCCGTTTGGAGCGTGTGTTATCCTCCGTGCCGCCAGGTGGATACCATGTGCCCGCGGCGGTCACCCCGTTCTGACAAAGGGATTGAATTGGGAAAATTTTCCTTTATACTGTGACCATTGTTCTTTGAAGCATTTGATAACAGGCGCATTTGCCCCGGTTTTCCATTAAATTTTGATTGGAAACTGGGGCTATACCGATCTTCGATGAGATCAATATGAAGGATCGGTGTTGGGAAGTGAGCTCCGCCCTTACCGGGCAGAGACTCCGCGGTGCCGCCGCTGTAAGTTCTTAATGAGCAGGAAAACCACTGCCTGGGACGGTTAGTTCCGGGTGGGAAGGTTTGCTTGCCCCGTTCGCCATGAACGGGGTGAACTAGTCAGAATACCGGCCTGTTATCCGTACTAACACAACAATGCCTCCGCGCAGAGGTCAAGACAGGTCACCCTTTCTTGCCCGGCCAGTGGCAGAAAGGGTTTTTTTGTGTCCAGGGATTTCAGGCGCCGGGACGAGCGATTCCGGAAGCTGGGCTGTTTGTTTATTGCTGTTTGTTTGATGAATCTCGGTTGGAGCTGGCCGGTTTTTAAAAGCAGGAGCGAGGGACCCGGGACCTCGGAGACGCAAGATCGGGAAAAACAAGAAACGGGAAAACAGGGGCAGCCGGCCGTGACCGCGGAAAAGGCTGATCCGAAGAACGAGGTCAAAGGTCCCCCAAGGCCCGTCACGGACGAAGTGACCGTGATCGCCTCGCGGCTTCCCAGTGCCAAAGAAAACATCCATGACGTGGCGTCCAACGTTACTTTAAAAAGCGCGCAAGATCTCGCGCAGACGCATCCCGCGACGTTTCAGGAGGCGGTTCAGGATACGGAAGGGGCCGTTTTTTTTGATCAGGCCGGGAACGGCGTTGATTCGACTTTTTCCCTCCGCGGTTTCAGTGATCCGAGCGCCGTTGTTTTTTTGGTGGATGGTGTCCGTGTCAATGAAATTGATAACAACACCGCGACCTTGTCCCTGATCCCGATGCGGGATGTCGATTCGATCCAGATCGACCGGGGTTCCTCCTCTTCGATCTATGGCAGCGGGGCCTTCGCGGGCGTCGTCAACATTACGACCGGGCAGGCAAGCCCCAAGCCCGTTCATCTTTTCGGCGGGTTGGAATGGTCAAGTTTTCACGGCCTCCGGTTCAATCAGGGCATCAGCGGAACGGTCCCCGACAAAGTCACGCCGCTGGGGGGCAAGCTGACTTATTACTTCAACGGTGAACGTGACGACACGGATGGCTTTCGCAACAATGACACGATGCGGTTGACCTCCTTTGATATCAAGGCGGCCTATGAATTGCCCGAGAATGAAGGGAGACTTTATGCCAACGTGAAGCACGTGCAGGATGCCATAGGCCTCCCTGGCGAGATCACACGGCAAGAGTTCGATGACAACGATCGGACGCGGTGCAACAAACCCCTGGATGGGCGGAAATTCAAGAATACGATCGTTCAGTTGGGGGCGGACAAAAAATTCTGGGACGACCGGATCACGGCATCGATCATGGCCAGTGAAAGGTTTAATAGGAGGGACACGATCACAACCTATGGGACCATGACCGATCCTTATTACGGATTTGACCCGGATACGGCTTTCCTCAACACCAAATCCCGGGACCGGGACCTGATCTCGCAGGTCAAGTATGACGACACCTGGTGGAAATTGGCCAATGAATCTTTGTTTGGCGTGGAACTCCGGAGAAGTAATCAGCATTCGCTGCAGTGGGCCGCTCCGAACGGGAAGACCCCGGGAGGGCCGCCTCCGGAGGTCGATCACACGGCCCTTTACAGCAACGTCGGAATTTTTTGGCGGGAAACTTTAAAGATCTGCGACAGGATCATTCCGTATTTCGGGATGCGGCATGATTTCCATTGGCTGAACACCAACAGCAGCGATACGGGGGGGGACATTGTGTGGGGACCTCCCGTTACGAATTATAATACCCAGAGGGTCAGCCAGCGTTGGGATAAAACCACACTATCCACAGGGATCACGCTGAAGCCTTTCCGCTGGGCCGATGTTTTCGCGGACTATTCCCAGGGGTTCCGTGTGCCGACGATCGATGAAATCGTCCCTTATGCGGGTTACACTCAAACACCCAACCTGCAGCCGGAGCGCTCCAACAGCTATGAGGCCGGGACCCGTTTGCGGTATAAGGATTGGGCCGCGTATAAGTTCAGCTATTTCCTGATCGATATTGACAATGAGATCACTTATGACAATGCGACCTACCAGAACATGAACATTGCCCAAACCCGCAGGTACGGGATCGAGCAGCGCGTGGATATCACGCCGCTCCGGGAAGTCAAATTGTACGGCAGTTATACCTGGACCACCGCTTACGTGAAAAGTAACGGAGGGACAAGCGGTTTTGTGCAGGGACGCGCGTTAGGGCAGATCCCCGCGAACCGGTTCACGCTCGGAGGGATTGTTTGCCCTTTAAAACAGTGGGGGGAACCTTTTGACGGGCTAAAGTTCGGCCTGAACGGGACCTTTACGGGGAAACAGCATCCTTCGAATTATGAAACTTCCGGCCAGGCGACGTTAGACGCGGCGGGAAAGGCGGGACACTGGATCCCCGGGTATACGGTTTGGAATTTTATAGCGTCCTATGCCTGGAGGGAAAAAGAGATCTATTTTAAGATCAACAATCTACTCAACGAGCGGTACTACTCGCGTTCGTTCAGCGGGCAGGTCTGGTGGCCCGGGACCAGTATTTATCCCGTGGGAAATTACACGTGGGTCAATCCCGGCGCGCCCCGCGAATTCGTGCTCGGCTGCAAATGGGAGTTTCTATGAAAAATCACAAAAGCGCCGTTATTTTTTGCCTGCTCTTGATTTTTTTTCAAGCTCGGGCCGCGGCGCAGGAGACCGTCAGCGGCGGGTGGCCCGTTCCCGAGAAAGAGAGCCGGCAGTCCGGGATGTCGCTGGGCGATCATATTTCAAGCGGTCCGGTTTCCGTCAGCATGGATCCCCGGGCGCTCGGTGCGCCCGTGATAAGAACGCAGAACGGGACTGTCGTGGCGCCGCCGTTCCCGGTTGCGACGCCGGTGGCCATTGTGTATCCTAAAAAAGCAGTACGGCGCGGATGGCAAGGCCAGGCCGTCGTTGCCGCCGAGATCCTTCCGGACGGCGCGGTGGGCCGGACGGCTTTGGCGCGGTCTTCTGGGCACGAGGAGTTGGATAACGCCGCGCGGGATTCCATCAAGACCTGGAAGTTCGGGACGGCGCAGGACACTGAGGACGCGGTCCCGCAATTCGTGGACATTCCGGTCACGTTCAAGCTCGACGAAAAGTCATGACGGCGCTTTCGAAAGATCGGAATTTCCCCGGAAATGTTTCGGGCGGCTTGCGGCTTGCGGCGTGCGGCTTAGTTTGTATTTTGTGGATTCCCGCCATGGCGCGTGCCGGCGAAATACCCTCCCCGAATCCCAAGCGCATCGTATCGATCAACCTTTGCACGGACGAACTTCTGCTGCGGCTTGTGGGCCCGGAGCGGGTGGCGGCGCTGACGAAATTCAGCGCGGACCCCGAGGTATCGACGGTCGCCTCCGAGGCAAAAGACCTCAAAAGGATCCAGGGCGGGATTGAGAACGTCCAGGCCTGCGGGCCGGACCTGCTTTTGGGCGGAAGGTTCAGCAACAAGGAGACGCTGCGTTTTTTCAGCCGTTCCGGAATCCCGGTGCTGACTTTCGGGGTTCCGAAAAATTTCGAGGATATTTACGCGGCCATCCGGAAGCTCGCCGCCGCGGTCGGGGAACCGGCTAAAGGGGAGAAGATGGTCGCGGAAATGCGGGAGGAACTCACGAAACTCAAGCCGCAGGAAGGGCTGGGACCTTTTTCTCCGGAGAAGCCGCGGGCGGCAAAGCGCGCGGTTTTTTTTCAGAGTGATAATTACGTGCCCGGCGCGGGGACTTTTGAGAACGCGGTCATGGAAGCCGCGGGCCTCCGGAACATCGCGGTCGAGCGCGGGATCAGGGATTACGGAAGGATGGGGCTCGAGGAATTGATTCTGGCCAAGCCCGATGTCATTATTTTTTCGAGTGAGCAAACAAAGGCCCATACCGTCCGCGGGGAGGTGCTCTCGCACCCCGCGATCAAAAAGGCCCTGCCGTCGGTGAAGACCGTGACGCTCCCGACGCTTTATCTGAATTGCGGGTCGCCGGTCTCGGTCGAGGCCGTGCGGATCCTGGTGAAGGAGACGAATCCATGAAGGCGCAGGGGCGGGAGTTATCCTCCGGGCTGCTTTATTCCGTTCTGGGCGTTCTTTTGTGCCTCGCGTTCTTCGGGTCGGTCAGTGTCGGGGCCCTGAAGTTCTCCCTGTTCGACGCCCTCTGTCATCCTTCCTCCGAACTTTCCTTTATTTTTTGGGACATCCGGCTGCCGCGCGCGGTCCTTGGGCTGATCGTCGGCGCCACGCTCGGCCTGGCCGGCGCCGCCATGCAGGGGTTTCTCCGGAACCCGCTCGCGGAACCCGGCATCCTCGGCGTGACGGGCGGTGCCGCGCTGGGGGCTGTCGCCGTTTTTTACACGGGACTCGCTTCGGCTTTTCCGATGGTCCTTCCGGCCGGCGGGATCCTCGGGGCTTTTGTTTCCGTACTTCTCCTTTACCTGTTCGCCGGGACGCTTGCGAGCGTCGAGACCCTCATTCTGGCCGGCGTCGCGATCAACGTGATCGCTTTTTCGGGGACCTCGCTGATGCTGAACCTCGTGAGAGACCCTTACGCGGTCCTCGATATTATTTTTTGGCAGATGGGGTCTCTCGCGGACCGCAGCTTCCAGCACGTATATTTGATCCTTCCGTTCGTCGTGACCGGTTGGGGCCTGCTGCTGTGGGACGGCCGCGCGCTCGAGGCCCTGAGCCTCGGCGAGGAAACGGCGTCGAGCCTCGGGATCTCGCTCAGGGCGCTGCGCGCGAGGATCGTGCTCGGGACCGCGCTTTGCGTCGGCGCTTCCATCGCCGTGTGCGGCAGCATCGGGTTCGTCGGCCTCATCGTCCCGCACCTTCTCCGTCCGTTCGTCGGATACCGGCCCGGAAAACTTCTCGCGGCGAGTGCGCTGGGCGGGGCGGTTCTGCTCCTCGCCTCCGACATCGCGGTGCGGTTGATCCCCTCGCTCGTGGAGCTGAAGCTCGGGGTCGTGACGTCGATGGTGGGCGCGCCGTTCTTTCTCCTGCTGATCTTCCGGATGCGGAGAAAAATGTTATGAGCCTGATCCATGCCGAAAAACTCCGCATCGTGCTCGACGGGTCCACCGTGCTCGAGGAAGTTTCTTTTTCCGTCGCGAAGGGCGAGATCGTGGGCCTGGTCGGGCCGAACGGCGCGGGTAAGACGACCGCGCTGAGGGCGGTGACGGGCGCTTTGAAACCGGCGGGCGGCCGGGTGGAAGTGTTTGGAAAAGCGCCGGGAGAGTATTCTCCTCGGGCGCTCGCCCGGAAACTGGGATACCTGCCGCAGGCGACCGAAATTTATTGGTCGATCACGGTGGAGCGGGTCGTGGCGCTCGGCCGGACCCCGTTCCTGATGCCGTGGGAGGATCTTTCGGAAGCGGACGGGAAGATCATTGAGGACGCGATGCGCGCGACCGACACGCTTCACCTGAAGGGACGGCGCATTGACCATCTGGCCGGAGGGGAAAAAGCGCTCGTGATGATCGCGCGTCTCCTGGCCGGGGAACCGGAAGTCCTTCTCGCGGACGAACCGGTCCAGGGGCTCGATCCTTCGCACGCGCTTCGCGTGATGGAATTGCTGAGGGGCGTCGCGGAATACGGAAGAGGGGTCCTCGTCGTGCTCCATGATCTCGCGCTGGCCTCCAGGTTCTGCCACCGCATCCTTCTCCTGGACCAGGGAAAGATCGCCGCATCGGGCCGGCCGGAAGATGTCTTTTCTCCGCAGAACCTGAAAAACAGTTATCATATTGAAGCTAGGTACGGCGATGGGGACGGATTTTACGTGGTCCCGTGGAGAAGGATATGAAAAAAAACCAGGGATTGGTCCAGGTCTACACCGGGAACGGAAAAGGAAAAACCACGGCCGCGTTTGGGGCCGCCCTGAGAATGATCGGGTGCGGTCAGCGGGTGGGGATCGTCCAGTTCTTCAAAGCCCCGGCGCGGGAGAGCGCGTGCCGGGCTTTCCGCAAGTTCGGGAACAAGGTCCGCGTCTGGAGTTTCGGCGGGGGATTTACATGGCAGGCGGCGCGCGAAACGAACGCGAAGGCCGTCGCGGCGGCGTGGGCTCAATGCAAAAAGCTGCTGCGCGATCCCCGGTACCCGCTTGTCATTTTTGACGAGATCCATATTGCGCTCAAATATAAATTCCTCGAAACCTCCGAAATCGTGAACGTCCTCAAAAAACGGCGCGCGGCGAAGCATGTCATCCTGACTGGCCGGGGCGCCCCCGCGGCCCTCCTCAAGGTCGCCGACCTCGTGACCGAAATGAAATGCGTCCGGCACCCTTTCCGCGAGGGCGTTCCCGCCCGGCGTGGGATCGAATTCTAAAAACCTCTCGCAAAATGTTATTTTCGTTCGCCGCAAGGCATTGGACGGCCTCGTCGTCACTGTCTGAAGAAGATTCTCCTGAACAGAACGTTCCTCGATTAGCGTATGTCATGCCGGACTCGATCCGGCATCCAGTGTAATGACGATTAACATGGATTCCGGGTCAAGCCCGGAATGACATGAAAGTCAGGGCCGCCACTGCCTGCCAAGTATCATGAGAAACGGCACTAAAAACTGATTTCGGATATCCAGAACCAGGCTATTGTTCTTTGTCATGCCGGACTCGATCCGGCATCCAGCACAAGGGGTATAACATGGATTCCGCACTGAACGACTCGCAAAAATTTACGGGAGGTTTAGCGCAGCACTGGCTTCCAATGGAATATTTATTGAGAGCCAGTGCGGGTCAAGCCCGGAATGACAGAGCTGGGACGCAGATCATAAAGTCAGTGCAAGGAGTCCGCGCGCCAAGGTATAATCCGTTCGGGAAGAAAATGACGGGCTGAAGGTATCGGGAACGGTCCCTCAATCCGGGGAAAATGCGCTGGCGCGTCAAGGGAGACTGCGGGCATGAAAAGAAGTTCCGAAATTATTACGGGAGGGATCGTCGCTGTTGCCGTCGTCCTGCTGGCGGCGGTGAGTTTCGCCGGGTGCGGGCCGAAACCCGTGAAGGAATATTACGCGAGCGGGAAACTGCA
>CAIJDY010000145.1 GCA_903819565.1 Candidatus Omnitrophota bacterium | reverse complement strand
GCTTGGCTGAACGATCGCATGAATCAATAAGGAATTCGCGGGCCCGGGAAAGTCACTCTTTGGGAGTACGGCCCGAGTGGAACCGGCCCGCGCCTGAGTTTTTGGTTCATGATGTCTTCTGCCAGCTGCGGTTTTTCTTTTTAAAGGAAAAACCGCTAGATGTTTTCCGCGAGCAATGATGCCGCGATTTTTCGATGGGGGGATGGGAAGGCAAGGCCCCTCGTTTTTTCGAGCGGTACCCACCGTCCATGACGCCGTTTTAGAAATCGGCATTCCATTTTTTTTCGGGGAAGTCTTAACCGGTAGACCTTCAGGGTAATCCGGTATTTTGTATACCCGTGTTGCAGGGCCAGAAAAAAAGTTGCGCGAGGGCGCAGGTCTTCGATTTCTTTAAGCAGGGTCTTCTTATTCTCCCAGAAAGGGAACATCCAGAGCCCGCCCCAACGGCCGTCATCCCGTTGTTTTTCGAGCCAAACTTCGCCGTGACTGTTCTGCAGCACCAGCGCCGCCATTTCAAGCTTTTCGTATTTTTCTTTTTTTGGACGGACAGGAAAAACGGTCGTTTTTTTCTTTTTTCGTGCCATGCATAACGCTTTGACCGGACATTGGGGGCAGCGGGGATTCCACGGGAAGCAGAGAGTGGCGCCAAGTTCCATTAAAGCCTGGTTCATATCTCCCGGGTTCTGATCCGGAAGGAGCGATGCCGCAAGCTCCCAGAGTATATCAAGGGTTGAGGGAAGCGCGACGTCTTGCGCGATCGCGAAGATCCGGGTGAGGATGCGGATGACGTTGCCGTCCAGCACCGGCGTTTTTTCCCCGAAGGCGATGCTGGCGATCGCGCCTGCCGTGTAGCGACCGATGCCGGGTAAAGAGCGTAATGCTTCGGCGGTCCGCGGGATCGCGCCTTTCAGTTTTTTGTGAACATGCTGGGCCGCCTGGTGAAACATGCGTGCACGGCGGTAATAGCCCAAACCTGCCCAATAGCGAAGGATCTCGGATGACGGGGCACTGGCGAACGAGGCCAATGTCGGGAAATGCTTGATCCATCGCTGGTAATAGGGAATGACCGTCGCGACCTGGGTCTGCTGGAGCATGATCTCCGAGACCCAGATCTTGAACGGGTCGTTCGTGTGCCGCCAGGGGAGATCCCTTTTATTAAGAAAATACCAGTGGAGCAATTTCCGGGTGATCGAACGCCGGTCGGAGGAGGTCAGGGACATGGAGATATCATATAGGGGCTTAGCCCGGGCGGCAAGACCTCCGGTGACCGCGGTGATAAAAAAAGTCGAAAATAGGGGTAATAATTGTTAGACTGTTCTCTGTCGCGGGATATTCTGGATCCGAAATAATCGGAGTCAACATGCCGATCCAAAAACAGCTTTCCGTTTTTTTACCCAACAGGCCGGGCATCTTGGCGCACACGTGCGCCATTCTTTCGGAAACGGGAGTGAATATCCTAGCCATGGCCGTTCATGACACCATGGACAACGCGGTTGTTCGTTTTCTTGTAGACCAGCCTACCAAGGCGATCCTTCTTCTGGAGCAGGAAGAATTCTACGTTCAGGAACAGGATGTTCTTGTGGTGGAGATTGACAATCAAACTGGGACCTTGGCCCGTATCTGCCAGAGCCTGGCGGAGGCGGACATTAATATCGCTTACGCGTACTGCACGGCAACGCCCAAGCAGGAGTGCGGCTGTCTCGTGATCAGGACCGACCAGATCGACCGCGCGCAGGAGCTTCTCAGCAAGTAGGCCCCGGAAACCGGGCGGCGGGACCCCCAACTATCAAAACTTCAGTGGAACGAACGCATGAAAATCCTGTCTTGGAACGTCAACGGCATCCGGGCCATTCAAAAAAAAGGTTTCCTTGAATGGCTCAAGCGGGAAAAACCCGATGTCCTCGGAGTTCAAGAGATCAAGGCAAAGCCCGAGCAACTTGACATGTTCCTCCTGCATCCGGAGGGTTATCATGCCTACTGGAATCCCGCCGTTCGCCCGGGATATAGCGGCGTCGCGCTTTTTACGAAAGAAAAACCGCTTCTGGTGAAGCCCGGGTTTGGCATCAAGAAATTTGACGAAGAAGGACGCGTTCTCATGGCCGAGTATCCGGGATTTGTTTTTTTGAATATTTATTTTCCGAACGGGAAAAGTGGGGACGAGCGGCTTCAATACAAAATGGATTTTTATGACGAAACGCTGAAATTCACGAGGAAGCTTAAGGTAAAAGGCAAAAAAGTCATCATCTCTGGCGATTACAATACGGCGCACAAAGAGATCGATCTTGCCCGGCCGAAAGAGAATGCGGACGTCTCCGGTTTTTTACCCGTCGAGCGCGCCTGGCTCGATAAATGGGTGGGGGACGGACAGGTGGATGTGTTCCGCGAGTTCCATAAAGACCCGGGGCATTACAGCTGGTGGGATCTGAAGTCCGGAGCTCGCGACAGAAACGTTGGCTGGCGCATCGATTATCACTTTGCGACCGAAGACCTTCTTCCGAAGATCAAAGAAGCAACGATCCTGCGGGACGTCATTGGGTCGGATCACGCGCCCGTTTCGATAGTCCTGGCGGATTGACGCGAGCCGGCCGTTTCGGACGCTTGTTTGCAATGAACGAACCGCCGGGATCGTCCAGCAACCTTGGAATGGAAAAACTGATATGGGAATGCTGAATAAACAGACAGTGGTCAACGCTTCCGCCGAGAAGATCTGGGATATTCTGGCCGCTGTGGAGCGGACGCCGGAATGGATCGACGGCGTCAAGGAAAGCGAGCGCACGGGGGAGATTCGCGAAGGCCAAGGTCTGCGTTGGCGCGAACTCTCGGTCCTTGAGCGACAGAACATCGAAATGGAGCACGAGATGACCGCGTGGGAGCCGAGGACAAGAATGAAAGTAAGAAGCGTGCTCCCCATGAACGGTTGGCTGGAAAGGACGCTCGAGCTTCAGCAGGTTGTGGACGGTCAAGAGGTCAGGATCACGGTCGCTTGGGACCTCGGGATCGCGGGGATGCTTCTCGGGGAAAAAAAAGTGGTCGAGCTGATGGAAAATCTTTTCGAAACGACGCTCATGAATCTCAAGGATCTGGCCGAGAAAACCCCCTAGCACGCCGGCTCGCGCACACCGCTATAGCCCCCCGCGCAAGTTATTTCCGCAGGATGCCCCCCGCCCTTAGGCCGCTTTTTGAGGAAGTTCCTGCCCGATGATCTCCGCCACCAGATTCTGCAAGAGCTTCAGGAATTCCGGATTTTTCGCGGCCCGGTAGAGATCGGGGTTCAACGCGACGATGCGGTAAAGGACCAGTGAGACCGGGATTTCGGGGAGCACGATGTAAGCGTCGCTTTGATACCCGTCCTTCATGATCGCGAACGGATGTTTCTTTGCGAGACGTTGGAACTTTGGTGTCTGATTGAGGAGCGTATCCATGTCCTTCACGTCGAACCGTTCCATTCCCCGAGGGGCCAGGAGCGACTCAGGAACTTCGGTAAGAGGGAGGTCCTGGATCAAAACCAGGGTATCGTTGTTCTGCACGATCGCCGCGACAAGGTCGGGGACTGTTTTTTCCGGCAGCATTTTTTTCAGTGTGCTGGCCTGAGAGACGAGGAGGATCTTTTCGCGGCTGTTCCGCGCTTTTTCAAGCCAACCGCGGACCGCAGCAAGCTGTGCGGTGCGGGCCAGGGACATAAATTCGGATTCTTTCAAAGGAGCGGCCGAGATGGGAGTTTCCGCGAGTTTTTGCACGAAGACCTTTTTTGCGGCACGAAGGTGAGAAGCTTTCTCGGGCGCAGTGACCGGAACGGCGTTCCCCAGAAACGCGGCAACGGCCTTGCGGACGTCCTTGGTTTGCAACAGGATGGTATAGGCAGCCACGAAACGCTGGTCCACCCACGCCGTCGCGTTCCGGAGTTCGGAAAGGGTTTGACTGCCCGCTAGCGTTTCCTGCATCCGCATTGCGTAGAGCCGTTCATTCGGGGTCTCAGTGCCAAGCTCCGGCATGATCGTAATATAAGAGATTCCCGCGCGCCGAAGTTTTTGGGACAGACCGTCCGTGTGAAAGCCTCCCGTAACGATTGAGACCGGTCCCTGCAGCGCTGGATCGCTCATGAGCTTATCAAAGAAGATCTCATCGCGTTTCTGGACTCGATCGTAAAAATCGATGGAGAGCGTGAAAGCGGCGCTTAACCCCGCTTTTTCGAGATCGGTTTCAAACAAGGATTTTTCATTCTCTATTTTTTTAAGATCGGCGGGAACGGCCTTGAGGAGGAGGATCCTTTTCGCGATGAAAAGCCTTTTGATCTTGTTCCAGAGGGCCGTTTCCTCCGGCGTTTTTATCAATTTTTCAAGAATGCGGTCCGTCAGGACATCGACCTGGGCTGTTAGATCCACGGACGAGACCTTGTCCCGGAGCTCAAGGAGTTTCCGGAATTTCTGGATCTCCGGGTAGCTGCCGTATTTTTCGGAAGAGATCTTTCCGCTTCTGAGAAGTTCTTCGAAATTCCAGGAGGTGTTCTTGTAATCGCGCATCAGGCTCTGGATCTCCGTTTCGAGGCGCTCTTTCGAAGTTGTCGCTTCAAGCCCCACGATCTCAAGCACCAGGACGATCTGATCCAGGTCCCGGAAGTCCGTTTTCCGGGTGGCTGCGGTTTTCGTCAGGAAAGGGAAATATTTTCCAAGATCTGCCGTGTCACTGAATGTTTCGTAGGCTTCGCCGAAGACGGAGAGCTCGGCCGGCCAAACCGTTTTTTTCTCACCTTGAAGTCGCGCGGTGTAAGCAACCAATTTTTCGTGGATTTCCGGTTCTTGCGAAAGATGTCTGATGAAGAGCTCCCGGTTTTGCTCGTAAAGGGAAGGGTCTTCGATCCCGACAAGTTCCATTGGAGAAGGGGCGAGAACCGCGGCGTAAAGCGGGCCCGACAGGAGGTCCTCCCCCAAGAGCGATCGCGCAAGAAGTTGTTTTTCACGGGAGGTCGGAATGGTGAGGCTCTGCGACAAGTTTGTCGCCGTCCAGGCGCCTTCCAGAGCCACCGTTTTGATGCCGCACACTGAGCGCAAATGGTCGACGATCGCGGCAATATTCTCCTGGGCGGTTAGGTGCGCGTGGACGTCTTGGATCTGAATGATTGTGCGGTTGTTCTGGCCTTTGAAGCGTTCCTGGATCTTTCCGAGCGTCTGTGGAATCGCGAGGTCCGAAAGGGGGAGGAAGGTCGCTGGATCGCTGTCCGCGGCGGTCAGCGGACACGGGAAAAGAACGACGGACGGTGTTAGCAGCAACAGGATTAAAATAAAAATGTTGGCACGCATGATTACCGGTTTCTCGTGATGAATCGTTGCCAATGACAAAGCTGGGTACGGAGCCATGCCCGCGCTGTTCAGCTAAGGAAATCGTTCAATCCTGCCCTATACAACAGGGCCAGGTCCAGAGCGCCCAAAAAAATCACCGCAGTCGACAAAGCCGAACGCTCGAGCGCGGCATGGAAACGCCTGACCCTCCATATATATAGCGTTAAACCCGCTGTAAAGCAATAGGGGAAATACGAAATCTCGGAAAGCGTAATGGCTATTTTGATATAACAATTAATAACAATCGAATCTAATTATTAACATTCTTTTAAACTATCATGAATCATTTTGTAAATCCTTTTTCAAATGCTTGAAATTTAAGATTTTTGTGGTAGCTTTTCAGTGAGTTTATTAGTTATCACATCCCGAAAGGCGAAGAGCGAATCCAAATCATGAACTGTCTTTTGAAACTGAAACGATTTCTAGCTACTGTGGTCATCGCCTCCTTTGTCAGCATGAGCATTCCGGTTCCGCCTTCTATGGCCTATGCCCAAGGGGTAGAGCCTTTAAGCCAGTTCCGGAATTTTGAGATTCCCGCAGCCTTCGGTAAAATTACGGATTTTGTTCGCCAACCCGCTTCCGATGCCCGGCTTTTGATCCATATCCAGGAAGCTCATGGCAATTATGACGCGCAACAAAACATCAAGAATATTTTGGAACATCTCTCACAAAATTATAGGGTCCGGCTGGTGCTTATGGAGGGTGCGGGGAACAAACTCGACTCCTCGCTGCTTAACTTTTTTCCAGAGGAACCCCAACTCCAGCGGGCGGTGAACGACAAGCTCATGCAGGCGGGCGAACTTACCGGGGCTGAAGCGTTCATGATCAATGACGGGGATGTCCGCAAGGTTGAGGCTTGGGGTGTCGAAGGAACAAGTTCCTACTCCAGGAACCGCGAGACCTTCAGGCAGGTCTTTGAGGGACGCAAACTCGCCCAGGCTTTTCTGGAGACGTTTTACCGTCAGTGGCAGAAACTCGCCCCGCTTTTTTTGAACAAACCCTTGAAGGAATTCCTGACCCGGGAAACCGCTTATGAAGATGGACAGTTGCCGCTTGCGGATTGGATGATCTTTCTTAAAACGGCGGCGGCCCGGGATCTCAAGCTCGATTTGGAGAACGTCCGGGAGCAAATGGAATGGCCGGTCCTTGTCCGATATTTCCGCTTGAAGGCGATCGATCCCAAGATCGATGCGGCAAAGATCGAAACGGAAAAGAAGGTTTTTTTGGAAGAGATCCGGAAAACGATCAAGACCGCGGGGACGAAAGACGGCGACAAACCCGGTATTGTCCAAGAAGTGGAAGCTATTTTCGAATCCGCGTCCAGGCGCGATCTTCCCGCCTACCAAACACGTTTTGTATTTGAAAGATTGCTCGACCAGCTTCCTAAGGATTTTTCTTTCGACGCGTATCCCAACCTCAGGCGCTATCTCCAGCAGATCGTTCTCTTGAGCGAATTACAGGGTGGGGCCTTGCAGGAGGAGATCAAGGTTCTGAGCGCGAAGCTGACCGCCTGTCTTATCAAAACGGAAAAGGACCGGCGGTTCGCGGGGATCCTTCAGGATTTTCGCCTGGTAAAAAAACTCTTCCAGCTTGAACTGAGCCGCGGCGAATACCAAACCCTTCTTTCCCGCAAGATCACGCCCGAGAAGCTTCTCGGAGAACTTCGGGACCAGGACCCGAAAACGGAAGATCTTGGAAATAATCCGTCGGTCCGGCTCTTGCGCCTCCAATCCCTTTATGGAACGGCGATCCGCTTTTATGAGGGGGCGATTGAGCGTGAAAACGGGATGATGGACCGGGCATTTTCGCGCATGAAGACGAGCAAGCAGTCAAAGGCGGTTCTGATCACCGGAGGTTTCCATACGGAAGGCCTCAAGGAAAAAGCGATCCGTGCCGGCAGTTCCTATATCGAGATCACCCCTCGTATCGGCGAGATCACCGCGGATTCCCGGATGCAGTACCTCACGGCTTTGTTGGGAAAGAAAACCGTCGAAACTTCCCAGATTGCGGCGGCGGTTCGAAGCGACATTTCCTTTTTAAAGGACATTTCTCCTAACTGGCGCAGAGAATTGGCGGATATCGGAGTGGATCTCCTTAATAACCTGAAGCAGGTTACCAGTCCCGAAAGGGCGAGGGGATCGGTTAGCCGTTTCCTGACAGCCGCTGTCGGCGCTCCCGCATTGCAGCCGTCCGCGGCGCGTTCGGAGGTACGCAAGCCTTCCAGGAATCTCGTCATGAAAGCAACAGGAGACCCCAAAAAAAGAAAACAAAGAAAAGAGGCAAAGGCGGCAAAAAGAACAATAAATAAAATGATCCAAGAGCTTAATTCTATTGGGGAGGGTAGCGCCAAGGGATTTGAGCTTTTAGCGAGGCTTCCTTCCATGGTCGCCGATGTTTACAAAAAGGATGTCAATGCGTATCTTTCTATCCTTCAAAGCGGTCCGGCCGGAGCCGTTTCTTCGAGCCTTATTAACAAAGCCCAAGAACTTATCGAGAAGTTCCGGTCGGACATGGACCGTTTGTTACAGGAAGACCCTCCCGTGAATCGCAAGCCGCTCCTTTTTTATTATGGCGGGAAAGATTTTGACGGTTTCGAAAGGTTGTCGCTCGCGGAGTTTCTAAAAGAAAAAGGGTTTTCGGTCAAGAATCTTCAAAACAGCGAAGTTACTGTCCGCTTAGAACAAACAGTCCCCGGGTCAACAAGAGAATTTGTTTTTGAAAGGAGTTTTACGATCCCCCGAACGAGGAATTTCAGTCCGGAATTGTTAGCGAAGCCCCTTCGTGAGCGTGGGGTCGGGATCGTTTCAGATATCAAGGCCGTTTGGGCCCGGAAAATTTCCCGTTCCGAATTGCGTCAACAGAATGTGCTTCTGCAAACGACACCCAGCATGGTCGCGGGCGTTGCAGGCGCCAGTGCTCAGATTGCAAGCGGTTTGCGTCGCTCCGAAACGAGAGCGAAGGGGTCGTTTTACGGATCTTTTACGAGGACCTTGGACAATAAAAACCGGGTCCTGCTGCCCGCCGGGATCAAAAGCTTATTGCCGGAAGGAACCGGCGCGCTGATCGCCGAGTTTGAGCGAGTGCCGTCCGGGTCCGGAGGAAAGCAAAAAGGACTGCGGGTCTATGAGGAGCAAGCGTGGCTTAAAAACTTTGAGAAGAACGTTCCCGCTGATCCGGTCAAGGCAAAGGCCTATCGAGAGCTTTCCGGCCGGCAGCTCACCGCGTTGAAGCTCGACGGTACCGGAAGGGTGTTGTTGAGCCGGGCGTTCAAAAGAGGCTACCTGGATCGTTCAGTCCCCGCTTTTGTTTTTTCCGGCGCCGGTGATTCTTTTCTGATCACGGCCGGCAGCGTGACCGGCGTTAACGTTCAGCCCGAAGACAGACCGCGGCCTTTCAAAGCCGGGGAGACGGGGGGGAGCTACGGTCCTTTTCCCCGGAGCAGGGACTCCAAGGGCCGGATCCTCATGCCTGAAAAGCTGTGGAAGAAGCTGGGTGAAAATTCGAGGCTCATCGCCGAACCCGTCGAGTTTCCGTCGGAATCCGGGGAGACCCAAATGGAGCTGTGGGTTTTTAACGAACAAGCGTGGCTGGAACATTTTAAGAAAAACCTTCCCGAAGCGGAGGATAAAGCCAAAGACTACGCGGATCGCGCTTATTCCCGGGTCCTGAAACTGGAAGTCGACAACACCCGAAGATTGATCTTGGGCGAAGCGTTTGAAAGGGGTTACCTGGACCGGTCCGCCACCGATTTTGTTTTTGATGACGGCGGAAACTCCTTTTTCATCGCGGCGGCCCGTTCGGAATTGCGGGCTTCCCCGGGGGAAGAGGACATTAAGGCCTATACCGTGATCAGCCGCCAGTTGGAGGCCGGTCTGGACCGGGACATTTTAGAAAAGCTTCGCAAAACATTGAGTGACCATTTCCCGGGTATGGGGAAAAGCTGGATCCGGCGTTTTGTGGGGCTCGTGGCCGAATTGACTTTGACCGGCGGATTGGGCGCGCTCATGCACGATCTTTTTCCTTCCTGGGCCCAGAATTTAGGGGACCAGAACAAGGACGTCAAAGATCTTGTTGCCATCAATGCGATCTACGACAGGATCAAGGGGCAGCAATACGCCAAGTACCTTCCGGACGAGGTCCGTCAGGGAAAAGTGACTTTGGGGGATTATCTCCGCAGCGTCCTGAAGGTCGATGAGAACCTGAAGCTTTCGTTCGAGCTGGAGATCGGAGAAGATTTCCGGCGGAAGGCCACTGAGGAGAGGGCTTGGGCGGAACAGCACGATCAGGGGTTTAGAGAAACGGCCCGGAAGGCGGAGAGCATTATCGGCAAGAAGATCCTGGTGGACGTTTATCCTACGGCGACCCATTTCAATCAGGCGGCGAATTATTATATCGACGCTTATTTTATTGATAACGAAGGAAACAAGGTCCGCGTTTTTGATGAAGTTTATCCGGATGTTCCGCCCGGCCATCCGAACCTCTGGCGCGACGTTCATATGGCGGTGTACGGCTGGGCGACCCAGCACCTGGGCCGGAAACTCCAGGAAAAAGGCATCGTCAAAAACAAGATCCTGTTCGTGGACAACGAAGTGTTCGTCAGTACGCCAACCCCGATGTTCTCGGAAGCGATCCATCATCACATCAATCACACGGTTTTCCGTCCCGGCCTCTACATGCCGAACGAAGCGTCTTTTGAAATGCTCGGGTATCCGGAGAGCCAGCGTAAATACATCACTATCAACGGAAAGATCGACGTTGTGAACGCGGTGGGGATCTCCTCCCGCCTGATCACGGGCGTCGCGCTTTACGAACACACGGCGGTTTTGGCCGACGATATTATGGCCGCCTATCCGCACAAGCTGGTCGGGTATAACGAAGACGGCGTCCGCAATACGAACGGCGTCCTGCTCGAACAATGGCAGTTGCCGCTCCTGAGGAGCCTGATCGACCAATACAAACAGTCCTTGGGTTTATCGCCCGAGATTTCCGACAAAGAATTCTTCAAACTTCTCGAGTCTCCCGCGCAGGCCGCGGCGCTGAAAACGTTTAAGAAAAAAATGGAATTTGCCAAGGCGGCGGGCATCCTCGAGACGCTCCTTTGGCTGAAAGAAGACCAGAACTTCGCGGGTTGGTTCGACGGGGTCCTTGCGGCCTACCGGAAAAAAACGGGCATGGAAAAGGTCGACAGCCAAAAACTTTATGAAGATTTCCGGGGAGCTGTCACGGCGGCCATGACGGACCCGCAGGCGTGGCAGGACCTGATCCAGCGACGGGATTTTGTTTACTTGAAGGAAGCCCTGTTCAGGGACCCGATCATTACCAACGTCCGGCGTCAGGTGTCGTATAAAGGACCGGACAAATGGATCGAGATCCTCGAAGGACTCAAAAACAATCCCGAGGCTCTGGCGGAATTCAAGGCGAAGGCCCCGCGCGTGATCATCGGCGGCCGGGAGTTCGGGGAAGATGCCCACTGGATGTTTTTGAGGATCCAATCGCTCGTCGGGGAACTGGGACTGCAGGACCGGATCGCGACGATCGAGGATTACAATATTTATGTCGCGCCGATCATCTTCGGCGGCATTTCGGCTGCCGTGATGCTTTCCGACGAGAAATTGGAGGCCTCCGCGACAAGTATGATGAAGGCCATGACCAACATGGCCGCTTTGATCGGCGTTTGGGGCGGCGCGGACCCGGAACTTTTTACGATCGTCGAAACCAAAAGCGGCCGCGAGTTGGATGTTTTCAGGGACAATATCACACATGACCAGCTTGTCGAAAAACTGGCGGCCGGAGAGTGGAAGATCACCAACGGATTTTTGATCGCTTACAGCAATACGGAACAAAGCGTCCAGCAAGGGGGCGGCCGGCGGCCTTCCGCGGAGTCCCTTCTGAAGAGCCTTTATGATCTCAATGCCCGTTATCAGGATCCTTCCAGCCGCCGCGACCTTCAATTCGCCGTGCTGGAGTCTACTCCCAAGGTGGATATGGCCCGAGGACAGGCCGTGGCGCACAAGGCGCTGTGGGAAAGGACGATCCGGACCGTGCAGAAGGAGGACGAACTTTTTGACGGACTGGAGATCTCGGACGCGGACGTCAAAAAATTCCTGGAAAAATCCCTCGCTCATGCCGGACAGCCGGAGTTCTTTTGGCAGAGAACGACCCAGGACGCCCGGAATATTTTCGGGATACTGGGCTTCATCGAAGGGTTCCGTTATCTTCGGATGAAAGGCCGGGAAAGTTACGAAACCATCGCCTACCACGCCACGCAAAGTGAAAAAGGGGACATCTTTACTTATTTGGACGAATTCTTCGAAGGTTTTGACGCGACGCTGACGCCTGTTATCGACAAGATACACGAGCTTTCGCTGCGGGCGCAGGCCGCCAGGACGGTGCAGGAAAAAGTTCAGACCAATCTGGAAGCTTTGGAGATCGTCGAAAAGCTGGCCGTCGAGATCTCCTTTCATCTTCTCGGACACTACATCAAGACCCGCGATAAAGAGGCGGAAGTTTATCTGGCGAATCCCGTGGTGCGTGAAAATATCTCCGTTTACCTGGAGCAGCACGCCGTTTCTTTCCGGTCGATCGCGAAAAAGATCCGCGGGTACGCGGTGGACATCGACGGACAGAAATACCTTGTGGCGCTGAACCTCGGCGAATTTGGTTTCCCGAGCGCGAAAGGGGAGAAGGCCTGGAGCTCTTTTTACGGCCGGGAAGCTCTAGAAACGCTCGCGGGCAGCCAAGATGATTTTCGCCTTTTTCAGGTCGTTGATGCGGTCTCCGGAGATGTCTACGGAAAATATCCCCTTTGGAAATTGGCGGAAACGATCCCCATCGGAGTTCCTTCTCACGGTGTTCAGGTGCTGAAGCTTGTGGACTCCGGCAGAAGGACCCGGCAGCAGGAAGTCTCTCTGGGCGAAGACGTCGCGGGTTATCTCGAGGCGCTGACGAACGGGCGGCTTGTGAGCGGCGGGAAACCGATCACCCAACTTCTCTTCCAGAAGATAAGAGGCGGGGTCGGGAATCCGGAACAAATGGAGCTTTTATTGAGCGACGTCATCAGCCTTTCCGCTAAGGAGGCCGCCGAAAAATTCGGGAAAAAAGGAGTTCCGCCGGTGATGGCGTTTGTCGCCATCCTGTCGCCCGGAAGCCTTGAGAAAATAAAGGACTGGGACAATGAGGTCTATGATGCGCTGGAGGGGGTGCTTCGCCAGCCGCGGCATGAAAATCTTTTTAAGAACGGCGCTGTTTGGTTTCACAAGACGGACCGCGAAAGCGCGATGGTCATTTCAAGGAGTTTGCCGGGCGAGAATGTGATCATCCCGATCCACTTTTCCGGAACGCCTTATCATTCCGACAATGGGAAGGCTTGGTTCCGCGTTTCGGACGTCGGCCGTCTGGGCATCCAGATCTCCGGGGAAGCCCGCTACCAGGTCCGCAATGCTCTTACCGATGTGACCTACCCGCTGGAGCATTCCGGCGAGAAGCTCGCGGGAGAAAAGTGGTCGGTCGGTATTCCCATTGAAACGCCGCAAGACCCGAATGTTCTTCGCGAGCCCCTCTACCGTTTTCAGGTGCTGGAAATAGTTCCCGCGGCTTCCTCCGCCGCGCTGCGTTCGGAAGTCCGGGAAGGTGAAGAGGAATATCTCTCCGTGATCAACGGGATCGGTAGCGAGGGGGGGGACGGGGAAAGGATCGCCGCAAGGCTCAGGACGGCCGGCCATGCCGTCGCCTTTTTGAATGAAAAAATGACTCCGGAGCATATGGCTCACTTGATCGCCGAAAACCGGGTCATTTATTTGGCGCCGCCTTTGGATCAAAATTATAATTATGAAGTTTACGAAAAACGCCTTATCGAAATGGCCGAGCAGAAGATCGGTCCCGCGCTTGCGATCGTCCGCGCCGAGGAAGCAAAAAGCGGTCCAGTGAGACAGGAAAAAATCTTCATCTTGCAGGGCCTGCTGGTGCCGGGAACTTCCAAAATAATCTATGACACGATCAAGTGGAATGCGCACCCCGCCTTCGGCGATGATCTGGATTTTGATCTTGTTTTCCAGCCGGATTTTTCTTTCCGGGAGGCACAAAGCGGAAAAGCGGAGGAGCCGGTCGTTGTTTTCGGCCTGATGCCGGACAGAGAAAAAGAGGTTTTGGAGAATACAAAAAAGATCCTGAACGGCATTTTCTCGGCCCCCGGCAAAGGAAGCCGGGTCCAGTATGTGAATATCCGGAGCGCGGAGATGGCCAAGGAGATGCAGCTTATCTATTTAGGGGCGAAGCTGGCCCATTTTGATGATGTCGCGGAGCTTTCCCGGGCCTATGGGGCCGATCTGAGCGCGGCTGCTTTCGGGGCGGGGCTCGATAAGAGGATCCGGACGCTTTTCACGAATCCGTCCCTGGGATTCGGAGGAAGGCTTTTTGTCTTCCTGCAGTGGATCTACAGCCAGAGGCTGCATCAGGCCTTGGACCGGTCCGCGCACAGGACAGGCCAATCGCCCAGTGACCTGAAAATGGAGATCGAAACGATCGTCGAGAACGCCGTCAGCTCCCTGGAAAAAGGCGAAAGCCCCGCGAGCATCCTGAAGCGATTGCCGCCCCAGCTCCACCTGCTGTTCGTCCTCAAGAACATTTTGAACATCAACAGGCAGAACATCATGGATTTCTACCATTACGTCGGCCGGGAGTATGAGAAGCTGCACGGGGGCACTTTACGCGGAAAGAAGGTGGCCCTGCTGGGGGTCGGCTACAGTTCACGGACCGGACAGATCACGGCCTCTCCCGCGCTTTTTTTCATCGAGCGGTTCTTCCTCGATTACGGGATCAGTGAATTTTATGTCGCGGATGCCACGGCTGAGAACGCGTTCCGCAAATGGCTCGAAGAAAAAAGCCAAAACGACCCGCGCTTCAAGGCCGTGAACGTTACTTTCACGAAAGATGTTTACGAGGCCGTTCGCCACGCCGATCTCGCGGTGATCCCGACGGATTCCAATCCCGATCTCAAGAACATCAATATCCCCGAATTGGGCAGGGCTTTGGACGGCAAGCCGGTTTTTGACGGAATGAACATTTTCGGGCTCCGGGCGGACGGAAGCTTTGATTACAAGCTTGAGGATGTCCGCGAGGCCGGGATCAATCTTTACGGGGTTGGGCGTCTCCGTCTCGGGGCCCCGAGCGCTGACGAAAGAGGCTATCGCCTGAGCGACAGCGTCGTGATCCGCACCGTGCAGGATTATGAAAAAATAATGCGGCCGGAGGGGGCCGCGCAGGACAAAAAGCCCGCTTTCGTTCAAAAGACCGTTGCCATGATCGGCGGCGGCTATGTCGGCCTTGTGACCGCCGCGAATTTGGCCGCTTTGGGCCACAAGGTGAATGTGGTGGACATTCCGGAAAAACAAAAAGAGATCGACGCGTTGAACTCGCCGGAGACGGCGGTCCCCATTTACGAGCCCGGACTCCGGGAGATGATCCTCGACGGCAAGGCCAAAGGGCTCATTACCTTCTCCACGGATCTGGAGAGCGCGGTCAAGGACGCCACGATCGTTTATCTGGCGGTCGGAACTCCGTCCCAGGATACCGGGGAAGTGGACCTTTCCTACATTGTGCAGGCCTCCAGGGATGTGGGGGACGTGATCCTGAAGTACGGCGGGACCAAGGCGATCGCCATTAAGTCCACCGTGACGCCCGACACGTTCGAAAAAATGGACGCGGCTTTGAGAGAAAAGGGGCTGAAACTCGGCAAGGATTATATCCCGGTGAGCAATCCCGAATTTTTGCGTGAAGGGCAGGCGATCAAAGATGTCACCGAGCCCGACCGGACCGTGCTCGGTTTTTACGCGGCGCTGAGCCCCGAGGACCGGAAGCGCGGGGAAAAGGAGATCCTCGAGCTTTGGTATCCCCTTATGGTCAAGTGGCCGCACACCGTGCTTTTGACCGATACGGCGAGTTCCACGATCATTAAGTACCTCGCGAACAGCTTTCTCGCGATCTCGATCACTCTTTCCAATCTTTTTGCCGCCAACGCCGAAATGGACGAAGCGGATTTCATGGAGATCCGGACGCCGCTGTTGGAAGACGCGAGGATCGGCGGGAATGCCTTTCTTTCGCCCGGAGCGGGTTACGGAGGCTCGTGCTTTCCCAAAGACGTTCTCGCGCTTCATTACAGTTCTGCCAAAGCGACGGGACACGAACTGCCCCTGATCAGTTTTGCCACGGGGTTCAACGATTATTACAAACGCGCGATCGTTGCCAAAGCGGTCGATAAGGTTTCCGATTTCCCGGCGGCCGGGGATTCCCTGAGCGGCAAGGACGTGATCATGCTCGGGATGGCGTTCAAGTCGGACACCGATGACATGCGTGAAGCCTCAAGTGTTTATATCCTCCGGGAGCTGCTGAAACGCGGCGCGTCCCGCATCGTCCTTAACGACCCGATCTTCTCGATCCCGAACGCACCGGAGATGAAGGTCGTGATCGATCACTTTCTTGATTATTCTTACAAGACATTCAAAGGGGATGAGGATTTTAAACGGGAATATGCACGGTACCTTGCGGCGAAAACCAGTGGAAACGAAACGGCGGTTCCGGAGGCGGAGTATTTCAAGAAGAACTATTTCCCCGAAAAGTTCATTAAAACGGGCCGCGTGGTCTTTGAGCGGGACATCGAAAAACTGGGCCAGGCCCGGATCGTTTTTCTCGTGACGGAGTGGCCTCAGTACAAAGGGGTCGACCTCCGGAGTTTTCAAAAGCCGGGGCAGCCGCTCACGGTGGTTGACGGCAGGAACCTTTATTATACGCGTCGTGAGGAGATCAATGCTCAAGGCCTGCAGTACCTGGGCGTCGGAACCTCCGCGGCGCGGTCAGAAATTCGGACCACAGAAGATCTTATCGAGGCGAACAAGGCCCTCGGCGGCGGGGAATTGCAGGGGTTCCGCGGAGTGACGGAAAAGATCACGGACGGGATCTGGTCGCTTACGGCTCACACCTATGACGCGGTGAAACTGGTGGCTTCGATATTCGGGATGGCGACGGCCCGGGCCCGGGAAGCTTTTGATATCGCTTCGGCTCCCGCTACTGCCAACGAACAGAAACGTTTTGCGGACGCCCGGAAAGTCCTTCTCGGCGGCAAGACCCGTGGAGCTTCCGATGTTCTGATCCTTGCTCCGGAATTCGGCGTGGATCTTGGCGCGGCGCTTTTGATGCGGAAAATCGTCGGGGACGCGCCCGTCGCTGTTCTCGTGCGCAATGATGCGGACCGCAAGTTCCTTGCCCGGATCAATCTCAAGCTCGGTCAGGCTCATCGTCCTCTGATTTTCCCGGCGGCGACGCTCCCTGAAGCAGCACAGTTTCTGAAGCGGGCCGTCCGCGGGAAGATGAATATCAAGCCGATGGTTTATTCCGGAGAAAAGAACGCGCAGGCGGATCTCCTGTTGCAGCAGTACGGGAATGCCGTGATCACTGTGACGCCCGGAATGTACAAGAGTTTCCTGAACCTTACCGGCGTTAGCGAAGTCATCACAAGATTGCGCGACGAATATCTCGCGACCGCACGGTCGGCGTAATCGCCAGACGAAAGCCCCGAGACCCGGGAATTGCAAGATCCCCGTTCCCCGCGCATGGGGTTCACGCTATAATGACCTCCCTATGAAGCATCCTGAGATGATCCCCATTCGAGTCGGTCACAGCCCCGATGCTGACGACGCTTTTATGTTCTACGCGCTCGCCAAAAAGAAAATTCCGATGCGCGGGTTCGAAGTGAAGCACGTGATCGAGGACATCGAGAGCCTGAACCAGCGCGCACTCCGCGGTGAACTGGAAGTCACGGCGGTTTCCTGTCACGCGTACGCTTATCTGGCGGACCGTTACGCGGTGATGCGTTGTGGAGCGAGCGTCGGCGACAAATACGGACCTATTCTGGCACGAAAGAGACCTGGCCTGACCG
>CAIJDY010000144.1 GCA_903819565.1 Candidatus Omnitrophota bacterium | reverse complement strand
GCCCCCGACACCCGTTCCGAGAAAGATCCCCACCGCATGGTCGTATCCTTTCGCGGCCCCCAGTTTAAATTCGCCGTAAAGTCCCGCGTTCACGTCGTTCTCCACGAGAACCGGAACTTTTAACGCCTTATATAATTTGGACCGAAGCGGATAATTTCTGAGAAAGGAAAGATTATGGGAAAGCCTGACCACTCCCTTGGGGAACCGGATCATCCCGGGACATCCCACCCCGATCGCAAGGATGCTCTTCAAACCGACGGTCCCCTCTTCCAGCAATACCCGGATCCCTCCGAAAAGGGTCTTCAAAAAAACTTTCTCGCCCTGGTTCGCGTCGATCTCGGCCTTGAACTCCCGGCAAACCCGGAAATTCTTGTCAAGGAGCCCCATCAAAACCTTGGTCCCGCCAAGATCCACCCCGATGTAATACTTCTTTTTCCCAGCCATCGTTTCCCCCTTTTTCTTTCCAGCCCGATAATATCTTTAAAATCGTTTCATTCTAAGCAATATAGGGCCGGAATCATGTAAAGCTTGGGTAAAATCGGAACTGCCCGATGCGAAAGGACTTATGGAGGGTTATAATACCACCGAAACGTTTGGAGGCATAGTTTGGAAATTCGTTCGAATCCAACCCGCCATTTGATCTTTTGGATGCGCCGTGTAGCCTAACGGAGGCAAAAAGCCAGAGGTTCGCTTCTTCCCGGAACCGTTCACAAGATGAGAACCTCGCTTCGAAAGTGTCTTTCCCTGCTAAAGACGTTCCCTTCGGTCCGTTCCGACGAGATCCTTGCGTTCACCCGTCCGATTTTCAGGGATTGCGGGCGATCAGCTGGAGTTGCCGCGGGGTCATAAGCCATTTCAGTTCGGCACAGCGTCCGTTGCGGACACTTTCAATCTCAAGTTTGCACAACCCCGACTTCTTCAAAGGGGCAAACGCCTCGTTCCTGCCGGTGGTCCAATATCCGATCAGGCATCCGAGGAACGGTTCGTGCCCCACGAGAAGAATGTTTTCGATGACTTCCCGGGATCGAAGATCCTGAACCAGTCCTGAAAATAAGCTTCCCGGAGCAAGGAGGTCCGAACATTCCAGTTTTTCGGAAACGCCCAAGACCTTCGCAACGATCGCGGCGGTTTCACGGGCGCGGACAAGCGGGCTCGAAAGGACCCGGTCCGGCTTGATCCTGAGCCGTTTCATGCCTTGCGCCACGGCCCGCGTCTCTTTCACCCCTTCGGGAACGAGCGGGCGGAAAAAATCCTCCGGATAGTCTTTTCCTTTCTCAGCCGCAATTCCGTGACGCAAAAGATAAATGTTCATTTTCTTTCGGCTCCTTTCATCCGTGGATAGTCTACCCGATTCCCTTAAAAGAGCCTTCCTAAAAAACGGAGATTCCAGGACCTTGTGTGAACCACGAGAAGAAGGCGCGGTTTCTCTAAGCGGCGGTGGAGGTGCGCTTTTCAGCGCGGAAGGCATCGACGATCTGCCGGAGCATGGCCCCGAGGAACTTCTCAACGCTCTGGCCGTCACGACCCTGGCCATTCTTGAAGAGCTCAGGACTCCGGAGCAACAACTGGAGGGAATAAAAAACAAGTTCGGGGTCCAGCCTTAATAATTCGGGATCATAATAATAGCGGTGCCCGACGTAGCTATTCCCCAATTTTTTGGATTCGTTCCGGTCCCGGGCGATAAAGGCCATATCCTGCGCTTTATCCTGGCCCCGGAAACGACTCAACAGGCGATAAAGCGCCGGAAAATCCTGAAAATAATCCGACCCGGGCTGAAGCGCCTGGCGAATGAAACCGCTAAGACCGTTCGGAGCGAAAACAAGATAGATCTTCTTTTCGGCGAGAGCGGCACCGAACTTTCCAGAGATCCCGTCATAAAGTTCCTGGCTGTTCCGGTCGAATGCAAAGACCACGGGAAATTCTGCCTGCTCCAGCTTGGAGAAATATTCGTCGGAAAGGATCCCGCCGTCCATGAAAAGAACTTTGTTGTCCGCCGTTTGACCCGGGATTTCCGCTTTTTTTATAAGCGTTTCGATCCTTCCGCGAAGCACCGTGAGGTCCGACGCCGTAAATCCCAAAAGGGCCGACAGGGACGGGACCGCTCGCGATAAAGCATTCGAAGAACTCTTCAAGGAAGCTTCCAGTTCTTGGAAAAGACCACGGTCCTGGTATGCCAGTATCTTTTTCGCGATCACGATCGCCGTAAGAATGCGGATCTCGTCAGGAACCTCCGAGTGCCTTTCGCGGATCTCCTCCTGAATACCGGGTTCCGGCACCCGCGCTTCCCTTTGAGCGACGGGCTCCGCAATTGGCGTTTCCTTTGGTGGAATTTCTTTAGAAAAAGCTTCGGCGCTCCGCGCTTCGGAATGGGCCGATCCGTCATACCCGGGATGCTTCAAAGATTCCTTGATCGGATTTCGAAATCGCTCCAGAAGCACATAGGTCCGCGGAGTGAAGACACCGTGCTGTTCGCGGGACATCCGTTCGACCTTACTCGGAAGGAATGAAACCACTTCACCGGCGTCCTCACCGGGCACGAATTCATTCCATCCGAATTCTCCGTTCAACGAGATCAGGAAAAACGCAGCGTCCTCTTTTCTCGTGCCCGGAATATCTTTCCGTCTTTCATGCTGGACTTCATAGGACGTGTCCGCCAACGCCCGGAACGGCAGAGGCAGTAAAG
>CAIJDY010000143.1 GCA_903819565.1 Candidatus Omnitrophota bacterium | reverse complement strand
GGATCGGGGAACTTCTGAAGCGCGGCCTGAGCGTTCTTTTGTTCCCGGAGGGAACGCGCAGTCCGGACGGAAAGATCCACGCGTTCAAGTCGGGGGCTTTCAAGATCGCGCGCGAGAACCGCGTCGAGATCCTTCCCGTCGTCGTGGACGGGACCGGTACGGCCCTGCCGAAGAAAAGTCTTTTTTTGCGCAGGCGCAGCACCTTTGTGGTTTCGATAGGCCGGCCCGTTTCTCTTGAAGATATGAGCGAACACTCCCTGGAGGCCGCCAAGGAAAAGATCCGGCACGAAATGGCCGGAAGGCTTGAGCGCATCCGGCACGGAAAAGAAGAATGACAAGTTCTCCGGTGAAAGGAATGAAGTGAAGGTACTGTCTTTAAACACATGGCAGGAGCGCGGTCCGTGGCGTGAGCGTTGGGAGCTGATCCTCAAGGGCCTCCGAAAATACGACGCGGACATCGTCGGGTTCCAGGAAGTCTTCAACATGGATTGGGCGGCCGAGGTCCAAAAACGTTCGGGGTATCCGTTTCTCGCCGTGAGCGGGGAACATTCGGGACTTATTTTTCTTTCCAAATACAAGCCGCTCGAGCAGGAATGCCTGATCATGCAGACGCGGTCGCCGTCCGAAGATTATTTGCGGTACGCTTTTTATGTCCGCTTGGGCACGGGGAAGAGCAAACTCGCGGTGTTCAATACCCATCTTTCGTGGAGAGCGGACGAGCATGAGGTCCGGATGAAACAGACGCAGGAGCTGGCCGCTTTTGTAAAGGATAAAGCCGCTGACGCACCGGCCGTGATCGTCGGGGATTTCAATATGGCGCCGCATACCATGCCGGTCGGGTTCCTGCGCGAAGCGGAAAACTGGACCGATACGTTCGCGGCGGCGAATCCCGGGATCGCCGGGCTTACCTGGGACTACCGGAACCCGTACGCGGCGCTGGAAAAAGAAAAAATGGCGGAACGGCGCATCGACTATATTTTCGTCAATGAAAAGAAAGGCGCTTTTTCCGCGATCCGTTCCTCGAAGGTCGTTTTTAATGAACCCTCCGCGGCGGGGATTTTTCCCTCGGACCATTTTGGAGTGATTACGGAATTTAGTGATAAGTGATCAGCTGTAAGGGGTAAGTCAAAACAAAATGGTGAGATCGATGCCTGTAAAGACTTTTCAGGACCTTCAGGTGTGGCAGAAGGCCCATCGCCTTGTGCTTTTTACCTATGAAATTACGAAAACTTTTCCGCGGGAAGAGCAATATGGTCTTGTAGGCCAACTGAGGCGAGCCGCGGCATCGATTCCGGCAAACATTGCCGAAGGATACAAACGCAGTGGGAGCAACGATTACGCCCGCTTTATTAATGTGGCGGATGCCTCGTTAGAAGAGACAAAATATCATCTGATTCTTGCGCGGGATTTAAGTTACATTACGCCCGACCGCTATTACGAGGCTTTCGCGCTTTGTGACGAAGTGAGTAAAATGCTTAACGGACTTTATCGTGCCTTAACAGGAAAGAAAAATAAACCATAATGCGCGAAGGAAACTTACCCCTTACGGCTTATCACTTACCGCTTGTTCGCGACGCGTAGAAATGGAGATCTATGGAAATAAGGACTGATCAATCTGGGCAAGCGGCACGATACCAGCGGATCCGCCGCCGGCTGGCGCTTTTCCATTTATTCCTGACGCCCGCGCTTCTGACGATCCTTCTTCTGAGCGGGCTGACCTTCGGGATGCGGACGAACGCTTTGGCTCTGACGTGCGGGAACGAGTGGGGGACGGTCGCGGTCTATTTTTTTCTCTTCTCCCTTTATTTTCTGATCTTTGACCTGCCGCTCGCCTATTATTCGGGTTTCTCGCTGGAGCACGCGTTCGGCCTCTCGAACCAGACCTTCGGGCAGTGGACCTCCGATTTTCTGAAAAAGGCCGGCCTGTCGTTTGGGCTGTCGCTGGCGCTTCTGGAATTTTTGTACCTGATCATCCGGAAAAGTCCCTCGCACTGGTGGCTCTGGGCGTGGGGCGGCTATGCTTTCGTGAGCTATATCCTCGGAAAGGTTTTTCCGGTCCTCATCGTGCCGCTTTTTTACAAATACGGAAAAGTGGAAGACAAAGCGCTTGAGGCGAAGGTCCTGACCCTTGCGGCGCGTTTCGGTCTTCCGGCACAGAACGTTTATTCGTTAAACCTGAGCAAGACGACCCGGAAGGCGAACGCCGCGTTCATGGGGATCGGGAAAACGAAGCGGATCGTGCTGAGCGACACGCTGATCGACCATTTCACGCCGGCGGAAGTGGAGATCGTGGTCGCGCATGAACTGGGCCACTATAAAAACCATGACGTCTGGCGTTTCCTGGCGTTCGGACTTGGGACCTCCCTAATGGTTTTCGCCCTGGGGTTTTGGGGTATCAAGGCTTTGGCGCATTCGATGCAGTTGGACTCTGCCGCGAACGTGGCCGGATTGCCTCTCTTGTTTCTGATCTTTTATGCCGTGAATCTTATCCTGATGCCGCTTCAGAACGCTTACTCGCGCCGCCGGGAGAATGAGGCCGACGCGTTCGCGCTGAAGGCCTGCGGCAACAAGTATTTTTTTATTTCCTGCATGCGGAAGCTGGGAGAGCAGAACCTCGCGGATCCCGATCCGCCGGCATGGTACGAGTGGTTTTTTTACGATCACCCCTCGATCGGCAAGCGGATCAAGAAGGCGGAGCGTTATGAAGGATGACCACGGACCGGTTCGCGGGAAAGCCGCTTTCCGGCGTTTGGAAGGGATCATGAGAAAAGCAGTGATCGCCGGCGTCTGCCTTAGCGTTGTTCTTTGTGCGCAACGGGGATTTTGCGCGGGCGCGTCTTCGGACGACCGCAGCGCGGAGACGGTGGAACGGCTGCAGAAGATCGAAATCGGGAAATTTTACAACGCCAAGGACGGGAAGGCGCCGATGCTGCCGATGGCGATCGGATTTTATAACGAGGCCGTGCAGTTCTACGAGAAAAGCGAATACGATCTTGCCCGGCAGGCCGCCCAGGAATCGCTCGACCTCGAGCCGCGGAACCCGATGGCGCTGGAACTTTTGGGAGAGCTCGAGAATCTTCAGCAGCATTTCGCGGCCGCCGAAGAATTTTACAAGAAGAGCTATCTGCTGAGCCCGTCGCCGCGCGTCCGGAAAAAGATCGAGAAACTACAGCAGGAGAACACCGTCGAAAAAGATCTGGACACGTACGATGAAGAGCATTTCATTATCAAGTACCAGCAGGGAGAGAAAGGCTATGAGGGGTTTGGGCTCAAAGAACTTTTGCGGACGAGTTACCGTCAGATATCCCAGGATTTCGGTTACTACTTCAAGCATAAGACCGTCGTGCTGTTTTACAGCGGGGACCAGTTCCGTGAGGTGACGGGGCAGGCCCATTGGGTCGGTGGGCTTTATGACGGAAAGATTCGGCTGCCTTCGCTCCAGGATAATGTGATCTCCGATAATCTGCGAGCCGTCGTGGCTCATGAGATGACCCACGCTTTTGTGGCGTCGATAAGCGGGATGCGGGCTCCGGCCTGGCTTCATGAAGGGCTTGCCGAGTATGAGGCGAACAAGGTCCGTCCGATCGACAAGACCGTGTTTGATGCGGCGGTCAGAACGCAGACGCTGTTACCGCTCGCGCAGATCTTTTCGGACAAGGTGCCTACGGAGAATAAGGACCAGCTTTCCATTATTCTTTTCTATCAGGAATCCTACATGCTGGTGAATTACATGATCGGCCGTTATCAAATGTACCGGATG
>CAIJDY010000142.1 GCA_903819565.1 Candidatus Omnitrophota bacterium | reverse complement strand
TCGTCGAACGCGGTGTAATGGTCCGTCCCCTCCTGAAGGTATTGATCGCCGGCGTTCTTTTTCGGCGCAAAAATATCGCGGTCGTAATTCATGTAATAAAGGAGCTGGGGCCCATAAACCTGCCTCAAGGATTCAAAGCGGGGATCAGTCGTGTAAAAGGTGTTCAATTTATGGACCACATACCAGATCGCCGAATCCATCGAGACATATTTCTTTCCGTCGATGGTCTGCGCCTTGGCGCTCTTGTCGAACAGAAAAGGCATGATCCCGTCCAGGAACTCATCCTGCCCGACGATGCCGCGCATCTCATTCAGGATCGGGTGGAGCATGTCGATGTTGAAATAGAACAAATTCGTATTAAAAAGCTGTCTGCCCTCTTTCCCGAAACCCTGCCGCTGTCCGGCCGCATAAAAAATCTTTTCCTGGCCCGCGTTCACGGCATCGATCTCTTCCCATTGATCAAGAACCGTAAAAACCTTTTTGACCCCATCAATGATCTTTTGGATGATCCGGACAACTTCCTTGCCGCCTTTTTTATCGATCGCGGTCGCGGCGGTCGTGATCTTCAGAATGGGCTTCCGCTCTACGATCGCGAAACCGGCCACGAGCGCTTCCGGATTCCCCTTGCGATTGTCCCCGTTCCCGAAAAAACGCAGATGATGGAGCTTGTCCTTCGGCGGGGCGTTCTCCGTGAAATCCACCACAAAATAAACCCCCAACTGCCCGTGGCCTCCCGGCTGGGCTTTGCTCGCAACGGTCACGTCGGCGGTAGGAAATCCTTTGACCTCGCCCGGCTCGACCTCGAATTTCGGAAGATCCCGCTGCTCGACCATGGCCAGGAACCCGACGCCGGCGTCCTTCAGGGCTTCCCGGTAGGTCCTAGGCTGCGGACGGCCTTCGACGATGTCCCAGACGTAGAGCTTTTCATCCAACAATTTCTCATAAGAGGCTTTGGACTGGTAATTCACCAGGGGCTGAAAAACCACCTTGCCGAACTGACCGCTTTGCGCGAGATCCGCCATAAAAAGCAACCGCGCCTCCGCGTCCCCGATCAAATAATCATTACCGCGGATCCTCTCCTGGCGCCCGAAATCCGTGCCTTTCGCTCCCATTTTGACCTGAAGCGGCACGGTAAACCCTGCCAATCCCTCGAGTTTCCTGAGCGCCGCGAGGATATCCGCCGTCTCCCCTCTCTTTTCGGCATCCCTCAAAACGATCAACGCCTCACGATAGACCGGTTCCGCGTCATCTCCCGCGGATAAAATATTCTTGAGACGCATGCGCAACCCTTTATTCAAGAGCCACGCCTCCCGCATTAGGCTCTCGCCGATCCCGCCATCGAGCGTGTTCCAAATGAGACTGGCCTGGGACGCCGCCGTAAGGTATTCCTGCCTTCGGAGACTGTTCTCAAGATCGGAACGCTGATAAACCCCGACCTCCTGCATTTCCTTGTCTTCCAGCATGGCCGTGACCACGGCATTTCCCTTATCGGAAACTTCACTGAGCGAGCCTTTGGCCCCCCGGATATGGAGCGGGGCATAAGCACTGTTCTTGTCGGCCGCGGCATCAGCACTCTTGGGATTAAGATGCTGGCGCGTCATGTATTCGATGTACACCCGGTCGGCCAGGTTCTTCGTTTTTTCCAGACGCGTTTCCCCGCTCGACTCGTCGATCTTGAAAGCCCTGAAGACCGCGTTGAGCCGCTCCCGGACCTCCGAGCGGGCACCACTAATGGGAGTTACAGAAAAAATTTCACCATTTTTACGCACCAAATTGATAATTTGTTCCGTGTTCTGGTCGTGGAACCCTTCTCCATAGCTGATCCGTCTGATTCCCGCATTAAAAGCGGTCAAGGCGCACTGGTTGCAGGGTGAATGCGTCGCGTACAGCGTTGCTCCTTTAAGATTCTTTCCGGAAGAAAGGGCCATAAATATTGCCCGCTGCTCCGCGCAAATGGAACGGCGAAGGTCGGGTCTGTTATCACGTATATCTAAAGCAAGCTTTCCCTCTTCATGTGTGTCTGTGTAATTTTTATCATTTTCCATAAGACCGTTCCGCCGTATATCAACCCCCATGACGACTGTGTCACTTAACTGTCCGGACGGCGCACCGTTATAACCGACGCCGATAATCTCTCCTGTTTCGGAAACCACCACAGCGCCCGTGGCATGGGTTTTTCCACCATCAAGATAGGGACTAAATTTAGAGGCCTTACTGACAACCCTAAGCCAAGACCTTTCGTTTTGACTTTGGACCGCTGTCAACATTGGAGGCGCGATTTCACGCGCGAGCATTGGCATTATTTTTCTATCGATTATGTAATTCATAGCTGCGGCTGGATCATCTTGCTTCCCAGTCGCGTTTTCAATAAAAAGGGCCATATCCGCAACCATTTGCCAAATGACGATTGCGCGAACTTGCTGCGTCCTTTTCCGAGTTTTTGTAGCCTCAAGAAGACCCTGGGCGTCTCTTCTTACATTCCTGCTGTCCCAACGCGCCATCAAAACCTCCTTCCCCATCCCCAAAAAATCTTCGCGTTTGCTAACGGAAGCATCGATCTGTTCTTTGCTTGCGGCTGCATCTCCGCCTTCCATTACTTTAGCCTCACTCATTAGATTAAGGATATCCCGCTTACTCGTCTGGCGGTAAGCTTGGAGGATCATTGCTACCTCATCTCGGGCAGTATCCTTTCCGGAAAACCGACGAATAACCACTTTGATCCTTGCGTCCGGAACATTTGCCAGCTGAGAAAGCGCCGCGATACGCACCCAGTAAAAATCATCGCCGGCAAGCTCTATCAATTTTTCGATATCGTCATTGCTCTCCGTCTTCAAGCTGAGCGCCTTTTGAAATCTCGCAAGCCAAACATTTTTATACATCCCCGCCGCCACTTCCAAAAATTTCGAGGTCCTCACTTCCGAGCGGGGTTTCCCTTGTTTCCCCAAGCGGTCCATCTCGTTTTGAAACTGTTGCTGCAGTCCCAGAAAAATAAAAATAGCGCTCTTGCCATCCTCGCGCTGGACGAAGATAGCCACACCATGCGGGACTCCGGACATGCTTTGCACGAGGCCCGGCATCACGAACCCCTGATACAGGGTCACATCGTTCGTCTGCCCCGCCCCGAGGGTCTGATTGGGAGTCTCCGAAAAATAAACGACGGATTTTCCCTCGGCATCGTAGGCGAAAATACCGTACTGGCTGACCTTGACCGGTGATTTTGTCTCGTTCTTCACGACAAAATCCAGTTCCGAATAATGATACGGTTTCTTGAGCTGGATGCTGATGCCTTTGTGCCGCAGTGTTTGGGTGTAATCCCCCACATAGACCTTTTGCGCACCGCCGGCCCAATCACTCGGGGAAAAAGCTTCTGCCAGAGGATCCGATCCGTTCCTTAAATACCGCTCGTCCACGTTGACCACCACCTTCGAGCCCAGCCCGGCGCGGTTCAGGCGAGGGATAACAATGAGCCCCACGATAATGGCGCCGAGGATCATGGAGAGCCGTATCTTTGCCCAAAGATTGCTCCGTTTACCCGCTGCCCGTAATTCGGAGCGGGACAGTGCCGGATAAAGAACAAGCGCCGGGGCATTTTTAAGAGAGGTTTCGCGAGAGGAGTCCGTCTTGCGAACTTCGGACCGTTCGGAAAGATCGCGGGTGACGCCCTGGAGCTTTGTCCCGGCAGCCGCCAACAAGTCCCGCACTTCCTGGACCTGACCGCGATGGATTCCCCCAAGCAACGCCCTTTGGTCCGCATTACGGAAAAGGCGGCTCAATTCTCCGGGAACGCCGTAAAAGCTCTCTTTTTCCGCTTCCTTCAAAGCCGCATCAAATTCCGGGCTCATTTCCGGCGATTCCCTCAGGAGCAAGTCGAGTAACCGGACGCCCTGTCCGAGTTCCGCGGCAACGGCGTCGAACATTTGCATAAACTGCCGGTCGATCCCAAGGCCCATCGTCTTGACGACCTCGAAGACCAGAAATGCCCCGAGCGTTGTGTTATGGAACCCCCAGACCAGACTGTTTGCAAAAGGTACCAGTGCTCCGTTCGCGAGTTCACCCATTTCCCCGACGAAGAGAAGCAACGGATTTCTCAGGTCCTCCATCGTTCGCTCGTTTTCCGGCGACAGCATTAAAGCTGTTTTCTCCTGCGCCCGGACTTCGCCGCCGTCAACGGTCTCGCGGACTTCAGAGCGGGCGGAAAGGTTTCGGATCAGATTTTGGGTCTTTGTTTCAGAGGCGGCCAACAGGTCCCGCATTTCGAGGACCTGAGCGCGATGGCTTCCCCTGAGCAGCGCGCCTTGTTCCTCGTCACGGAAAAGACGGCTCAGCTCTCCGGAAGTACCGGAATAGTTCTCTTTATTGGCCTCCGTCAAGGCCGCGTCAAATTCTGCGCTGATTTCCGGCGATTCATTAAGAAACAGGTCGATCAACCGAACGCTGCTGCTGAAATCCGCGGCCATGAGATCAAGCGACTGCATGAACAGCGAATCGATCACACCGTTTTTCCCCCTGATCATATCGAGACTCACAAACGTCCCGAACGACGCATTGTGGAAACCCTTGACCAGACCTTTCGCGAAGGAGTTCAGCTCACCGTTCGATCCCTCCTTCATTGCCCCCACTGTGTGAACGAACGTGTCCCTGATCTCGTTCAACGACTGCTCGTTGTCCTGTGAAAGCCTGACCCCTTCCCCGGCCTTCGGCGTCGGCGGATTTTCTTCCGCGGGAATTTCCCTTACCTCCGCCCGCCCCGCGACACCCTCAACGATCTTCCGGACCTCGGAACGCACGGCGGCCGCGTTGATCCCGTAAGTGCCGCCGCTCAGGACTTGCGGGTCGGTAAGAAACTCGAGTTCTCTTGTCGCTTCGCTTGCGCCCGGCATACCGGATTTCGCCGTTCCTTTGACCGTTGCGCCTTGAGCGAATTTCAGCATATTCTCCTCATAACTTTGATGCCCCGCCCCATCGCCGCCTGTGAGCCGCGGCGTGATAAGAGCGTACGTATAATCCTTCGAAGAAAAATAATCCCTGAAAGGTCCGGCGTGAAATCCGCCGGTAATGACCGCCACTTTCCCGGCCCCGGTCTCGTGAAGCCGTTTTTCGATCATCCGTTCCATCAGGCCATCGCGTTCTTTCACGCCGGCGTAAAACTTCATGGCATAGACGAACAGTTGATCGAGCTCTGCAATGTGCGTAAAGCGAACATCCTTGACGCGCCCAACATGCTGCAACCGCTTGATGATCACGGAAGGCCTCAGCCCGTTCTCGCCGCGCGAACGGATCTGCTCGTAAGCTTCCGGCGTCAGTTCCAGCGCGAAAAGCCTCTCCAGCAGCCGGTAGTCTTTAAGAAGCGCTACAAGGTCTTTTCCCTCCGGCGACCCGGCAAGCTTGTCCATGATCTTCGCGGAAAGCCGTTCGATCTCTCTCATCAGCTCCGGCGCCGTGATCTCGCTTTGAAGCAGCAACCGCCCGATAAAACGACAGACGTTCGGAAAGGCTTCATAATGAAAGTCGCGCGGAAGGGCCCTGACCATATCTTCAAAAAGAAGGCCGATTTCAAGGGCGGGAAGCTGCCGGCTCATCTGTCCGGACTTGAGCAATGGCTCGATCTGCGCGTAGGACGAAACATGACAACGCCGCAGCACTTCGAGGAATTTCTCGCGCTCAGCGGGGAACGCCTTTGTATCAAGTTTCGCGGAAAGTTCCTGGACCTTGAAAACACGGACGAGCATCGGCCAATCGAGCTGCGAACCCGGCTGCGCCAGGTCCAGCCTCAGCCGTTTCAGCCCTTCCCTCTTTAAGGAAGCTAGCCAGGCATCGAAAGGGATCCGGCCTTTCTCGAAATCCCCAAGCTGTTTCAGGTAATTTCTAAGGGCATCGTTAAGATGGGCGGCCGTGATGCGGTCGATCGCCTCGTCCATCGCAGCAAGGAAACTCGCCGTCTTCTTTTTCTCCGCCAGAACGTCGACGAACGCGACGCCGTTCTCGCGGTAAGCATTCAGATCCTCGATCCCGTAGGCCCGCGACGTGCCCTGCGTATCAAGCAGGTAGAGCTCCGGGCCTTTGACGAGCGCGGCTTTTGTGAGCGCGTCGTTGGCTTTCTCCGTGAGCTTGGGGTTTCCGGGAAAGAAATCCAGGATCCCCGGATCGAGCTTGAACGCGCTGCCTTCCACGAAAAGCGTTTTAATGCCGTACTGCTTGTCCAGATGGTGAAGAAGCGCCTGGATCTGTTTCTGCGCTTGGTAGTGGCCGTGCGCGGTCTGGAGGTGGACGACCATCGGGCCTTTGCCGGGTTTAAAATATTGAAGGGTTCCGAGCTCTTGCGGGACCGAAAACCGGATCCCGGGGTCGAGCTTGGTCTGATATGGGGTGGAGACTTCAGAAACGGCGGACTGGGCCGCCTGCACTGCGGCAAGACTGTCCGGAGCCCCGGCCAAGCTGGTCGTCAAAAAAGTAATCGCCGTGATCGAAGCAGTAACAGCTTTGCGTAACGCGATAGCTTTCACTCCGGTGTCCTTTCGATATGGAGGATATGTATTCTCAGATCTGGCCAAAATTTCATATCATTTTTGGGCTATAAAAAAGTAATAAAGATATAACCGACAGGCCTCGATATTGCAAGGGTTAGACTTGATTTTTATTCTATTATTCATCGAAATTCATTGCCTCCGGGGGCCAGAGGAACATTTCGCCTTTTTGTTGCAAGACATAGCAATCTCAATCATATTTGTCCCGAAATTTTTTCGGAATCGGATTGCGAGTGGAGCTGCAGACCTTATTCAGCCGATATCTTCTTCGATCTCGGTTTCGCTGCCCGCGA
>CAIJDY010000141.1 GCA_903819565.1 Candidatus Omnitrophota bacterium | reverse complement strand
CGAAGACCAGCCGATCATGTGGATCGGCGTGACCACGAAAAAATCGGTCCGGGAACTCATGGATTATGTGGACCGCCATCTCAAAGACAAATTCAAAACGGTTCCCGGGGTCGGCGAAATCATGCTCGGCGGATTCCTGGAACGTAATTTGCGTGTCTGGCTGGATACCAAAAAGCTTCTTCAGTATCAGCTGACCGTCGAGGACGTGGTCAATGCCATCCAAAGCGAGCACGTCGAAATCCCGGCCGGACGTCTTGAAACCGACACCAAAGAGTCCGCTGTCCGCGCCATGGGCGAAGCACGGTCTGTTCAGGAATTCGAAAAGATCGTGATCACCAAGCGCACCAACCTACCGAATTACCGCCCTATCCAATTGAAGGAAGTAGCAAAGATCGAAGACGGATTGGCGGACGTCCGCAAAATGGCGCGCGTTATGGGCCAAGATTCAGTCGGACTGGGTATCCGCAAGCAACGGGGCGCCAATACAGTGGAAGTCGCCAAAGCCGTCAAAAAACGACTCGCCGAAGTCAGGAAGCAACTACCGCCCGAATACGACCTGGACATCAACTTTGACAGCAGTAAATTCATTGAAGATTCCGTCCATGAGCTGGCGATCACGCTGATCCTTTCGGCCCTTCTCACTTCCCTTGTCTGCTGGATATTCTTAGGATCCTGGAGTTCGAACCTGAACATCCTCCTCGCGATCCCGACATCGATCCTGGGGACTTTCATGGTCATTAAATTCGCGGGATTCACGCTGAACACGTTCACACTCCTCGGATTGTCTCTTGCGATCGGGATCGTGGTCGACGACGCGATCATGGTGCTTGAAAACATCGTCCGGCACCGCGAACACGGGGAAGCCAAAATCGAGGCTGCCCGGAACGGTGCCAAAGAGATCACGTCCGCTGCCATCGCCGCGACACTCGCTATCGCCGCGATCTTTCTGCCCGTCATATATATGAAGGGGATCGTCGGAAAATACTTTCTACAGTTCGGGATCACCATTACGGTCGCTGTTTTACTTTCTCTTCTGGAAGCTTTGACGCTCGCGCCGATGCGCTGCTCCCAATTTCTTGAAGTGGGCGAACGTACCACACGTTTTGGAAAAAAATTCGAACGCGGCATGGTTCGCTTGTCGGAGATCTACCAAAAATGGCTTACCGCCGCACTCGGCCATAAAAAGATCGTCCTCGCCGGAGCCTTTGTGTTCTTTATCTTGTCACTTATCACGGTCCCTTTTTTACGCAAAGAGATGTCCCCGGCTCAAGACCAGAGCATGTTCCTGGTCCAACTCGAAACCCCTATCGGCTCTTCCATCACTTACACGAGCGAACGTTTCAAAGAGGTAGAAGCACTGGCAATGAAGCATCCTGACATACAGCGTTACTTCTGCATCGTCGGCACCCGCATGGGAGGATTTGAAGGTGAGGTCAACGCGGGATTACTTTTCATGTCCTTGAAACAGCCTCATGACCGTGCTATCGATCCCGCACTGGGACACCGTCCCAACCAAGAGGAATTGATGAATTATTTCCGACGGGAGTTCAACAAGATCCCGCACATCCGGGCGGTAATCCAGGACCTTTCCATGAGAGGCTTCGCGGCCTACGGCGGGTTCCCGGTCCAGTTCACGGTCCGCGGCCCGGACTGGGAAAAACTGATCGAATACTGCAACCAGATTCAGGAAAAAATGAAGCAAACCGGCCTGTTCCAGGACGTGGACACCGATTACCGTTCCGGTGTCACGGAAGTCCGCATCTTCCCGGACCGCGACAAGGCTTATGATCACGGCGTCAGCATCCATTCCATCGCAGAAACGGTCAATGCCATGATCGGCGGCGAAAAGATCGCCAAATACACGCAAAACGGCCGCCGCTACGATGTCCGGGTCAAAGCCATCCCCAACCAACGCATGAGCCAAAAAGACATCAACAACCTCTGGGTATGGAATAATCGCGGGGAGATGGTCCGCCTCGAGGAAGTCGTCACCATGAAAGAAAAACCGAGCCTTTTGAATATCACGCGTCGTGCCCGCGAAAGGGCGATTGGGGTGTTTGCCAATGTCGCGGGCAAAAAATCACAGGCGGACGCTATCCAAAAAGCTGCAGACATCGGCCGGGAAGTTTTAAAAGACAGCAATTATCACATGGTCTTCAGCGGCACCAGTGAAACCAT
>CAIJDY010000140.1 GCA_903819565.1 Candidatus Omnitrophota bacterium | reverse complement strand
TGCCTTCCTTCGCGGAAGGGAACGGCGGGGTATTTGATACGGTTGGATCTTCTTTGGGACGCGTTGGGATCACGGCGGAGACCGCGCTTCTGCTATTAAAACAAAAAGCCCCGAACCTTTTTGACGAAGTTGGTTATAACATCAAGAAGGTAAAAAGCCGGACGCTTCTTCGGGCGATCGAGGCGGGGGACAGCGCTATCGCTGACCTCATCGCTTATAAGGCGAAGATCCTGGGCGTGATCATGGCGAATCTCGCGAATGTTCTTGATCCCGAGGTGTTCGTGCTCGGCGGCGGGATGATCGAGGCGATGGGGCATCTGATCCTGCCGGAAGCGAAACAAGTCATGGAAAGTTACATCTTAAAGCCTCTTGTGGGCTCGGTGAAAGTGGTCCCCTCGAAGCTCAAGGATTATGCCGTCATGAAGGGCGCCGCGAGGCTCGCCCATGATTTCTTTTTTGAAAAAGGAAAGGACCTTTAAGCGATGCCGGACGCCGAGATCCAAAAACATACCGTGGCGGTGATCGATATCGGCACCATCGCGATCCGGATGGTCATCGCCGAGGTCGGTTCCAAGAACGAGATCCGCTACCTCGAGCAGCTTCAAAAACCCGTGCGTTTCGGCAAGGACGTTTTCAAAACGGGCCGCCTGAGCAGCACGGCGATGCGCCAGGGAGTGAACATCCTCCGCGGGTTCAAGTCCGTGATCGATACCTACGGGATCAAAAAGATCCAGGCGATCGCGACAAGTGCGGTCCGCGAAGCCCAGAACCGGGATAATTTCATCGATCAGATCTATGTCCGCGCGGGGATCGAAGTGGAGATCCTGGAGGGTCCCGAGGAGAACCGTCTCGAGCTGATCGCCGTGGAGCATGCCCTGGAAGGGAAGATCGATCTTGAGAAGAAAAATTGTCTTATCGTGGAGGTGGGCTCCGGAAGCACGGAAATGATCCTCATGGAACAGGGACAGGTGAGCATCACGCGGACCCTCCCCCTGGGATCCGTGCGGCTTCCCGAACAGGCCCTGTCGGGGGGGAAAGGGGACACGGGGCTCATGCAGCGCGTTCTGAAGAGGAACATCCGGGACGTCGCGCAGCACGCCGCGCGCGAGGTCCGCATGGAACAGATCGACACGTTCATTGCCCTGGGAGGCGACATGAGGTTCGTTTCGCAGCAGCTGCTCGCCGAGACCTCGGAACGTTTCACCATTCTGGAAAAAAAAGATTTTGCGGGTTTTGTTGGAAAGATCGGGAAAATGCTGCCCGAAGAGATCGCAAGTCAGTATGCCTTGAGCTACGATCATGCCGAATCCCTTTACCCTGCGCTTCTCTTTTATTCGAATTTTCTGGCTGAGACCAAGGCGGAACAGATCATCATCCCGAAGCTGAGCATCCGGGACGGTCTTCTGCTGGAACTGGCCCAGCTTTTTTCAGGGTACCGAAGGACGGACGTTTCGCGGCAGGTCCTGAATTCCGCCCAGCACCTCGGGGCGAAATACATGTACGACAAAGGCCACGCATCCAACGTGGCGTCCCTGGCGCTAAAACTTTATGACCTGCTTGTCGCGGATCACGGCATGGGGCTTCGCGAACGGCTTCTGCTGGAGGTCTCCGCGATCCTTCATGACATCGGCACTTATATTTCTCCGGCCGGTCATCACAAGCACTCCTATTATCTGGTGGATGCGGCCGAGATCTTCGGGTTGAGGAAAACAGACAAGAACATCGTCGCCAACGTGGTCCGCTATCACCGCCGCACGCCGCCGCGCGAAACGCATGTCTCGTACATGTCGCTCGCGAAGGCGGACCGGGCGATCGTTTCAAAACTCGCGGCCATCCTGCGTGTCGCGGACGCCTTGGACACCGGGCACCAGCAGAAGATCCGCTCTTTCACGATGGAGCGTTCCGAAGACGCTTACGGGATCTGGGTTCCCCAGGAAACCGGGGATATCTCTCTCGAGCGGGAAAGTCTTCGCCGTAAAGGGGACCTGTTCGCCGATGTTTTCGGGGCTCCCATCGAGCTCAAACAAGGTGCGGCGCCCTCGCGCTGAAACGGAAACGCTATGGACCCAGGCGCTCAGGAAAAATATTTTGATCGGGAGTTGTCCTGGCTGCAGTTTAACGCCCGGGTCCTCGCGGAGGCGGTCGACTCAACGAACCCTCCTCTCGAGAGATTGAAATTCACCGGGATCGTCAGTTCCAATTTTGACGAGTTCTTCATGGTCAGGGTTGCGAGCTTTCCCGATTCCGATCCGCGGCTTCTGGAGATCTACCGGCGAGCGTTTGAACTGATCCGCCAGCAGCAGTTCAATTTCAAAGAACTTCTGCTGCCTGAACTCCAGGGGGCGGGGATTGTGAGGGTCCTTCCTCAGGACCTGAACGAAAAACAGCTCCTGTACGTCAAAAATCTTTTTTTGAATGAACTCCTGCCGCTTTTGACGCCCCTGGCGGTTCATGAAGATCAGCCGTTCCCGAATCTCGCGAATCTTAACCTTTATCGTGTTTTTGAAGTGACGAAGGTTTCCAATCCCGCGGCGCCGCGCCACGCGCTGGTCGAGATTCCCCGGAATTTTCCGCGCATGATCTCGCTTCCCTCGGAATCGCTTCACGCCTTCATGCTGATCGAAGACATGCTCGCTCTTTTTGCCAAGGAACTTTTTCCCGGGTACATGATCGAGCGGCAGGGAACGGTCCGGGTGACCCGTTGCGCGGAATTTACGATCGACGAGGAACGGGACGAAGATCTCGCGAAAATCATGAGCGAGGCGCTGCGGGCGCGGAGGGAAAGTCCGGTCGTGCGGCTTGAGATCGATGCGCCGCAGGATATGGTGGAACGGCTGAAAGACAGGATGGGGGTGGAGGAGCATAAGATCTTCAGGAGTGAGGGGTGGCTTGACCTGAAGGGCATTTCCCAACTCGCGTTCCAACCCGGGTTTGACAGGCTCAAGCGTTCTCCGTGGGTACCGCGGCCCGTGGTGGAGATCGAGGAGTCCCGTGACCTTTGGGGGCTGCTCAAAGAAAAAGATGTTCTGGTGCATTATCCTTACGATTCTTTCGGCGCTTTTCTGCGTTTTATCACGGCGGCGGCCGAAGATCCCGACGTCCTGGCCATCAAGCAGACGCTTTACAGGACGGGGCGTCACTCCGGAGTGATCAGCGCTCTCGAAAAGGCGGTCGAAAAAGGGAAGTCGGTGACGGTTGTCATCGAACTGAAAGCGCGCTTTGACGAAGAACAGAATATCGAGGAGGCCCGGCGGCTTGAGCGGGCCGGCGCCACGGTCCTCTACGGGGTCGTCGGATTAAAAACGCATTCCAAGGTGTGCCTGGTCGTGCGCCGCGAGGCCGAAGGGATCCGGAGGTATGTGCATCTCGGGACCGGAAACTATAACGAAAAAACAGCACAGATCTATTCGGACCTGAACCTTTTTACAAGTAATGATGAATTCGCGCGCGATGTAAGCTCTTTTTTCAACGTCATGACCGGATTTTCCACGCCCGCCCAGTTTTCAAAACTGGAGATGGCGCCTTACGGGTTACGCCGGAGGCTGTTGCGTTTGATCATGCGGGAGTCCGTCCAAAGCAGTCACGAACGCCCGGGCCTTATCACCGCCAAGATGAATTCCCTGGTGGATAAGGAGATCATCGAGGCCCTTTACCGCGCTTCCCAAAAAGGGGTCCGGATCCGGCTGAACGTGCGGGGGATCTGCTGCCTCCGGCCCGGCGTCAAAGGCCTCAGCGACAACATCGAAGTGGTCAGCATCGTGGATATGTTCCTGGAACACAGTCGGCTTTTTTATTTTTCAAACGCCGGGGACGAGGAAGTTTATCTTTCCAGCGCGGACTGGATGCCCCGGAATTTCGACAGGCGTTTGGAGCTGATGTTCCCCGTGGAGGATGCGAAGCATAAAAAGGAGCTGATCCATCTGCTCGGGCTCTATTTCAAGGATAATGTCAAAGCCTGGACCTTGTCTTCCGAAGGAACCTACCGGAAAAAAGAAGCCGGGGATGACAAGAAATTCCGCGCTCAGGAATCCCTGTGCCAGCAGGCCCTGCAAAGGGAGATCGCGATCAAAAAAGCGATACCGCTCGAATTAAAGACCCAGAGACCGAAGCGGGAAGATAATCCGCGCTGAAGGTCACTTGAAAGGAGCTTGATATCGTGAGTCTGTTCAGGAAAGTCCCAGTCGTATTTTTGGGAGTCCTTTTTTGCCTGCTGATGCAAAGCGCGACCTCCTTTGCCAAAGACACCAAGGTTGCCAAGAAAGAGATTAAGGCCCTGAATGATAAGATCATGGCTGCGAATGAGAAAGGAGATCTCCAGGGAGCCCTCACAGCCGCGGAGGGCGCCTATCAGCTTGCTAAAGATACCTGGGGTGAGAATGCTCTGGAGACCGCGAATGCCATGAACAATATGGCGAACCTCTACACAGCCGCCAATGAAGCTCCGGCGGCCGAACAATTCTTTAAACGGGCCATTTTGATTTACATCGAAAAATCGGATCCGAACGGTACGGGGATGGCGGATATTTATTTCAATCTTGGTGTGGCTTATGCCATGCAGAAAAAATACTCCGATGCGATCAATATTCTCAGCAAGGCCGAAGTCATTCGTCATGCAAAGCTGGGACCCGAAAGTCCGGACACTCAGAAAGTCGTGGAAATGATCGGGGAGCTCAGGAAGCTCGCCAATATGAAAACCGAAAGGATCTGACGCCGCAGATCTCCTGATCGCCGCATTCCTGATCGAGTAATTTGATTTTTAAAGATGCAAGTTTATGCTAGAATAACCGCCCATTCCGAGAACGGCCCCCAGGGAATCCGGAAAGAACGACAACAGGGACTTTTTTTTAAAAAATGGCAAAAACTGAATTGATCGAAACGGATATTTTGATCGTGGGCGGAGGCGTCGCCGGGCTGTCGACCGCGATCCATCTGGCGGACCTTCTTGCGGTCCCCGGCCAGCCGGAGGGGACTCCCCGACCGGTGCTGAAGATCCTCGTTCTCGAAAAAGGTTCCTCTATCGGCAGCCATTCGCTCTCAGGCGCCGTCATCAATGTTTCGACGCTGAAAGAACTTTTGCCGGAGGTCCCGGAGAAAGACTTTCCTTTCGAATCGCCGGTCACCCGGGACGAATTTTATTTCCTGCTTCCGGGCCGCGCTCTTCGCGCTCCCTACACGCCGCCTTTCATGGGGAACCGCGGGAACTATGTCGTCGCGCTCGGGAAAATGACCCGCTGGCTCGCGGAGATCGCGGAGAAAAAAGGGGTCCAGGTCTAT
>CAIJDY010000139.1 GCA_903819565.1 Candidatus Omnitrophota bacterium | reverse complement strand
TTCCTGATCGCGAACCCGAAACCGGGAACGCTGATCTTCCTGGACCCGCCGCGACAGGGCATCGCGTCATCTCTCGCGAACCTCCTGGCGAAAGAAACCGGCGCCGCCAACATGATCTTCCTCGCCTGCGACCTGCAGATCCTGCTTCGCGATCTTCGCATGATCCTCACTGCCGGCCGGTACCGGATCCGCGCCGTCGTTCCCTTCGACATGTTCCCCCGGACCAAACATATCGAGCTTCTGGTCTGGCTTCAGGAGATCGCCTGACGATTTAGAAAGAAAACCTTTTTTCTATTTCTCTATTGCCAGGAACCGCAAACCCGCACCGATGGCCGTTGCGCCGCCGATCAAAAGAAACAGAGGAATGAAACCTCTCAGAAAATCGCCAAAATTGTCCCACCAGCCGATGATCCCCAAAAGACCCAGGACCGCCGCGATAACACCCCCGATGATATGCGCCATGACTTCCTCCTCAGAAAAAGTTGATGAGACCGGTTTATTTTTTTCCCGAAAATAAATTTTTAAGACCGGCTAAATAGCGTCCGGATTTATAAAAACCGTTCTCCAGAACCTTGCTGCCGGACGGCTTCGCCTGCGGGGGCCTTGAAGCATTCTTCCCTGACAAGCGTATCATCGCGGCCTTCTCTTTCGTAAAAGTGGCCTTCATGTATTCACAATCCGCGCAATCCCTGCCGCATCGCACCTTTTCAGACCCGAATTCGCGGATCGTCAAAAAACAGCGGTTCGACCGCTCCTTGAAAACCAGGCATTTCCCGCAGTCATGGCCGCCGGTCTTGGCCAACTGTTCGTATTCCCAGCAAAAAACGGGCGCCGCGGGACGGATCCCGGCTTTTTCCATAAAACGAAGAAGGTCGGACCGAAGCACCCGGTGGTGGTGGCCGCCAGTTTTGAAGGCCTTCAGCCTGTTTTCGAGGATCCAATTCCGGATGGTGAAACGGGTCACACCGCAGATCTTCGCCGCATTGGAAGTCGTCAAAAGCTCTTCGAAAGGAACCGATTCCATAGAAAACGTCAGCCCTTGAGAAACCGAACGGAGTCGATGAGGGTTTTTATTTCGGCCATTTTCTTCGAAAGATCCGGAGTTTCATGGACTTTGTACCCCACGCCGTAAATCTTCCCATCGTGTTTCATTAAAAAATTACTGATCTGGTATTTCAAGGAACCCTCGGCGTAAGTCGCCTGGATCCACCAGGTCTTTTTCCCCAGAAGTCCCGGACCCTGTTGTTCGCGGACAGATTCGCAACCCTTTGCGATCTTTTTGAGAACTTTCTTGATCACCTGCGCATGCAAGCGGACAAAGAAATCACGGGAGAGGTCGTTTGATCTTTTAAGGGCGGGTAATTTTGTTTTGATGATAAAAACGCTGTCGCGGCCGTGCTCTGGTTGTAAAACGACCTTATCGTAAAATAAACTTTTTTCTTCTGAAAGGCTCCATCCCTGAGGTTTCTCCAGGAATATCCCAAAATCCTGATTGGTATAGCGATCGTCTTCGAGCTTTTCCTGTAAAGCGTGTTGGTTTGATCGGAGCATAGAGGGGATATTATCACCCCCCCCCCCCCAGAACACAACGGGAATTTTGACGTCACAAAATCGGAGGAAAAACAAGATTGGATTTATTATAAATCCTGTAAGAAAAAAGAGTCGGGATTCCGCAGTTCTAAATGGAGGAACCGGCCACTGCGCCGCTGGCCCAGGCCCAGGCAAGGTTGTAGCCACCACGAGCACCCTGAACGTCCAGGACCTCTCCGGCGAGATAAAGTCCCTTCTGCCGGTTCGACTCGAGCGTCGCTATGTCCACTTCTTCGGCCGGGACGCCGCCGGCCGTAAATTCCGCCTCGTTCCATCCGCGCGTGCCGCTCACTTTGAATTCTTTATGCTTCAACACCTTAACGAGCGCCGCAACATCCTCCTTTTGAAGGATGTCTCGGAAGGCCAAAGAAAATTTATGGGGAAGTAATCCTTCCAGCAGCTCCTCTCTCGGGAATTTCCTCTCGAGGCGCCGTCCGAATTCTTTTTTCAGTTCGCCTTCGTTCATCGCGGGGATCAGGTCCGCTGTCACCGACGCGATTTTTTTTCCGTCGCGGTTCACGGCGATCGAGATCTCCCGGCTGACGTCGAGGACTGCCGTTCCGGACAGACCGTACTGCGTGAAAAGAAGTTCGCCCGCCGCCTCGCTCACGGGTTTCCCGTCCACCCGCGCCGTGACCTTCGCGCGGATCTTCTGCCCCTGCAAAAAATGGCACCAGGGATCTTTGGCCAGGAGCGGGACAACGCAGGGAACGGGTTCCGTGACCGTATGCCCGAACTTTTGGGCCAAGACATAGGCGCTCCCGTCCGCTCCGAGGGCCGGATAGGACTTCCCGCCGGCGCACAGGATCACTTTGGGGGAAACGAAACGTTCCTCGCTCGCGGTTCTGACCTCGAACGCTCCGGCCACCGCCCGGAGGTCCTGCACTTCACAATCCAGCTTGACCGTTATTTCCAGCCGTGTCACTTCAAGCTCTAGCACCTTCAGCACCGACGCCGCCTGCTGGGTCACAGGAAAAATACGTCCTGTTTCATCTGCCGCAACCTGAAGCCCGAGCTCGCGGAAGAAACCGAGCATCGCGTCCTTCCCGCACCGCCCCAAAACGGAGCGAACAAGATCGCGCGCTTCGGGATTATAAAAAGACTCGTTGAGTTTTTCGTTCAGCAGGTTGCACCGGCCGGCGCCCGTCACAAGAAGTTTTTTGCCGAGTTTAGGCATCTTTTCACACAGCAGCACCGAAGCGCCTTTCCGTTTCGCAAAGACCGCCGCGACAATGCCCGAGGCCCCTCCGCCGACGATAACCGCATCATAAGATTTCATGATATTCCTTTTTCGTGTCATTCCCGCATGCCTTAAGCGGAAATCCAGAATTCACATTTTAACAATAGATCCCCGATAAAAAAATTCGGGGATGACGAACTTATTAGTTCGTCACCTTCGCTTCCTGCTGTTGTGCGATTTCCCTCTAAAAGTGCGCCCAAGGTTCCCCGGTTGAGAACTTCCCAGCAATAGGTCCTCCAGATCCGTGCGCCCGAGCTCTTTCAGCGCCTGAAGGACCAGCCCCTTGTTCTGGGGCTGCCTCGACTGGACCAGCGCCCGCTGGAGCTGTCTTTCCTGATACTTCCGGGCCGCCGACAGCCTTTCTCCGGTCCGTGGATCTTTTCCGGTGTAATACATGCACGTCGAAGCCGTCATCGGAAGCGGCATGAAATCCTGCACCTGTTCGGGCTGGATGTTCCGTTGCGCCAGGTAGGCCGCGAGCTCCGCCGCGTCTTCGAGGTCCGCCCCCGGATGGGAACTGATGAAATAATTCACGAGATACTGGTCTTTCTGGGCCTTGCGGTTCATGTCCTTGAAGCGCGCGACGAACTGCTCATAGACTTTGAGCGAAGGCTTGTTCATCGCCTTCAGCACCGCCTCCGACGCGTGTTCCGGCGCCACCTTCAGCTGACCGCTGACGTGGCTCTTGCACAGCGCCTCCAGATAAGCGTCCGATCCCTTTTCGATCAGGAGATCGTACCGCAACCCGCTTTGGATGAAAAGATGCTTCACCCCGGGGACCTGCATCACTTCTTTCCATAGCTCGAGCGACTTTTCATAGCGGAGCCGGAGGTTCTCGCATTTCGCGGGCATCATACATTGTTTCGACCGGCACGCGCCCGCATGGTCCCATTGTTCACACACGGCGCCGTAAAGGTTCGCGGTCGGTCCGCCGATGTCCGTGATCGTCCCTTTGAAATCTTTCCGGCCGGCCAACAATTTGACTTCGTTGAGTATCGACTGCTTGCTCCGGCTCTGGATGATGCGTCCCTGGTGGGCGGAAAGCGAGCAAAAGCTGCATTCCCCGGCGCAGCCGCGGTGGGAGGTGATCGAAAAACGCACTGTTTCAAATCCCGGAACGCCGCCCTGTTTGTCGTAGACCGGATGCCACTCGCGCGCGAAAGGAAGGCTGTAAAAATGGTCCATCTCCGGTGTCGTCAGCGGCAGCGGAGGCGGCAATTGGATAATGAACCGCTCGCCGTGTTTTTGGACCACGGCCCTTCCGCGAACAGGATCTCCCTCCCCGTAGGCGAGCGTGAAAGCTTCGTTGAACTTGTCTTTATTCCCGCGGACTTCTTCGTAAGAAGGCAGCAGGACCGCGTCCTCGAAACCTTCGAGGGTGTTGTGCAGGATCGCGGTCCCGCGGATATTGTCCAGGCGTTTGATGTCTTCTCCGTCCCGCAGGCGCCGCGCGATCTCGAGCACCTGCTTTTCCCCCATGCCGTAGACGAGAAGGTCTCCTTTGGCGTCCAGAAGGATCGAGCGCCGCACATCCTCGGCCCAGTAGTCAAAATGCGCGAGACGACGGAGACTCGCTTCGACCCCGCCCAGAACGACAGGGACCCCGGGAAAAAGTTCTTTGACCTTGTTCGTGTAAACGAGGGTCGCGCGGTTGGGACGCAGGCCGTCCTTGCCGCCCGGAGAATAATTGTCGGTGCGGCGCGGCTTTTTACTGGCGGTGAAATTGCTCACCATCGAATCGAGATTCCCCGCCGTGATCCCGAAAAAAAGGCGCGGCCGTCCCAGCTTGAGAAAATCCGTGGAAGATGTCCAGTCCGGCTGGGCGATGATCCCGACCTTGTAGCCCGCGTCTTCCAGGACGCGGCCGATGGCCGCGGCGCCGTACGACGGATGGTCCACGTACGCGTCTCCGGTCACGAGGATGATATCGCAGGAGGGCCCACCGCGCGCCTGAAGGTCCTTTTGATCGATGGGAAGAAATGAGGAGATCGGAAGAGCGTCGTGTA
>CAIJDY010000138.1 GCA_903819565.1 Candidatus Omnitrophota bacterium | reverse complement strand
CTCTCCCCGAAACTGAGGTCAGCTACCCGGCTTCTTGGCTTTTACCGGAGCAGGACTTTCACCCGCAAGTTCAACATAGCTTATCTGGACGCGACATGAGGGGAGTATATCATAATAAAAAATTAAATTTAAAAAGTAAAAGCGGGCGGTAGCGCTTGTGTTCGGGACGGGAAAAGGATAAATTAGGGACATGCATTTGCATTCGCCGACTTTGAGATTGATCCAGAAAACCTACCGTATGGCGGGACATCACGAACGTCGCACGGTCCTCCGCAATTTCGCTTCTCTTTCGACGCTCCAGGCCATCACGTACATCCTTCCGATCGTCATTCTGCCGTATCTTTTCAGAACGATCGGCCCGGAAAAATTCGGTCTGATCGCCTTCGCCCAGGCCTTCATCCAGTATTTCATGATCCTGACGGATTACGGATTCAGCATTTCCGCCACGAAAGCGATCTCCCTCCATCAGGACAAGCATGAGAAGGTCAACGAGATCTTTTCCTCGGTCATGATCGTCAAGGCCGCCCTGGCGTTCGCCAGCCTGATGCTGCTGGGCTGCGTCATCTTTTTCGTTCCCCGATTCCGGCAGGATTGGTTGGTCTACGTGCTGAGCTTTGGCGCCGTCATCGGGAACACTATCTTTCCGGTCTGGCTTTTTCAAGGCACGGAAAAAATGAAGCATATCGCGGACATCAACATCCTGGGCGGGGTCCTTCTCGCCGTCTTTCTCTTCTGGTCCGTCAGAGGCCCACAAGACTACCTGATGGTCCCGCTGATTAATTCCGTCGTCATTCTGATCACCGGACTCCTCGGCCAGTACATCGCCCTCACCAAACTGGGCGTCACGTTCCATTTTCCGGGACAGACGAGCATGCGCGAACAGCTGAAGGCCGGTTGGGATATCTTCATCTCCAACGTCGCGATCAACGCCTACACCACGACCCGCATTTTCGCCATCGGTCTGCTGACCAACAACACGATCACGGGTTTTTATTCCATCGCTGAAAGGATCGCAAGCCTCTGCCAGACCTTCCCGCTCACGTCGTTCTCCCAGGCGCTTTTCCCGCGTCTGAGCAAGATCTTCCGGAAAAGCAGGCCACGGGCGCTCGAGTTCATGCGCAAGATCCAGCAGATCACGGTCAATATTTCCCTGATCTGCCTTCCCCTGATCTTCGTCTTTTCTCCGTTCGTTGTCCGGGTCGTCTGCGGCGGGGTCTACGAGGAAACGGTCCTGTCCCTGAGGCTATTACTGATCGCGGTTTTTTTCGTCAGCGCCAACGCCTTCCGCGTCCAGTTCCTGCTCGTGTGCGGCAAGACCCACATTTATTCGAGGATCCACGTGGTCATGGCCATGATCGGCCTGCCGGTCATTTTCCTTCTGATCTCTTCCTTCTCCTATGTTGGCGCCGCCATCGCGACCATTTTCATCGAGACCGCGATCTTCACGGTCACCTTTTTCACGGTCAAACGCCTCCGCTTCCGGAATTAACTTCGCACACGCACCCCGGAAGCCGCTCCTAGAACTCGCTTGTTTCCCGGATGACCCTGGCGGGATTTCCGCCCACGATCGCAAAAGGCGGGACGTCCTTGGTCACGACGGCCCCCGCCGCGATAATACTTTTTTCCCCGATCGTGACCCCGGGACAAATCACCGCGCTGCCGCCGATCCAGACATCGTCGCCGATGATGATCGGTTTCCCGAACTCCACCCCTTGCCGCCGCTTCCCCGCGTCAAGCGGATGACTTGCGGTGTAGATCTGCGCGTTGGGCCCCACAAGCACAAGGGAACCGATGGTCACTTACGCGACATCGAGCACGACACAGTTATAATTAAAAAAAACATGCTCGCCGAGCTCGATGTTTTTCCCGTAATCGCAATAAAAAGGCGGCTGCAGCCATGTCCCTTTGCCGACCTTCCCGAAAAGCCGCGCGCACAACTCCAGGCGTTCCCCGGCCTTGATATCCTGCACCGATTCGTTGAGTTGCTTCAGCAGGATCCGCGCCTCTTGACGCATGAGGACCAACTCCGGGTCATTTGCAATGTACAAGTGCCCCCGAATCATTTTTTCATATTCCGTCATACGTTCGACCCTTCTCAGGCTCATGGAACAGAAATAGCCGCCTCTGGAGAATGCCCGCGGCCTTCTTCCCCCCTAAGCGCCTCGGATACCGCGCTTGCGGAAATCTTTGATGAGCTGTATACGATTCCTGAAACGAATGGCGTTCATGCCAGCGCGCCTGGCCCCGCGGATAAAACTTTTCATGTCATCGATAAAGATCGTCTCCTCGGGCCGGAGACCGATCTTTTTGAGGACCCGGCGGAGATCCTGAGCTCGGGTTTGCGCGCCTTCACTTCGTGGGACGGGAACTTCCGTTTGAAATGCCGCAGGATCTTGAATTCTTTTTTGATGTGCGTAAAGTGCATGGCGTTGGTGTTGGAGATCAGATAAAGCGGATAATGTTCTTTGAGCCGGGCAAGAAGCGCGTCCATGCCCGGATTTTCCCAAAAGATATCGTTCCAGTAATATTTGAAAAGCTTGTACGAAAGCGGTTTATTGAATTGGCGGCATGCCGCGCGGAAAAATTCCGGCGTCGAAATCTCACCGCGGGTATAGGCCTGCTCGTAGCCGGAAAGAAAAAAATGCTTCCAGACCGCGAACCGGGAGATCCCGAAGGCCTTCGAGAAACGGCGCGCGGCTTTCTGCACGTCGTAATTGACGAGCACATTGCCCAGATCGAAGATGACCGCTTTGATGTCCGGATTTTTTATTTTTTTCATGGGCGGTTATTTTAACAAAGAAAAAGGGTAATGCTATCTTTTTGCGTGAAGGCTGGGCCTGGCGACAGGTATTAAGTGACGGCCTGTTCCCTTGGCGTTGCGCTAGTACCGTTTTCCATTCGATTTTAGGAGTAAACGGTACAGTACTGCGAACCCCTAAAGTCCATTGGAACGCAGTCCTAGAAGGAAGTCGCCCATTTGCATAACGGCGCGCAAAGCAGGCCGCAATACGTGCCGATCACGTTCCCGAACACTCCCAAAAGAAGACCGACGGGCGCGAGCGCGGGCTCGTAGATCGCGGCCACCACCGGAGCCGACGCGGGTCCCCCGATATTCGCCTGACTCGCCGCAGCCAGAAGACAGAGCGGCGTCCGGGTCAAGCGGCCGGCCGCGACAAGAATGAGCCCGTGGATCAGGACCCACGCGAACCCGGCCACGACCAGCATCGGGGCCGCGACGATCGCCCCGAGACTTGCCCGCGCGCCGATCGAGGTCAGGACAAAATAGAGAAGGACGTACCCGATCTTCGAGGCGCCGTGCGCTTCCAGTTTTTTGACCGGCGTAAACGACAGCGTGATCCCGAGCGTCGAAGCGATCAGGATCAGACCCGTATTGAAAGGAATACGCGTCAGTCCGCTCAGGGCCCGGGCGCCGCCTGCCGCCATCAAGGCTCCCGCAATTCCCGTTAGCAGGATCAACGCCACGAATTCCAGACGCAGGACTTGGGATGCCGCAACCGGTCCCAGCGCGATCTTTTGATGAAGCTCTTCGATCACGGTGCGGTCCGAACGGTTCCATCGGTCGTAAGCGGCCTGGACGCCCGCGAGAAGGATCAGGATTCCCATCCACGAATAGGCCACCAGTGTGTCCACCACGACCATCGGCAGGAAAACGGCGTCCGGCGTGCCGAGCGCTTCCTTCACGGCGATCATATTCGCGCTACCGCCCGTCCAGGACGCGGAGAGCGCCGCGAACCCCGACCAAACGTCGGCCGGAAGCCAGTATTTAAAAATAAAAAGGACAAGCGGCGCGCCCAGAATTACGCCCAGCGTTCCGGCGAGCATCATGCCGAGCGCCCGTCTCCCGAGTTTCAGGATAGCCTTCAGGTCCGCGGCAATGAGCAGCAGGATCAAACTCGCGGGCAGGACATAAGTCCCGATCGCGGGATAGAGATGGCTTTGATGCGGGATAACGTTTGCACTCGAAAAAATCATTGGCAGGAAATAAATCCAGAACATGGCCGGCGGGAACCGGAAAAATTTTTTAGTCTTCGCGTGGCCGGAAAAGAAAAGGACCGCCGCCTCAAGGGCTACCAGGACCGTCAAAAGACCGAAAGGATTTTGGATCATGGAAGAAGGGGCGTGACGCCGATGCCGGCCCGAACCTTTCGCAGATTATAAACGCCGCCGGCGCTTACGTGGAAACCGCGGGTGACCTTTTGGTCCATAAAAAGCGGCGCATCCAGATCGATGAAATCAAAACCTCCCACGCCTGCCGCAAAATGCGCGGCCGCGGTCGTGGCAAGCGCCGTTTCCATCATCGTCCCGATCATCAGCTTGACCCGGTGCTTGCGCGCCACCTTCGCGATCTCCCAGGACTCCAGGATCCCCGTTTTCATGAACTTGATATTGATGACGTCGGCGGCCTTTTCCCTGATGAGAAGCCTGACGTCCTCGATCGAGGACGCGCTCTCATCCGCGCAGACTGGGACTGTGCTTTCGCGCGTGACCCTCTTCAGTCCCTCCAAGTCCTCTTTCGGGACCGGCTGTTCAATGAGCGCCGGCCGGATCTTGAGCAACGCCAATTCTTTGAGAAATTTCAGCGTCTGGACCGCTGTGAATCCCTGATTCGCGTCGAGATAAAGCGGATATTTTTTCGCGATCTGAGCCACCGCCGCCACGCGTTTGAGATCCTCGCCGAAATTCCGCCCGATCTTGACCTTGAAGGAACGGATCCCCCGCCGCAGGATCTCACGCGTCATCGCAACGGCATCCGCGACGTCCCCGAGCACCACGGTCATATCCGACCGGAGCGTTCGCGGTTTCGTCCCAAAAAATCGCCACAGCGGTATCTTTTTTCCGCGCGTAACGGCGTCAAGCAATGCCATCTCAACGGCCGCCCGCGCGCAGGGGTTCCCGGGGAATTTTTCTTTGAAAGATTCGGCGAGCTTCCGGATATCACCGAGAGGCTTTCCCCGCAGCTGCCCGGCCGCGATTCGAAGATTCCGGAGCGTTCCAGGCACGGTTTCGCCGGTGATGTGCGTCGCGACCGCCGCTTCGCCGTATCCCCGGACGCCGTTCGAAAGTTCGATCGAAAAAAGAACGTTCTCGAGGAGGTCGTGCTGTCCTTTGGCCGTGCGGAACGGCTGCGTCAGTCGCGCGCGCCAGATCCTGGCGGCGGCTTTCCGGATGATCATTTCTTTCATGAGCGCTCTTCGTGGTTTACGAACCAAAAGCTCTAGCATAACGAACCTTTGTCATCCCCGCGAAGGCGGGGATCCAAAAAATAGATTCCCGATAAAAACATTCGGGAATGACATTCTTGAAACGGTGCTGGTCTTCGTTTTTGCTTCGGGCTATACTAGCGCAAATTTAATTCCTCGGGGTGTTTTTCCCGAGGGAATTATCCTGAGCGAAGCATCGCAGATGCGAAGTCGAAGGAATTCCTTAAAGGAAACCCTTCGCTGCCGCCTCAAAGGCGCCTACTCAGGGTGAGAAGGTCGGAAAAATCTCCGGCCTCTCAATTAATCGCGAATTCGACAGGAATGGGGCCCAAGCTCCGAAAAACCATAGAAACGAATACCCGGACATGAAAAAATCATCCCAAAAATTATTTTCGAAAGCGAAAGCCGTCGTAGCGCAGTCCGGCGGCTGCACGGCGGTGATCAATCAGAGCCTCGCAGGCGTCGTAACCGCGGCCCTTGAGTCGAAAAAGATCAGCGGCATCCTCGGCTCCCGCCACGGCATCGAAGGAATCCTGCACCACTCCTTCGTCGACCTGAAAAAACAGCCCGCGGAACTCCT
>CAIJDY010000137.1 GCA_903819565.1 Candidatus Omnitrophota bacterium | reverse complement strand
GATATTCGATCCTGACGAGCAAACTGAACGGGATCCGGCTTTAAAAAACGGTTTTTGTGGACGTGGAAGATCCGGTCGAGATCTGGAAAGTGGTTCTGACGAACGAAACCCAAAAGAAGCGCCGCATCAGTCTCTTTTCGTATTTCGACTGGTGCCTCGGGAACTGGTTGGACACGCATCGCGAATTCCATAAAACTTTTATCGAAACACACTTTGACCGCAAGAACGGCTGCCTGCACGGGCTCAAGCGGGCACCGCTCGTCCCCGGATTTATCTCCACCGGCATGACGGAGCGGCCGCTGCAGGGATTTCACGCCTCGAGCCCGAAGCCCGTGGCCTATGACGGGGACAAAGAGTCCTTTTTGGGACGCTACGGAGAAACGCACGCGCCGGCGGCGGTCGTGGAAGGCAGCTGCCGCAATTCCGAGGGGAAGTGGGGCGACGCCTCCGCCAGCCTTCAGGTGGACGTGGACTTCGGGCCGAAAGAAAGCAAGACCGTGATCTTCATGCTCGGTTCGACGCGCAACACGGAAGAAAGCGACAGGATCATTGGAAAATATTCGAATCCCAGGGCCGCGGACGTGGAGCTCAACCGGGTTAAAGCGCTGTGGGATTCTTTCGTGCACGCGAGCGAGATCGAGACGCCGGACGAGTCGATGAACTTCATGACGAACACCTGGATGAAGTACCAGGCGATCTCCGGGAGGCTTTGGGCCAAATGCGCTTATTATCAATCCAGCGGCGGTTACGGATTCCGCGACCAGCTGCAGGATTGTCAGATCTTTTTCGCGACGCGGCCGGAACTCGCGAAAAAACAGATCCTCATGCACGCCGAACAGCAGTTCCCGGACGGGACCGTTTATCACTGGTGGCACCACGGAACGAACATGGGCGCCATCACGCATTGTTCGGACGATCTTTTGTGGCTCGATTTCATCACGCTGAATTACCTGGATGAAACCGCCGACGAATCGATCCTCGATACCGACGCGAAGTTCCTGCCGGACCCGAAAACGAAAGAGGTCACGTCCGGAACGCTTTACGATCACATGCTTCGCGCGATCGACAAGGTCTTTACCCGTTTTTCTCCGCGCGGCCTGCCGCTCATCGGGGAATGCGACTGGAACGACGGGCTGAGCCATGTCGGCATTAAATGGAAGGGAGAATCGATCTGGCTGGGACATTTTCTCTACGGGATCCTGAACCGGATCGCCCCGATCATGGAAAAACGCGGCGACAAAACGAAGGCCGCGGAATATCTTAACCGCGCCCAGTCCCTGAAGGACGCGCTCAACCGGCACGGCTGGGACGGGGAATGGTACCTTGGGGCGACCCGCGATGACGGGCGGCCGCTCGGCAGCAAGAAATGCGATACCGGAAAGATCTTCCTGAACTTCCAGACGTGGGCGGTGATTACGGGCGTCGCGGACGAAAAACGTGCGAAGATCGCCATGGACGCGGCCGCGAAGTGGCTCTACAAAAAATACGGCCCGCTTCTCCTCACGCCGGGATACAATAAAACAGACGCGACGATCGGTTACATCACCCGCTACGCGCCGTCGGTCCGTGAAAACGGAGGACTCTACTCGCACGCCGGGACCTGGGCAGTCCAGGCGGAAGCCATGATGCGCAACGGGGATCTGGCCTATCAGGTCTACAAAAGCTTCAATCCGGCGCTGCGCGGTCTCGAGCCCGATATTTATTATTGCGAACCTTACGTGACGCCGGGGAACGTCGACGGACCGGATTCACCGAACAATGGACGCGGCGGATGGACCTGGTACACGGGTTCCGCGGCGTGGTATGCCGTTGTGGCGATGAACTGGGTCCTGGGCGTTCGTCCTTCGGCCGAGGGTCTTTGGATCGACCCGGTGATCCCGAAAAAATGGCCCGGCTTTAAAATGAAACGCCTTTTCCGCGGAACCTCGTACCTGATCGAAGTGAAAAATCCGGACCAGACCGGCCAGGGGGTCAAGGAACTGCTGGTAGACGGAAAAAAACAAAAAACCAATCTCGTCCCGGATTTTCGCGACGGCAAAACCCACCGCGTCGAAGCCACGCTCGGTTAGACGGCCGGCCATGACGCAGACGAGAAAGCGTTCCGCAGGACGCCAGAAGGCATTGCGGAACGCTTTTTTGTTTTTAGCGCTGGCCGTGCTTCTTTTTTCGGGACATCCCGCGGACGCAAACACCTCCAAGCCCGCGGAACCGACCCCCGCCAAAGAAATCTATGTCCAGCAGCTCGGCCCTGTGCCCGAGGACGAAAAGCTGGACAGCATGCACGTTTACAGCTCGGTGCCTCCCAGTAAACCTCTTATGAATTCCACGCGGTTCAAGGTTGTCGATGATTTCGCCTCGGGCGATCTCAAGAACCGGCTAGGCGGGACCTGGACCGTCGGCGATTTGAAAGGAAAAAAGGTCCGGATCGAGCGCAGCAAACAGGACGCCAGGGACGTTTATCCGGGGGGCTCGTTGGATATCAAGATGGACCTCAGCCGCGGGGAACGTCTCGCTGTTTCAAGCTCGCTCGAGAGGCTGGACATGAGCCAGGCGTATTTTTTGGCGCTGAAATGCAAAGTCGAAGCGTCGCCGGAAAATCCCTTTGAGGGCAGGATCAGCGTTTCGTTGACGGACTGGGCGGGAAAAACCGTGATCCGCGATATCACGGATGCTTGTATGGAAACCAAGCAGTGGAATGAGGCGGTCTTGCCGCTGACCGTTTTTTCCGGGATCGATCTTAACCAGCTGGGAAGGATCACTGTGGGCGTGGCTGCGCAAAAAAGCCGGACCCGCGGGAAGGTCAGCATCGATGAGATCGCCTTTTTTGGAAATTCCGAGGTTGGTTTCGAGAGCACGATCGATAACCTTAAAGGGTTTCCCAAGTCCGTTTTTGACGAAGCGCGGCGGCAGGAACTTTTGAAGCTCAAAGACGATAAAAAACTTCTCCTCGAGATCGCCAAGGACACTTTCCGGTACTTCGAAAATGGCGCCAGCCGCGAGAACCACCTTGTGTCGGACCACTTAAAGACCGGAGATTTTCCGATGGCCGCGATGTACACCTCCCCCACGAACATCGCCATGGACCTTCTGGTGATCGTGGGGGCTACGGAGCTCGAGATCATTACGAAAAAAGAAGGGGCCGAGCGCGTCCAGGCGATCCTGCGGACGGTACAAGGCCTTAAAAAATGGAAAGGCTTCTTCTACAATTTCTATGAAACCGTCCGGCTTAATGTCTCACGGGAGTTCGTCTCCAGCATCGACAACGCCTGGCTTGCGATCTCGCTGGTGGTGGTTCGCCAGGCCTTTCCCGGGGAGATCGCGCAAGCCGCCACGGCCATTATCGACGAAATGCATTTTCAGGAATTTTTGGATCCGGAAAATAACCACCTGGTGATCGGCTATGACGTGGCGCGCCAGGCCGCAACGCCCTACCACTACGGAATGCTCGCGACCGAAGCCCGCGCTATGAGCTTCTTCGCCATCGGGAAGGGGGACCTGCCGCGGGAGCATTGGTGGTACCTTTACCGCACCGCTCCGGAAGCCTGGGAATGGCAAAGTCAGAAACCCCAGGGGAAGTGGGTGGATCGTGACCGCGTGAATTATTTTCAGGGTTATTACCAGGGAGGCGGAAAGAAATTCGTTCCGAGTTGGGGGGGGTCCCTCTTTGAATTTCTGATGCCGACGCTGGTGATCGATGAGAAAAATTACAGCAAAAAGGCTTTGGGTCCCAATGACAAGATCGCGACAGAACTGCACAGGGACTACGCATTGAAGGAGAAAAAGTATCCTTTGTGGGGGATTTCGCCGGCGGCGGTTGCCAGCGGGAGACAATGGGCGTACGGCGAATACGGTTGTAAAAAACTGGGCGTGAAAGGTTATGCGGACAAAGGCGTGATCACGCCCTACCCCGGATTTTTGGCTCTTGAAACACTGCCGAAAGACGCCGTTGAAAATATCCGGAAGTGGCTGACATTCAAAACTTACGGGGAATATGGTTTTTACGACACCATTACTTTCCCTGGCAATAAAGTAAACAGCCAGTATCTGGCCCTGGACCAAGGGATGATCTTTGTGGCGATAACGAACTATTTGAAAAAGGGGATCATCCAGGATCTTTTTCACAGAGATCCCATCGCGAAAAAGGCGGTGGACCTGCTTCGGGAAGAGGATTTCTTCAAGGAATAAGAATTTCTTCATAGAAGCCATCCCCGGTCTTCGCCCGAGAATGTCGCAAAACTAATGCTTTGAAAAAGCATATTGAAGAGTTAAAATGAGCGCACAAAGTTGCACTTATATAGCGCTAGACAAACACTTTATAGAAAAAGACTTTTGAAAGGAGAACTGCTCGTATGGTGATCAAACAAATGCTCAAGGACCGCATTTTAACGGACAAGGAAAGAAAAAATCTTTCCATTCTCGAAGTTGTCCGCAAAAACGGACCGATCTCGAGGACGGACATTTCCAAGCTCACCGAGCTTAACATCGTGACGGTCTCCAACTACGTCAGCCACTACATCAAGAAAGGACTCGTGATCGAGGGCGAGCTGGACGAATCGACCGGCGGCCGCAAGCCCGTGCTCGTGGAATTGAACCCGAAAGCCGGTTACATCGTCGGCGTGGGCTTGAACATGATGAGCATGGTTGGCGTGCTGGTGGACCTCGAGATCAACGTGATCACGGAAGTGAAAAGGGAAAGACTTCCCGAAAATTCCGAAAAAGTCATTCACCTCATGGTGGATCTTGCGGCAGAGATCATCGAAAAGGCCGAGATCGATAAAAGCAAGATTATCGGCGTCGGCGTCGGCGTGCCGGGCATCATTGATGAGCGCGGCCGGACCATTCGCTGGCCGCAAAGCCTCGGGGACAAGGACGTTTCGGTTTGCTCCTCAATCAAGGATACGTTTGAAAAACGGCTGAATATCCCGACGATCGTCGAAAATGACGCGAACGCTGCCGTGCTCGGGGAGAAATGGCTCGGACTGGACCGGGATGTGCGCCACATGGTGTACATGTTCTCCGGGGTCGGGTGCGGTATCCTCGTGAACGAAGAGATCTATCGTGGAGCGAACGGCGCCGCGGGCGAGCTCGGCATTACCAGCCCGCACTCGAATAAAGAGACCTTTATGAGAATGGCGACACAGCTCGGCCGGTGGGAGATGGACATCGGCATGCTGCGTCACGCGCGGGAGCGGATCGAAAAAGGGGAGCCCTCCGCGCTAAAAGAGTACGTCGGCGGGGATCTTTCCAAGCTGACGTTCAAGGATATTGTCCGCGCCGTCCGCGAAAAAGATCCGGTGACGCTGAAGGTGGTCGAGCAGGCCGGCCAGGACCTCGGGAAAAAGATCGCGTTCATCGTGAACCTCTTTAATCCCGAAGTGGTGGTGATCGGCGGCGGCATCGAGGATTGCGGCGCAACGCTTCTTGACGCGATCAAGAGCACGGTGAAGGAATGGGCGGCGGAAGAAGCCTCCTCGCAAGTAAAGATTATTCCGTCCGCTTTCGGCGAGAACGCCGTTGCCTTGGGCGTGGTCGGCATCGTCGCGCGCGAGATCTTCGCGCAGGCCTAGGTTTTGATTCCGGCGCAGCACCGCACATGAAAGCGTTCATCCGTGAGCTTCAGGAAAGGGCCCTTGCGGGCGGGACGATCTCTTTCGGCGAAGCGACCCGGCTTGTCGCTATTGAAGACGCTGCGACGGGAGACCTCCTTTTAAATGCCGCTCATGAAATAACCAAACGCTTCCGTCCTTCCCAGCCCGACCTTTGTTCCCTGATCAACGCGAAAAGCTATCTGTGTTCCGAAGATTGCGGTTTTTGCTCGCAGTCTTCCCGCTTCAACACCGGAGTCAAAAGATATCCGCTCCTGAGCCCTGGGGAAGTGTTGCGGGCGGCCAAACAGTGCGAGGCGGATCACATCCAGAGCTTTTGTGTTGTTACGAGCGGCGAAACCCTGAACGACGCGGAGTTTGAACAGATCCTTGAAACCTTCCGGCGGCTGAGCGCCGCAACAAACCTTCGCTTGGACGGATCGCTGGGGAATTTGACCGCGGAACAGATCCGCAAACTCAAGGAAGCCGGGATGCGCCGCTTTAACCATAACCTGCAGTGCTCGCGGGAGTTCTATCCGCGGATCGTGACGACGCATTCTTACGATGAGCGGAAGGAAACACTGAATTTTCTGAAAGAGAACGGCGTGGAGATCTGCTCCGGCGGCATTTTCGGGATGGGGGAGACGCGAGAAGACCGGGTCAAATTCGCTTTCGAACTGAAGGATTATGCGCTCCACTGCCTTCCGATCAACATTCTGAACCCGCGGCCGGGCACGCCGCTTCAGGACCAGGCGCCCATCGACCCTTTTGAGATCGTGAAAACCGTCGCGATCTTCCGTTTTATCCATCCACAAGCCAACATCAAGCTCGCGGGCGGCCGGGAACTAAATCTCGGGGTCTATTTCCAGGAGAAATCCCTGCGCGGCGGCGCCAACGGTCTTGTGGTCGGCGGGTACCTCACGACCGGCGGAAGTCCCCTGGCGGAAGACCGCGCCATGCTCGAACACGCGGGCTTTGCCGCTCATAACGTGGAAAAAACCTGTTGCATGGAACGCACTGCGATACGAACCCCCTCCTGACCTTTGGAACCGCTGCTTAAAGAAAAGACCATCCTCATCACCGGCGGCACCAGCCAACTGGGACAGGCCTTTGTGCGCAAGGCCCTTTGCCATGGCGCCCGCGTTTTCTTCACCTATTTCCGGTCCGGGGAGATCGCCCAGATACTGGGAAAATCCGGCGCGCGCGGCTATGTGCTGGACCTGACCAGCGTCCCGGCCATGGAGGCTTTTGCGGTTTCTTTTCAAAAGGAGGCTGAACAGCTAGACGTGCTGATCCACAACGCCGCGGCGACTGCCGACTCGCTCATCGAAAAAATGCCCGAAGAGGATTGGGACCGCGTGGTGGGTGTCAACCTGAAGGCTCCCTTCTATATGACCAAGCGGCTTTTGCCGCTTCTGTTCAAGAAGCAACCCAGCAAGGTTTTTATGCTGGTAAGCCGCGCGGGCCTGAGCGGCCTTTACGGCGCCGCAAATTACGCTGCGTCCAAAGGCGGGCTGATCGCCATGACAAAATCGCTCGCGAAAGAGTTGGGGCGCAAGAAAGTCCTTGTCAACGCTATCAACCCGGGCTTCATGAAAGCCGCCATGACCGCGAAATTGCCGGAAAATGTCCTTAAAAAAAATATCCAGGACAGCCCTCTCAAAACCTTTTCGGACCCCGAAGAGGTCGCGGACTTCATGGTCTATCTTTCCTCTGATCTGATGCGGCAGGTGACGGGCCAAGTCTTTCATTTTGAATCCCGCCCGTTATAGGATAGAATTTCCGCCTGAGCGAACGCGCAAAAGTCCCTGGATCTTTGCCAGGGCTCTAATGAATTCCCGGGCGATCGGCGGTAGGCATTGTGGCGCGTAACGCCCGGAAATCACCCAAAAGGAACCTCAAGGCAATGAGCCGGCGTGTTGTGGTCACGGGAATGGGCGTTCTTTCCCCGATCGGGAATACGGTCGCGGCGTTCCTGGAAAGCCTCCGAAAAGGCGTCTGCGGCAAAGAGAAGGCGGAGTCTTCGGAGGTCGGGGGACACTCGTTCCCGCCGCTTTTCCGGCTGAAAGATTTTAACCCGAAAAAATACGGAACCCATCTTCTCGACCCCTTTATCCAGTTCGCGGTCGCCGCCGCGGAGCAGGCGGTCGCGGACGCGCAATTCGATATCAAGGCCGCGGACCCCTTCAGTATTTCCCTTTCCGTAAGCTCCAGCAAAGGAGGCGTCTGCACGGTCGACCGTTTGAGCGAACGTCTTCAGAGGGCGCCGAGCGCGATCCTCGGAGCAAGGATGTACACAAGTGCGGTCCCGAATTTCGCGGACCAGTGGATCGCACGGCGCATGAAGATCCAGGGGCCGGCGAAGTGCTACGTGGCCGCGTGCGCGACCGGAACGGTTGCGACGATCGCCGGCTTTCGTATGGTCGCGGAAGGCCAGGCGGAATACTGCCTGGCGGGTGCGACGGACGCCTCAATCACGCCGCTGATGCTCGGCGGCTACCGGAACATGAAGGCTCTCGCGCGGAAAGATCTCCGCCCGTTCGACAGGAACCGGGACGGCTTCCTGGTCGGTGAAGGCGCGGGGGTCATGTTCCTGGAAACGCTGGAAAGCGCGAAAAAGCGCGGCGTCAGGATCTACGGTGAGATCCTCGAAGCGGCGCACGGCCAGGACAGCAAAGACCCCATTCTATTCGATCCCAAGGAGCATGCCTTATCCCACACGCTGAAAGTCCTTCTGAAAAAGACGGGGATCGTCCCGCGGGAGATCGATTACGTCAATCTTCACGGGACCGGAACAAAACACGGCGACCTTTATGAGACACTAGAGCTCAAAGAAGCGTTCGGCGATCAGGCTTATAAGATCCCGATGAGTTCGACCAAAGGCATGACAGGCCACATGCTCGGGGCGACGGGCGCCGTCGAGATCATGGCGACACTCCTCGGGATGCAGGAAGGTTTTATTCCCCCGACCGCCGGTCTGGAAACAAAGGACCCGCAATGCGACCTGGATTACGTTCCTTTGAAAATGCGCCCGCACAAGATCGCCACAGCGATCAAGATCTCGATGGGCTTCGGCGGACAGGTCGCCACGATCGCGCTCCGGAAACTATGAGACAATCCTTTCAGACGGAACTCAAACAACTCTCCGAAAAAAACCTTTACCGGAAGCTCCGCGTTCTTGAGCATCACGAAGGCACCCGCGCGCGGTTCGAAGGCCGTGAGTTGCTGCTTTTTTGCAGCAACGATTATCTGGGGCTGAGCCGTTATCCCCGCGTGGTGCATGCGGCCCGCAAAGCGCTTGAAACCTACGGCGTCGGCGCTGGGGCGGCGCGGCTTATTTCCGGAACGTCCGAAGCCCACCGGAAGCTCGAGGAAAAGATCGCGCGATTCAAAAGAAAAGAAGCGGCGGTCGTTTTCGCGACCGGATTTCTCGCCAACCTTGGGATCCTGACCGCTTTCGCGGGTACCGGGGACGTCATTATCATGGACAAACTGTGCCACGCGTCGCTTGTGGACGGGGCCAGGCTTTCGGGCGCGGCGCTGCGGGTGTTTCCTCATAAAAATTACAAGCAATGCGAAGCGCTTCTCAAAAAGAGCAAAACCGCCCGGCGGAAGATCCTCGTGACGGAATCCGTTTTCAGCATGGACGGCGATCTTGCGGACCTCGGAGAGCTCATTCGTCTGAAAGAAAAATACGGCGCGCTTCTGGTCGTTGACGACGCGCACGGCACGGGCGTTGTCGGCGAAAGCGGTCGCGGGGCCACCGAGCCTGAAGGGATCGCGGAGGGCGTGGATGTTATCATGGGGACGCTTTCCAAGGCCGTCGGCGGGCTCGGCGGTTTTGTGGCCGCGGACAAAGTTTTAATCGATACTTTGGTTAATTTTGCACGTCCTTTTATTTTCGCGACGGCGCTTCCTCCCATGCTTTGCGAAGCCGCCCGGGAAGCTTTTTGCGTTATTGAAGAAGAGCCCTCGCTGCGCGAAAAGCTCTGGGAAAATATTCGGACGGTCGAGAAGGGATTGAAGGCCGCGGGGTTTTCCCCGGCGTCGGCCGCATCGGCCATCCTGCCGGTGATCCTGGGAGATGAAAAGAAAGCCTTGGACGCGTTTGAGGCGCTTTTATCCGGAGGGATCTTTATACCCGCCGTGCGGTATCCCACGGTCCCGAAAGGAAAAGCCCGGCTCCGTATTACCGTTAGCGCTGCGCACACGGCAGAGGATATCAAAAAACTTATCGAGACTTTTAACCGTTTCAAAAAAACCGGGCTTTGATCGATGGACCCCAAGAAACTGGTCGCGAAAGACAGGAAATACCTCTGGCACCCCTTTACGCAGATGCGGGACTGGCAGACGGACGAAGTGCCGGTCATCGAAAGAGGCGACGGCTGCTATCTCATCGACGCTAAGGGGAAAAGGTACCTCGATGGCGTTTCGTCGCTCTGGTGTAACGTCCACGGCCACCGGGTGAAGGAGCTGGATACGGCCGTCAAAGAGCAGCTCGGGAAAATCGCGCACAGCACGTTCCTCGGCCTCACGCATCCCGCGGGGATCGAACTTGCGGAACGACTTGTCGCCATCGCGCCCCGGGGGCTCACGCGCGTTTTTTATTCCGATTCGGGGTCCGAGGCCGTGGAGATCGCGATCAAGATGGCTTATCAGTACTGGCAGCAGCGCGGAAAACCGCGAAAAAAAAAGTTCGCCCGCCTGACGAACGCGTATCACGGGGACACGATCGGCTCCGTGAGCGTCGGCGGCATCGATCTTTTTCACCAAGCCTACCGGCCCCTGCTTTTCGAGACCTTCGCGGTGCCGTCGCCGTACGTGTACCGGTGGCCGACCGGCTCCGATCCGGAGCGCGTGAAGGAAGAATCCCTGAGGGCGATGGAAGATATTTTCAGAAAACACCATGAGGAGATCGCTGCGCTCGTGATGGAACCGCTCATGCAGGGCGCGGCGGGAATGATTGGTCAGCCGGGGGGCTATATTTCCCGTGCGCGGCAATTAACGAAAAAGTATAATGTGCTCCTGATCTTCGATGAAGTCGCGACCGGGTTCGGCCGCACCGGAAAAATGTTCGCCGCGGAACACGAACGGGTGACACCGGACCTGATGGCGGTCGCCAAGGGCATCACCGGCGGCTATTTGCCGCTGGCCGTAACGTTGACTACGGAAGAAATTTACGACGCGTTTCTCGGGAAACACGAAGAGTTCAGGACGTTCTTTCACGGGCACACGTATACTGCGAATCCGCTGGCATGCGCGGTGGCGGTCGCGAACCTGAAGCTTTTCAGGACAAAAAAGGTTCTCAAGAGGCTGCAGCCGAAGATCCGGTTTTTGCGCGAGAGGTTGCGGGATTTCTACAGACTGAAATGCGTCGGCGACATCCGGCAGGTCGGGACCATGATCGGGATCGAGCTGGTCCGCGACCGGGAAACCAAAGAACCGTTCGGGTCCAAGGAAAAGATCGGCGTTCGCGTGATCGAGCAGGCCAGGAAAAAAGGCGCGATCCTGAGGCCGCTGGGATCCGTGATCGTGCTGATGCCGCCGCTTGGGATGAGCGCGAAGGAGCTCGAGCGTTTGCTGGATATCACTTATGAATCGATCGAAGAGGCGACCCCGGAGGGCGTATAACTTGAAGCGCAATGCGGAGCCATTATGAAAGCCGGGATCTTTATTACGGGAACGGACACGGACGTCGGGAAAACGGTTGTGGCCGCCGGGCTTGCGATGGTCTTGAAGGACCGCGGGATCAAGGTTGGCGTGATGAAGCCCGTGGCAACCGGCTGTTATGGCGACGACGGGCGCCTTGTCTCCCAGGACGCCGCGTTTCTCATGGAAGCGGCCCAAAACGAATACCCGCCTCTTTCTTCCCCTTTCCGTTTTCGCAACGCCCTGTCGCCGAACGTGGCGGCCATGCTGGAAAAAAAAGAGGTGAACGTTGCGCGCATCCTTGAAAGTTACCGCGAACTCCAAAAGATCTACGACTTCATCATCGTGGAGGGCGTGGGGGGGCTTATGGTCCCGCTCAAAAAAGATTATTATGTGGCCAACCTCGTGCGCGACATGCAGCTGCCGCTCGTCATCGTTTCCTACGCGGGGCTCGGCGCGATCAACCACACGCTTCTGACGGTCGACGCGGCGGTGATCCGCGGGCTGGAATTGCGGGGGATCATCTTCAACCGCGTTTCGGTCACAAATTACTCCCTGGCCGAACTGACGAACCCGAAGGTGATCCACGACCTTTCCGGCGTTCCCATCCTGGGCAGCTTGCCCGAGATCGAAGGGCTTAATATGGACAGTTTTCAATTCGGGAGGCTCAAGGAGGTTTTTCAGGAGCGCATCCAAACCGGCAAGATCCTCGGAGGCTTTACGGATTTTGCTCCAAAGAAATGAAGCGGCCCCGGTTTTCCAGGTCTCCGGCATTCTGAAAGGAACCCATCTTGGCAGCACCCAAGCCCGTCGGCATCCGCCTCGAAAGAAAAAAAGACGCGAGCCTGCTGAACTGGAACCTTAAGCGGCTCCATCCTCCGGAAAAGATCTGCGTTCCTCTGCGTCAAGGATCACGGCCCTGCGTCCGGGTCGGGGAGCAGGTCCGGATCGGGCAAAGGATCGGCGAGCCGGAAAATCCCGAAGAAGCGACGGTTCACGCGAGCATTTCGGGAACCGTCACGGAGATCGCCGCGGCGCCGGATGCGATGGGCGGCATGAGCGTGAGGGTGGTCATTCAGAAAAGCACGGAACCTAAACTGGCCCCCGGGGTTTGGGAGATCCGTAAAGGATGGGAACAGATCCCTGCCGGAGAACTTGAAGCGGCTTTCCAGTGTGCGGGACTTGTCACCACGGACCTTTCCGCCGAACCCGTCCACTCCAAGATCAAAAGACACGCGGCGGCCTCTACCTTGGTTGTGAATTGCTGCGAACCCGAACCCTATGTCACCTGCGAGCAGACGCTTTTGTTGTCGCATCCCGTCGAGGTCCTGAAAGGCGCCGAGCTACTTCGAAAAGCGCTGGGCGCGGAGAAGATCCTGCTCGCGTTCGAAACCTGCAATTTCGAGATCGGGGAACTCCTCAAAAGTAAGATCTTTTTTTTGAAATGGACCCATGCGGAGGCCCGGGCGGTTCCCTCTCTTTATCCTCAGGGGACCGAGAGGTTGCTGCTTCAGAACTGGTTTCCCGGAGAAAAAGAGAAGGCCGTGGTCTTTCCGGCCTCGACAGCCTTTGCGGCCTATGAAGCCGTGGCGCATCAAAAACCTTTTTATGAAAGGCTCGTGACCGTGGGAGGAGAATGTGTGGTGGAGCCGCGAAGTCTTTGGCTGCCGCTGGGGATTTCGTTCCAGGACGCGATCCACGCCTGCAAAGGGGTGATGCGCGAACCGGAGAGGGTCGTCATGAACGGACCCATGGCCGGTATCGCCCAAGCGGACCTGAACGTTCCGGTCACGGCAGGTACGGCCGCCGTTCTGGCGCTTCCCAAAGAGATCACGAAAAAAGGGCCGGAAGAACCCTGTATCCGCTGTAACCTTTGCGTGAATAAATGTCCGGCTGGGATCTCGCCGGTCATGATCACGCTCGCGGCGGACCATCAGGAACTCGAGACTGCCGGGATCTTCGGGGCCGCGGCCTGCATCGAATGCGGCAATTGCGGTTATGTCTGTCCGTCCCAAAGGCCAATGCTAGAAAAGATACGGACAGCAAAGAAAAAGCTCGGGATCTCCGGCACAAAACCGGCGGGGGCGCACCATGGCTGAGAACGGGAAGACGTTTTCCGCGACGCCGGCGCCTTATATCCACAGCGCGGATACTGTCGCCAAGAGGTGCTGGGGTCAGCTGGCCGCGTTAATGCCGGTGATTTTTGCGGCCGGTTTTTTCGGGAAAACGGAATTTCTGCACGTGCTTCTTCTAAGCTTGATCAGCGCCGTTGCTTTCGAGCTCCTCGGCGCGAAACTCTTCGGCAAAAAGGACAAGCTTCATCACGGGGAAGCGATCCTGATCGCGGTTTTAATGGCGATTCTCATGCCGCCCGGATGCCCTTCGGAGGCGATCCTTTTAGCGAATTTTTTGGCCGTATTCATCGCGAAAGAGTTTTTTGGAGGGATGGGAGAATATCTTTTCCATCCCGTGTTGTTCGCGCGCGTTTTTCTTCATGCAAGTTTTCCGGGCATGACGGCGGAACCCCTGGTCCTTCATGGCAGCTTTTGGGTCCTGACGGCGGTCGGGATCGGCGGTCTGATCCTCGTGAGACAGAAACAGGGCTATTGGGAGACCCCTTTCCTTTATATAACGCTCTGCTCTTTTTGCACCTTCGCCCTCGGCCGGTGGGGGAACGATCCCGGGAATTTTTTTAGCGGCGTTCTTTTGACGGCTTTTTTCCTTTTGGCGGATCCGGTCGCTATGCCGTTGACGCGCAGGGGGACGCGCCTGTTTGTGGCGGGAGCCGCCTTGCTGAGTGCGCTACTGAGTCCCCGTGGATTTTCGATGGCAGCTGCGGGTTTTTCGATCCTTCTCATGAATTTGCTGACTCCCTGGCTGGATGTCTGGTTGAGGCCCCGGCCCTCTGCGGCGGAAGGGCTTGTGAACGCAGGCGGTCAATCATGAGTGTCAAAAAGATCGCAGTGAGAATTTTAAGGTACCTGTTCCTCGGCTTTTGTGTGTGCGCGCTGATGGCGGTGCTCTACGGCGTCAAAAAGTTCGGCCGTGAACGGCCCCGGATAATTTTCGAGGAGGGCGTCAAGGTATGAAGCTGCCGGAAAGCCTTTTTTCAAGAAGCGTCCTGGCTTATCTTCCTCTCATGGCCTATGCGTTCGATCCCCCGAGAGCTTGCCAGACGGCGCTGTTGATCACGGCCGTCTCCTGGATCTCCCTTCTGTTTTTCTGGTTCACGCGCAGGTTTTTTCCCGAAAGGTTCCTGAAGGAGGCTTTTTTTCTTTGGCTGCTCGTCTGGGGGCAAATCGTCTGGACCCTTGCGGAGCTGGAACCGCTGTGGCTGTTGAGCGTTTTTTTTCTGACGCCGCTCTCTTTTATGGAAAAAGAAAAAAGGGCGAGCCGGGCCCGCGTTTTTTCAAAGGAGGTCTTAAGGTACTTTTGGGAGAGGGCCGTCGCGGGCTTCGGGTTCATCCTCTTCGTCCTTATCGTCACGGGAGCTCAAAAAGGCTTGGAGTTTGGGGGGCGGGGCATTTCATTTCAACAACCGGCTGTTCTTTTCCTGCTGATCGCCGTTCTGGCGTCCTTTTGGAAAAACCAGCCCTTTCGAAGGTAGCCGTATGTCCTACAGCCTGATCATCGTTGCCGGTTTTTTGTTCGCGATCCGAGGGTCGCGGCAGGCTTTTTCCCAAAGGCCTGTGCCGTCCTTTTTTTGGATCTGGCGGGAGGCGACGGATCTTTTCCTGACTCTCGGGCTGATCGCGGCTCTTTTCACGGTGACCGCAAGTTTTGCCGGCTGCCGGGGTTTTGTCCGGGAATACGCGGTCCTGCTTACGGGAGCGACGGCCTATCTTTTGACGCGTTACCAGAAAAAATCCGATTTTTTCTTTTTTTTCGTGATCGCCCTGGCGTCCACGCCTCTTTCTGTTCGCGAGGACTTTTTTTATAACCTCTCATGGGTGTGGGTTGCGAGCGTGGGGGTCGCGCTATTTCAGACCGGTTTTCTCGGGCTGAGGTACAAGCTTCTTTTTTCAAGCGTCCCGGAGCCGGTGAAGGGGTGGCCCGTTTTTTGTCTTTTGGCGGCATTCGTTTCCCTTGCCCTGTGGGGCCTCGGCCGGTACGTTTTCTAAGGTTTTTCCCCCGCTGGTCGAATATAATAGGAGAAGTCGTCCGAAATTTTCCCCTTTAGAGGAAGGAGTCCCGTGGGCATAGAAGAGGTCTTGATGGAGGCGGTCTCGAGAGAGGCTTCGGATATCCACATCACCCCGGGGCGGCCGGTGACCTACCGGTTGGTCGGCGATCTCGTGTCGATCGGAACCCAATCCCTTACGCCTCAGGACACGGAAGGTTTCGCCAAGCAGATCACCACGGAAGCCCAGCGTAAAAAGATCGAAGAGGTCGGCGGCATTGATTTCGGGTTTTCCTTCAAGGACAAAGCGCGTTTCCGCGTCTCCTGCTTTAAAGCGCAGGGCCATTACGCCATCGTGCTGCGTCTCCTGCCGTCCAAGTTCTATAATTTCAAGGATATCGGCCTGCCCAATCAGCTGATCGAGGTCCTCAATCTCCCGCGCGGTCTGGTGCTCGTGACGGGCCCTACGGGATCCGGAAAGACCACGACGTTGGCGACCATGCTTAACTATATTAACGAGAACTTTCCGCGGCATATCATTACCGCCGAAGATCCGATCGAATTTGTCCACACCCACAAGGAGTGCGTCGTGACGCAACGTGAGGTAGGGGACGACGTTCCGACGTTCTCCGAGGCCATCGTAAAGTCGTTGCGCCAGGACCCGGACGTGATCCTCATCGGCGAAATGCGCGACTTGATGACTATGGAATCCGCCATTCGCGCCGCAGAAACGGGACATTTGGTGTTCTCGACTCTCCACACGACCGGCGCGGCGCGGACCGTGGACCGTATCATCGACGTTTTCCCGTCGCACCAGCAGGCCCAGATCCGCGTGCAGTTGGCCTCGACGCTCGTGGCGGTGATCTCCCAGGTGCTGCTCCCGCGCATAGACGGCAAAGGCCGCGTGGCGGGCTTCGAGATTATGTTCGCGACTCCGGCCATCAGGAACCTGATCCGCGAGGGCAAGACCTACCAGATCCTCTCGGAGATCCAGACGGGCTCCCGCTACGGCATGATCATGCTTGATGACTATTTAAAACAACTCTATACCCAAGGGATCATCAGCCTCGACGCCGCGCTCGAGATGGCGGTCGAACCCAAAGAGCTTGCGCTTGCGCTTTCGAGGATCCAGCCGGCCGGAAAAGACAAAAAGTAGGCGAGGCCGTAAATACGGGCGGCAACAAAAACCGGAAATAAAAACTTGACCTCTTCAGGGGGGTTGGCTATGCTATGCCCGCCTTTGAGCAGGGAAGGCTGATTAAGCTCCGCTTGAGAGAGACCGAACTCCAATTCCATATTGAAAGTTGACCGCACTTATCTCTTTCCGTGTAATTCTCGAGTAACCAAAAGGAAGATCATTAACTCAATCTCATAATGAAAAACGCGACCCCGCAACTTGTTCAGGGGGAGACGCTGTTCTTGATAGACGGTAACTCCTTCTGCTACCGGGCTTTCTACGCAATCCCCGCCTTGACCAATTCCAAAGGGGAACCGACCAATGCCGTTTATGGATTCGTGACCATGCTCCGGAAGCTCGTCGAAGACCAGAAACCAGGACACCTGGCCGTGTGCTTTGACCGCAAGGAGCCCACGTTCCGCCACGAGCGCTACCAGGAATACAAGGCGCACCGGAAGCCTATGCCCGAAGAGCTTGTGAGCCAGATCGAGCCGATCAAGGAGTTCTGCCGGCTCTCCAATATGGCTCTCTTTGAAAAGGCAGGATACGAAGCGGACGACGTGATCGGAACGCTGGCCCTCCTCGGGAAAAAGGAAGGTCACCGGGTTTTCATTGTTACGGGAGACAAGGACGCTTTTCAGCTGGTGGACGACAAGATCAAGGTTTTTCAGCCGCATAAAGAGGAGCCGGTCTATGACGCAGCGAAAGTCCGGGAGCGTTTTGACGGTCTCGGGCCCGAAAAAGTCGTGGATATTCTCGCATTGATGGGCGACGCCTCGGACAACATTCCGGGCGTGCCGGGGATCGGTGAAAAAACCGCCATTAAGCTGGTCAAGGAATTCGGTTCCGTCGAGGAGCTTTTGGGGAATCTCGAGAGGCTTCCTTCCGAAAAGCAGAGGCAGAAGATCCGGGAGAACCTCGAAGACCTCAAAATGTCCCGGATGCTTGCGACGATCGATACGGCTGTGCCGCTGACCGTCGATTGGGACGCGATCCGCGTGGGCGAGCCCGACCAGGCGGCCCTGGCAGAATTTTTTAAGCGTTACGAATTCCGCGGTCTTCTCAAGAGCACGGCGCAGGGTGGCAGCGAAGAAGTAAACCGCCAATACAAAATGATCCGGACGGGCAAGGAACTCAAGGCGCTCGCGGAGGCACTTGGCAAAACGGAGGCGTTCAGCTTTGATACCGAAACGACATCCACCGACCCGATGGTCGCGGAATTGGTCGGAATGAGCTTTGCCTGGGAACCCCTCACGGCTTATTACGTACCCGTTGCTTGCGGGGAATCCCGCGAAGGAAGGCTGCCGGTCGAGGAAGCGACCAGGGCATTGAAGCCGGTCCTTGAAAACACCGCGGTCCAGAAATACGGGCAAAACATCAAATACGACCAGATCGTCATGGCGCGGGCAGGCGTTCATTTGGCAGGGGTTTCGTTCGACACGATGATCGCGAGCTATCTGATCGATCCTTTGAAGCGGAATCACAACCTGGACGACATTTCTCTGGAATACCTGAACGTGAAAAAGATCCCGACGGAAAGGCTGATCGGAAAAGGCGCGCAGCAGATCAGTATGGCGGAGGTGCCGCTGGAAGCCATCACGGAATACGCTTGCGAGGACGCGGACTGCGTTTTCCGCCTCGTCCCGACCCTGAGAGACAAGCTTGAAGCACTGGACCTTCAGGGGCTTTTTAAAAAGATCGAGATGCCGCTTGCGGAAGTTCTCGGAAAAATGGAAATGAACGGCGTGACGCTGGACCTGCCTTTTCTCCGGAAGCTTTCGGAAAAAGCCACGGAAGAGATCGCTGCTTTGGAGAAGAGCATTTATGAAGAAGTCGGGAAAGAATTTAATCTTGATTCGCCCAAGCAGCTTGCCGAGGTGCTGTTTGTGCAGCTGAAACTGCCGGCACACAAGAAAACCAAGACCGGTTATTCTACGGACGCGAGCGTTCTTGAAAAGCTCGCGCTTTCATACCCCTTGCCGCGGAAGATCCTGGAATACCGGGAACGGACCAAACTGAAATCCACTTATCTGGACGCGCTGCCGGAGATGGTGAATCCCGGAACCGGGTGCGTGCACACTTCTTATAATCAAACGACGACGGACACGGGGCGGCTTTCAAGCTCGGAACCGAACCTTCAGAATATTCCGGTCAGGACCGAGGCCGGGCATCTGATCCGCAAGGCCTTTATTCCCCGGGAACGGTCCCGCGGAAAAGGGAAGATCCTGTCGGAGGATTACTCGCAGATCGAATTGCGGATCCTGGCGCATTTTTCGCGGGATCCCAGCCTGCTCAAGGCGTTTGAAGAGGACCGGGACATTCATGCCTTCACGGCCACGCTGCTTTACGGCGTCAAAGAGCCGGAGGTGACGCGCGAGATGCGCAACGCCGCGAAGACCATCAACTTTAGCATCGTTTACGGAAAGACCAGTTACGGTCTTGCGCAGGACCTGAACATTCCGATCCAGGAAGCGGACCGGTTTATCCGGGATTACTTTGACCGGTATGCCAAGATCAAAGAATTCCTCGAATCGCAGAAAGAACAGGCAAAGAAGGACGGTTTTCTGACCACGCTGCTCGGCCGGAGGGCCTATTTTCCGAATATCCGCGCGTCGAACGCGCAATTGCGCCAGTACGCCGAAAGGGCCGCGATCAACGCGCCGCTCCAGGGGTCGGCGGCGGACCTTATCAAGGTCGCCATGATCGCGATCCAGGCGCGGCTGGAAAAAGAAAAAAGCGAAAGCCTCATGATCATGCAAGTGCACGATGAATTGGTTTTTGATGCGCCGGAAGGCGAGACGAAGGCTTTGGCGGCTCTCGTGAAAGAAGAAATGGAAGGCGCGTACAAGTTGAAAGTGCCGCTCAAGGTCGGTATTTCTGTGGGGGAGACATGGTTCAAGAACTGAAGCCATCTCAGCAGACCGTTTCGTTCTCATCACGCAAGATACGGGAGTGCGCTCAGGGCGAAGGATCGAAAAAAGCGGCATTTCCCAGGTTGGTCGTGGGTTTGACCGGAGGGTTCGGTACGGGAAAAAGCTCGGTGGCGCAGTTCTTCAGGAAATTTGGCGCCGAAGTTTTGGACGCAGACAAGATCTCCCATGATGCCCTTAAAAAGGGAAGCCCGGTTTTTGATCAGGTTGTGGAGCTTTTCAGCGATGCCTGTGAGAAGAACGGCAAGAAACTGAACCGCGACAAGATCGCGGAAGACGTTTTCACCGACCCGCAAAAGCGGAAACAACTGGAGGCCCTGATCCATCCTTACGTTTATGAGAAATTAAAGGACAAGATCGAGTCGAGCGACCGGAACATCATCCTCGTGGAGATCCCGCTTCTTTTTGAGGCCGGTTTCCAAACCCTCTGCGACAAGGTCCTGGTCGTGCAATGTAATTTCAGCGTGAAGGAGAAAAGACTCAACCGAAAGCGTTTTACCACCGAGGAGATCCGGGCGCGGGAAAGAGCCCAAATGCCCGAGGCCCTCAAGGCCCAAAAGGCGGATTTTGTTTTAGATAATTCGAAATCCATTTATCAAACCCGAAGGGATGCCGAACTGCTGTGGCACAAGTTCGAATCCCTCTCAAAAGGAGCAACAAAAAAATGACAAGAGAGATCCGAGAAAGAACCCCGATGCACCACCGTCGCACCGAAGACGGCCAGAACAAGCGGCCGCCCCGGATGATGCAAGAAGACGCGGCTGCCAACGGCGAAGCGCTTGAGAAAGCGCTCGAGCAGCAGAAGTCCGGCGAAAAACCGCTCGACGTGGTCAGCCTGAAGAAAATGAAGATCAGCGAGCTTCAGAAGATGGCCCACAAATTCAAGATCGAGAACGTCGCGGGCCTCAAGCGGCAAGACCTTATCTTCAAAGTCCTGCAGGGCCAGGCCCAGCAATCCGGCCTCATGTTCGGGGAAGGCGTGCTGGAGATCCTCGAGGACGGATTCGGTTTTCTGCGTTCTCCCAACTACAACTACCTGCCGTCTCCGGACGACATCTACGTCAGCCCGAGCCAGATCCGGCGTTTTAATCTCCGGACCGGCGATGTGGTGAGCGGGTTGATCCGGCCTCCGAAGGAAGGCGAGCGGTATTTCGCCCTGCTCAAGGTCGAGCTCATCAACTTTGAGGACCCGGACAGCGCAAAGGACAAGATCGCGTTCGACAACCTGACGCCTCTTTATCCGAACAAGCGCATCGTGCTCGAGACGACGCAGGAAGAGACTTCCATGCGGGTCATGGACCTCCTGGCGCCGATCGGGTTCGGCCAACGCGGCATGATCGTCGCGCAGCCGTACAGCGGCAAAACGATCCTGCTCCAGAAGATCGCCAACAGCATCACGACGAACCATCCGGACGCTTACCTGATCGTGCTGCTGATCGACGAACGTCCGGAAGAAGTGACGGACATGCAGCGTTCGGTGAAGGGAGAGGTCATCGCCTCCACTTTTGACGAACCCGCGGATCGTCACGTTCAGGTAGCCGAGATCGTGCTCGAAAAAGCGAAGAGGCTCGTGGAGCACAAGCGCGACGTGGTGATCCTGCTCGACAGCATCACGCGTCTGGCGCGCGCTTATAATACCGTAGCCCCGCATTCCGGGAAGATCCTCTCGGGCGGCGTGGATTCCAACGCCCTGCACAAGCCGAAACGTTTCTTCGGGTCGGCCCGTAACGTGGAGGAAGGCGGGAGCATCACGATCATCGCCACAGCGCTCGTCGATACCGGCTCGCGCATGGACGAGGTCATCTTTGAAGAGTTCAAGGGAACGGGCAATATGGAGCTCCAGCTCGACCGCAACCTCTTCCAGCGCAGGATCTACCCGGCGATTGACGTCAAGAAGTCCAACACGCGTAAGGAAGACCTCCTGATGCCGCCTGAAGAACTCAGCCGTGTGTGGATCCTTCGGAAAGTATTGAACGAACTGAACCCCTCTGAGGCGATGGAGCTGTTGGTGGACCGTCTCAGAAAAACGAAAAGTAATGCTGAGTTTTTACTCAACATGAACAAAGCGGAGAAATAACATGAAAAAAGAAATACATCCCAACTACGGACCTTCAACCATTCAGTGCGCCTGCGGGAACATCATCGAGACCAAGAGCGTTTTGCCGCGGATCCAGGTGGACCTTTGCTCCTCCTGCCATCCGTTCTTCACGGGCAAGCAGAAGCTCATGGACACGGCCGGACGCATCGACCGTTTCAAGAAAAAGTTCGACGGGAAAGTGGCCGTCAACCAGAAGGCGCACAAAGTCACGGCCAAGGCCCCGGTCAAACTGAAGTTCGCGGAGGACACCCGCAGGGAAAAACTGCAGGCTTTGAAAGAAAAGGTTAAAGCCCAGGGCAAATGAGGATCCGCGAACGGCTTGAAAAAACCGAAGCGCGGTTTCGGGAACTGGAAACCCTGCTCGCAGACCCTCAGGCGGTCCGGGACAGGAACGTGTTCCAAAAACTAGGCAAGGAGACGGCCCAGCTTCGCCCGATCGTCGAAGGCTTTCTTCAGTACAAAAGGACCGAGAAAGAGATCGAGTCTTTGAGGCATAGCCTGTCCGGAAGCCAGGATGACGAGGCCATGAAGGGGCTGATCGAAGACGAGCTCAAGGAGCTCGAAGGCGAACAGGCCAAAAGAGAAGCCAAGCTCGAGGACCTTTTCCTGCGGGACATGGAGCCGAACGCCTCGCGGGACGTGATCGTGGAGATCCGCGCGGGTACCGGAGGGGAGGAAGCGGCCCTTTTCGCCGCGGACCTTTTCCGCATGTACAACATGCACGCCTCCAAGCACGGCCTCCGGGTGGAAGTGATGGACATGAGCCCCACGGGGATCGGCGGTTTCAAAGAGATCATTTTCGGCGTCAGCGGTCAATACGCCTACAACTGGTTCAAATACGAAAGCGGCATTCACCGCGTGCAGCGTGTCCCGAGAACGGAAGCGAGCGGGCGCATTCACACGTCCGCGGTGACCGTAGCGGTCCTTCCCGAAGCCGCGGAAGAGGACATCGAGATCGTGCCGTCCGACTTGAGGATCGACGTTTACCGCGCCTCCGGAGCGGGCGGGCAGCATGTGAACAAGACGGAATCCGCGGTGCGCATCACGCATATGCCGACCGGATTTGTGGTGGCCTGTCAGGATGAACGGTCACAGCTTAAGAATAAATTAAAGGCGATGCGCATTTTGCGGGCGCGCATTTTTGATTTCCGACGCGAGCAGCAGGAAGCCGCGACCGCCAAGAATCGCAAGGAGCAGGTCGGGTCGGGAGACCGGTCGGGCAAGATCCGGACCTATAATTATCCGGACAACCGGTTGACCGATCACCGCATCGGTTTGACGCTGCACAGCCTGAGCCAGATCCTGGACGGAAACTTGGACCCGGTCGTCGCGGCACTGGCGGAAGACGAAAAGGTCCGGAGACTGACAGCGTTATGAACCCCGTTCAGGAAGTCGCGGGAGAAACAGTTTTGGAATGGCTCGAATACGGGCGCGAGCGGCTGCTTCGCGCGGGGATCGAGGAAGGCCGCGAAGAATGCGAACGCATTTTTATGAAGCTCTCGGGATGTAGGCGTCTCGACCTTCATCTCAACGCGCCGGAACTGACCGCTCCAGAGATTCGGGATCGGTTCTTTGACATCTTGGAAAGAAGGGAACGCCGCATCCCGCTCGCTTATCTTTTGCAGGAGGCTCATTTCTGGCAGGAGACGCTGTTCGTGAACGAACATTGCCTTATCCCGCGTCCCGAGACGGAGATCCTGGTTGAGCAGGCCCTTAAGGCGCTCGGCGCAAAGACGGGAGAAAATTTTTCATTTTTAGATATCGGGACGGGCTCGGGGGCCATCGCTGTCGCACTTCTCCGGACATGTCCGAACGCCAGAGGCACCCTTCTTGACGTTTCCTCTGCGGCACTCGAAGTAGCCCGGGTGAATGTTGAAAAATACGGATTGATGGATCGCGCGACTCTCGTTCTGGGCGATATTTTCAATTTTCCCTGCGAAGAGGCGAAAAAATGGGACGTGATCGTTTCAAATCCGCCGTACCTTGCGGCGGCGGACTGGAGGACCGTTCAGGAGGAGCTTAGAGCGGAGCCGCGGAAAGCCTTGGATGGCGGGGAAGACGGCTTGGATTTTTACAGGCGTATTATTGCCGGAGCGAAAGAGCGCCTTTTACACGGCGGAACGCTCGCTTTGGAAGTGGGGCAGGGGCAATCCGGGACCGTTTCAAAGTGGCTTCAAGACGCGGGTTATGATAATATCCAGCGCTTTGGGGATTATTCCGGAATAGAACGGGTCGTGACCGCCAAGAGGGGCGAAATTTTAATCTAATTCTATGGACAAGATCATCATCCAGGGCGGGATGCGCCTTAAGGGCGAAATCGACGTTTCGGGTTCGAAGAACGCCGTTTTGCCGATCATGGCGGCAGCGCTTTTGACGGAAGAAGAATCGGTCATTGAAAATGTTCCATCGCTTTGGGACGTGCACACCATGGTGAAGCTGCTGCGGTCGCTGGGTGCAAAAGCGATCCTGGAGAACGGCTGCCTCAAGGTCAAGCCGGGCAAGAACCTGAAACCGCTCGCGCCTTACAAGCTGGTCAAGACCATGCGCGCGTCAGTTTGCGTGATGGGGCCGCTTTTGGCACGGTTGGGAGAAGTGGAGGTTTCGCTCCCCGGCGGGTGCGCCATCGGGCCGCGGCCGATCGATCTTCATTTGAAGGGTTTGGAGGCGCTGAATGCGACCATCGACATCCAGCACGGGTACGTGCGGGCCACGGCCAACAAAAAACTGCGTGGCGCCGAGATCTATTTAGGCGGCGCTTACGGGTCATCTGTTTTGGCGACAGGCAATGTCATGATGGCGGCGGTGCTTGCTGCGGGCAAAACCGTGATCGAGAACGCGGCCTGTGAGCCGGAGGTCGTGGACCTGGCGCTCTTCCTTAAAAAAATGGGAGCGAAGATCCTGGGAGAAGGTTCGCCGCGTCTTGAGATCGAAGGCGTGCGCAAACTCCACGGGACCGATTATCGCGTGATTCCGGACCGTATCGAGGCGGGGACATTCATGTTCGCTGCGGCGATCACCGGCGGGGACCTCCTGATCCGCAAGATGGAGCCGACGCATCTGAACGCGGTCATCGATAAATTGCGGCAGGCGGGCGTGAGGGTCGACAAATTCAAGAACGCCGTGCGCGTGAGAAAAACGGGACGGCTGAAGCCGATGGACATCACGACGCTTCCGTACCCGGCTTTTCCGACGGACCTGCAGGCGCAGGCCATGGCATTGATGGCGGTCACGCCGGGCATCAGTGTGATCACGGAAAAGATCTACCCGAACCGTTTTATGCACGTGCCGGAACTCGGACGTATGGGCGCGAAAGTCTATCTGGAAGGGCCGAGCGCGATCGTGCACGGAGTGAAAAAGTTGAGCGGAGCGCCGGTCATGGCGTCCGATCTCAGGGCCAGCGCGGCGTTGGTGCTCGCGGGGCTTGTGGCCGAAGGGGCCACGGAAGTTCAGCGCGTCTATCATCTGGACCGGGGTTATGAGCACCTCGAACAAAAACTCACGTCCCTTGGGGCTTCGATCCGCAGGGAGAAAGAATAAACGAAGAAACCACTTACGCTCGCCTGCGGTAGGCAGGGGACGGAAGTCGTGGATCTGAGTTTACCCCGCACACGGGAAGGATTTTTTAGGGATGCGGGGAAATAAGAACAAAAACAACGCACATTCGGGCGGCCGATGTTTTGGGGTGACCGCCGGGTGCGGGGTCAATTCGCGCAAAGAGCTTATGTCGGGATCGCCCTCCGTAAGTTATGCGCTCATTTAAGGAGGCAATGTGGCAGTCAGAATCCGAATGAAGCGGTTTGGAAGCAAGAACCGTCCGCAGTGGCGCATCGTGGTCAGCGACGCGAAAATGCCGCGTGACGGGCGTTTTATCGAGGAAGTCGGCTATTATGACGCTCTTCCCAAAGAAGATATTTTCGTCGTCAAGCAGGACCGTCTCGATTATTGGGTGAAGCAGGGGGCGCAGATGAGCGTGGCCTTGAAGAGCCTCTTGCGTCGCCAAAAAAGAAAAAATAAAAAGAGCGCTTGATCAAAAGAGGCAGCTCATCCCGTCGGGCCTGGGCAGGCGTCAGCGCTGTGCCCGCGCCGCGTAATAAAGGTGAGAACGGATGAAAAAGGCTTCAAGATGTCCCCGAGCGCCCAAGGAAGAGAGGTCTGTGCCTTTAACGGGGCCCACGATCGATGTCGTAACGCTCTTTAGGGATTTTTTTAAAAGTCCGCTCAACGAATCGTTGTTGAAAAAGGCCCAGGATAAAGGACTCGTGAAGATCCGGGTCCATGACCTGCGCGACTGGACGCACGACCGTCATAAAACGGCGGACGATAAACCGTTCGGCGGCGGGGCGGGAATGGTGATGAAGCCCGAACCGATCTTTGAATGCGTGGAAGCGATCGGCAAGGGAGCCTGGGTGGTGCTCCTAGATCCCCAGGGCGAACCCATGAGCCAGAAGCTGGCGCGGCATCTCGCCAAGAAGCAGCATTTGGTGCTGATCGCCGGGCATTATGAAGGCGTGGACCAGCGGGTGAAAGACCGTCTGGTCGACCAGGAGATCTCGGTGGGGGATTTTATCACGATGGGCGGCGAAGCGCCGGCCCTGTGTCTAATCGAAGCTGTTGCGAGGCTTCTCCCCGGCGTGCTGGGGAACGCCGCTTCGGTCGAACACGAAAGTTTTGAATCCGGAATTTTGGAATACCCGCAATACACCAGGCCCCGGGAGTTCCGGGGCTGGACGGTCCCGGAGATCCTGGTCTCGGGGGATCATAAAAAAGTGAAGGCTTGGCGCGAAGCGGCCGCCGAGCAGGTGACGCGTCAGAAACGGCCGGACCTGTTGAAATTATCGAGGAAGTCGCGGATTGGTTAAAACGTAAACGGGAGAACAACATGAATAAAATGGATATTGTCGAAAAAGAAATCGGAACCAAGAAGATCACGGAGTTCCGCGTGGGGGACACCCTGAAAGTGCACGTCCGCGTGAAAGAAGGGGACAAGACGCGTACCCAGCTCTTTGAAGGGGTCTGCATTGCCAAAAAAGGGCGCGGCATTAACGCCAGCTTCACGGTCCTCAAGGAAAGCTACGGGGACAAGGTCGAGAAGGCTTTCCCTGTTTACTCGCCGATCGTGGAAAAGGTTGTCGTCAGCCACAAAGGCAGATCGCGTCGGGCGAAGCTCTATTATCTGAAGCACCGTTAAACAGCGTTCCGGAGTGGGCCCGTGGATGTTTCCGTTCGAGAAACCCGAAAGGTGCAGCTCCTTCAGGACCTTCATGCGTTTGACCGGACCCAAGCCGGAGATTTGAAGGGCTGGATGGCTGGCGTGGATGAAGCCGGCCGCGGTCCTTTGGCCGGCCCGGTCGTCGCCGCCGCCGCGATCGTTTTCCAGCCGGAGGCTCTTTTGGGTGTTAATGATTCCAAGAAGCTCAGCGCTTCCCGGAGAGAAAAACTCTACGGCGTGATCGCGCGTTCCTGCCTGGTCGGGATTGGCGTTGTGGACGAGAAGCAGATCGACGAGATCAATATCTACGAGGCGACGCGGCTCGCGATGAAAAAAGCTGTGCTGAACCTTCCCCATACCCCGGTGCTGCTCCTGACCGACGGGAACATGCGTCTGGACCTTCCCCTTGAACAAAAGAGCGTTATTCAGGGCGATCAGAAATCTCTTAGCATTGCCGCGGCATCCATCGTGGCGAAGGTCTTCCGGGACCACTGGATGCGCAAGCTTCATGAGCTCTATCCCGCGTACGCGTTCGCCGACCACAAAGGGTACGGAACCGCCGCGCATCTCAAGGCCCTTTGCGAGGCCGGACCGTCGCCGGTGCATCGCCAGAGTTTTGCGCCCGTCCGCGAGGCCGCCCTGGGAATAAGCGCGTGAGACTTACTCCTAACCCCAAACCTTTCCGTCTTTCCCTGGGTGACCGTGGGGAGATCGTGGCGTGCGAATTCCTGAAGAAGAACGGGTACACGATCCTCGAAAAAAATTACAAATGCGCGCTGGGGGAGATCGACGCGGTTGCGAAAAGAAAGGGAAGGCTCGCTTTCATCGAGATCAAGACCCGCACCGGCGCGCAGTTCGGAACGCCCCAGGAGGCGGTGGACGCGCGGAAGCGGGAAAAACTCCTCAAACTGGCCTCATGGTACCTGAAGGAAAAAAAGATGCCGGACGTTCCGGTCTCGTTCGATGTGGTCGCGGTGGTCTGGAGGGAAGGACAGGCGCCCGATGTCCGGCTTCTCGCGGATGCCTTCGGAGAAAAAGAGGATGCCTGTTGAAAATCTTGCCGAAAGAGTGCAAAATACTGCCGCCCGAAGAGCTGGATCGCTTCAGCGTCGAACTTAGAACTTTTTACGAGAAAAAATTGAAACCGAAAAAATTTTTATTGTTTTTTTGTCTCTGTCTTTTGGCCCTTGCCGCGCCTGGCCGCGCGGAAGACCAGAAAACGGATTATTACGCGCCCCTTTACGAGAAGCCCTTGGCCAAAACCCCTTTAAAGGACGCCCTGTCCCGCGCGATCGAGTGGCCCTTTAAGCTTGCGAAATGGCCCATCGACCAATCGCTCGTCATGACGGAAAATTACCGGCTTGATAAGAAGACCGTTTGGATCTATGACCGGATCATGGACTACGGCGTGAAGCCGCGGCTGGATTCTCTGGGCTTTTCGGGCATCCCTTCCTACGGCGCCGAATTCGACCTTGTCAGGATCATACGGCAGAAGGAAAACTATCCCGATTTCATCGCGAAGGGCTGGATCAACCACGGGCCGACTAATTATTTCCAGGCCGGCGGCGAACTCGGGGCCCAGAGGATCGGCGAAACGGGGTTCCACACCTCCAGCATTATTGAGTATGAGAACCGTCGGAATGAAACGTTCTACGGCCTCGGCACGGACTCCAGCCGCGGCGACAGCACTTCGTTTATCGAGGAAAAAACGACAGTGGGTGCGAAAGCCGGTTATGAATTCTCATCTTCGCTGGACCTGACTTCCCAAGTGGATTATAGCCATGTGAACATCAAGAACCGCGCCCATGAAGGGAAGGGAGATATCACCCAGATCTTCGCCGGCGAGAATATTCCGGGCCTCCACGGCGATGATTTCCTGGACTTTTCCATCCGTTTGGACCGCGACACCCGGGACAGCAAGGAAGACGCGACCAAAGGCAGCTATCAGAAACTTCTTTTTAAGTACACGGAGGGCGTCGAAAGTTCTCCGGCCCGGTACTTCACGTACCAGCTTGACGCGGCGAAATATTTTCAGCTGGCTTCTCCCCGGAGAATCCTTGCGGCGCGTCTTTTCGGGGAGTTTAATCAACGGGTGAACGGCGGGAACGTTCCCTTCTATGAAATGACGAAGCTGGGCGGTTCCGGGATGTTCCCGCGTCAGAGCCAGACGTCGCGGGCCTTCGTTTACAACCGTTTTTTTGGCGAGAGTGCGCTCCTCCTGAACCTTGAATACCGCTACACGGTATGGCAGTACAAAGAATTTAAACTGAAAACGGTCGTTTTTCTGGATGAAGGACAGGTTTCCAAGGATTTTGCCACATTTCGTCTCAACGGTTTCCGGGAGTCCTACGGGGCAGGGTTGCACTTAAGCCACTCGCAACTCGTTCTGCTCAGCTTTAACGTGGCTCACGGGAACGAGGGAACGCAATTTTATCTCGAGAATAAACTGGCTTTTTAAGGTACCAACGCGATGACGAGAGAAACCATGAAAAAAATAAGCAGTTTAACGCTTCGAGCCGTCCTCGGTCTTGTGATCGGGCTAGCCGCCGCCGGCGTGGTATCTTTCGCGGGGGAAACGGAAAGAATGGGTGAAGGCGAGGTCACGCTTTATAAGGACGCGTTCGATCAGTCGGCCTACGGCGAAGCCATGAACCAGCTCGATCTGGGGCGGTGGGGCCGCAAGATCACCGGCAAAACCATCCCGTCCGCCAGCACCAACATTTTTGATGAAGTTCCGGATTCTCCTTTTTTCACGAACCGTCACGCCCGGCAAAAACTTTCCGCGGCCGATCTTGAAAAAGGCGCCTTTGTTGCCGACGGACCGGACCTCAGCAAGCCGCTGAGTGTGCAGGGAGCGGAGCAGCAGGGCGCGCATTACGGGTTCCTCGTGGAAGACGTCAAGAAAGACAAATACATCCTCCGGTTTGACGCGCAGGGAGCGTCGGAACTCAATACTGCGGCGGAAGTGATCGGTAACCGCTTTTACTACGCGCTCGGATACAACGTCCCGCAGGCGACGATCCTGTCGTTCGCCGCGGACCAACTTATGGCCGCCCCGGACGCCATTACGATCGACAACACGGGCTTCGTTAAAAAATTGACCCAAAAGATCCTGCAGGAGTACCTGTTGTTCGTGCCGCTGCCGAACGGGGTTTACCGGGCGTCCGCCACCAAGGTCCCGGCAGGGACGGAGGCGGGAAAATTCAGCTTTTTAGGCCGCGGGAAAAACAATCCCCAGGACATCGTGAACCATCGCGATCTTCGGGAGATCCGTGCGCTGGGAGTTTTTGCGGCGTGGCTGAACCATCACGAAATGCTCGAAAGCAATACGCTGGATATGGCGGTGACCGAGAACGGCCGGACCGTTCTCAAACATTACCTGACGGACTTCACGAATTCCCTCGGAGCGGCGACGGACGGGCCGAAAGAGCCGATGTTCGGGTATGAACATATGGTGGATTACGGAGAGAGCATCAAGGCGATCCTGGGCCTCGGTTTTTGGGAGAAGCCCTGGCAGAAAAAATGGCGCCTCGCGGGAGAAAAAATATATTCGCCCGCGGTCGGCTATTTCAGTAACGACCTTTTTGATCCCGCGAAGTTCAAAGATCTGCTCCCTTACGAAGCTTTCCGGGTGATCACGCGGGCGGACGGTTTTTGGGCCGCCAAGATCATGATGAGTTTTTCGGACGAGGATATCCGTGCTATGGTCAAGGCCGGGAAATACAGCCGCCCCGACGATGAAGACTATATCGTGAAGACCTTGAGCGAACGCCGGGACATGATCGCGAAGTACTGGTTTTCCAGGGTCAGTCCGCTGGACCAATTCGCTTTTTTGGGAGGGGTCCTGTCTTTCAAGGATCTGGCGGTCGTTTACGGATTTGTTCCCCGGGAAGGGACCGTTTACCGCGTGGAAGTGAGCGCGGGGAACAAAAAGATCGCAGATCTGGAAACAGCCGGGTCCGAGGTAAAGCTCCAGCCCAAGTGGCTGTCGGAGAATTCCGTGATACAACTTTCGATCCGGGCCCTGCGTTCCTCCTCGCAAAAAGAAAATCCTCCGGTGACGGTCCGCCTGAATGCCGCCGGCGTCCAGGGGATCCGTCACGCGGATTGATTCGGACGCAACAAAACTCTCCTTTTTTAATCCCCGGGATTTTTTCTTAGGAAATTGGAATTTCCAACAAAATGTCATTCCCGTCCGCCACAAGGCGCTGGACGGATCCGCCGACGCCGTCTGGCGGAAATGTTTTTATCGACACTGGCTTCCATATTGAAAGCAAGTGCCGCACTAAATTTTCGATAAATTTAATCGGTCGTTCAGTGCTGGAATCCATTTTCCGGATCTTCGCTTTTTCCGCCTTCGGGCGGGACCCCGCAAAATGCGGTGGCGTGGGGATGACAGAAGCTCGTTATATTAGGGGCTCTTAGGACGGGCGGGCCTGTGTTAGAGGTAGCGTGAACGAGAAGACGCTGCCTTTCTTGTAAACGGATTCCAACGCGATTGTGCCATGGTGTTGGTCGATGATCTTTTTGGAGATCGCGAGACCCAGGCCGGTCCCTCCCGGCGCGATCAGTTTCGCCGACTCGAGCTGTCCGAACTTCCTGAAAAGCTTTGGCTGGTCGGCCTGTTGCACTCCGACGCCGGTATCTTTGACCGAGACCCTGACGCCCTCGCCGCAAAGAGATGAAACGAGGGTGATCCCTCCGCGGTCCGTGAATTTGACGGCATTTTGAAGGAAATTCGTGAGGACCTGGGCGATCTTGTCCCGGTCCATTTCAATTTCCGGCAGATCCTTCCGGAGCTCCAGTTCAAGGGACAGCTCCTTGGTCTTGATTAGGGGTCGCATCGCTTCTGCCGTTTCCTGGAGCAGTTTGTTGAGGTCGTTTTTTTGAAAGTTGAAAACGACGACGCCGGCTTCGAACTTATGAAAGGTCAGCACGTCGTTGATCAGGCGGACCAGCCGGTCGACGCAGCGTTTGGAGATGTTCAGCACCTCCTTTTGTTCCTCGTTCAGTTCCCCGGTGAGGCCTTCCAGCACGATATTGATCCCCTCTCTCACGGAATGGATCGGCGTGCGCAGTTCGTGCGATACCATCTGAATGAGGTCGGCCTTGATCTCGAGCGATTCTTTATATTTCTGCTCGGAGACGTCCCGCGTAAAGAAATAAAGACCTTCGGGTTCTCTGTCCTTATCCAGGACCCGGACAAAGACTGCGTACTGGTGAAAGATCGAGCCGTCCTTTTTGATGGCCTTGACTTCTGTCTCGGCTTTTCCCTTCAGGTCTACCTCATTCAGCGCGTCGCGGATCTTGTCGTGATCTTCGGGGCAGACCGTGGCGATGGAATTAAGACCCACGAGCTCATCCTGGGAGTAGCCCAGCATGACGGCGTAAGCCTTGTTCACGCTCAGGAATTTCATGTTCAGGTCGAGACGCGCGACGCCGTCCAGGGCGTTTTCCATCGCCATGGAAAGTTCCCGCATCTTTTGTTCTGCGAAAAGCTGTTCCGTAATGTCTTCCGAGATCCCGAGCAGGTAAGAAGGCGCCCCGTCGGGGCCCATGACCGGGATCTTTTTGGTATGAAGAAAGCGCATGCCGCGCTTGCGGGTGTGAATGGGTTCCTCGGGAATGTTCAGAAGCTCGTTTTTCCGGAGGGTGTCCCGGTCCTTCTCGGTGAAAAAATCAGCCTCCTCCCGCGGGAAGAAATCATAGTCGTTCTTTCCGAGCATCTCATCCCGATTCCGGCCGAGAAGTTCTTCTCCCGCGCGGTTAAAAAGGACGAAACGAAGCTCCTCCGCGTCCTTGATAAAGATCATGTTGGGGATATTTTCGATGATGGAGTCCAAAAAGGTGTTGGTTTTACGGACTTCCTGCTCGGCCCGGAGGCGTTCCTCGATCTGCTGGCGGAGTTTTTCGTTGGAGTCTGCAAGCTGCAGGGCGTTTTGCCTGAGGGCGTCCGTTCTTTCGGTGACGATCTTCTCCAGTTCCTCGTTCGTTGTCTTGAGCTGTCCCAGGGAGGTCGCGATCTTCCGGGACGCTGGCAGAAAAATAAAAAGGCCGATCAGGACGAGGCAGAAAAGAGTCATCGCGAAAAGCGCCATGCCAAGCCTCTGGAGCGAATCGACACGGTTCTGGTTTTTCTCCTGATAGGCCCGGACCGCCTCCTGAAAGATCGTGATCAGCCGGGCGCTTTGCTTTTGCAGGTCTTTGAGCTGCGGATTTTCGGAGCTTACGCGGATCGGTTCGCTCATCATGAAGGACTTGATGGACGCGATATATTCCTGGACGGTCTTGTTCAGAGGGGCCTGAGCGTTAAGATAAAGACGCTGGACCCTCGAGGCGATCGGCGCGGAAAGTTTGGAGGATGAGAGGTTTTCGCCGCCGCTTGTTTCGTCAAAAACGAGAAGCCCCGACAAGTCGTCATGAATGCTTTCCCGCAAGGCCTTTCTTTCCTGGACGGCGATGGACTGGGCGTAAAGGGACGTGAAAAACATGATTTGCTGGGTCAGCCGGTGCTGGTTCTCAAAGAAAGCGATCGTTGCGATGTTTTTTTTGGTGAGGTTGACCTGGTGATTTTGGAGCAGGAAGTTCGCCAGGGTGAAGAGCCCCAGGAACGCGAGTGTCAGCGCCAGCCGGAGGTTCGTGATGAAGATGACGGGGTCCGGCCGCTTTTTCCTTCCGGAAACTTCTTCGAAAGGTTTTTCCATGCGCTTAGGCCGGCATCCCCAGGTGGAATCCCTGGCCGTATTTTACGCCAAGGTCCCTCAGGCGGACGAGATCCTCCTCCGACTCGATGCCTTCGGCGATGACCTCCGCGTTCAGGTCTTCCGCGATCTTGAGGACGCGGCGGAAAGAGCGTTCTACTTGCGAGCTTTGCGCGATGCCGCGGACGTATTTCTTATCCATTTTGATGACGTCCGGCTCCAGCAGGATAAGGCTTTCCAGGCAAGTATTGCCGAAACCGACATCGTCGACCGCGATCGTGATCCCGTAATTCTTGAAGGCTTGCACAGGGCCGATCATCGAGGAAGAGTCTCCCAGGATCTGCTGCTCGCTGATTTCAAAACAATAATTGCTCGCGGGGCAGTTCGCCGCGAGCTTGTCGACCAGCTCTTCGGCCGGAAGATCGATGATGGTGGCGGGGAACAGGTTGATGTGGCGGCGCATTTCGGGTGCAAGCTCACCGGCCTTGGAGGCGCAGGAGCGGAAACAGTGATGGTCGACAAGCGTCAGCATGTTGTTTTCCAGCGCGATCCGGAAAAATTCGTCCGGCGTATAGAAAGTTTCCTGGTTGAGACGGGAAAGGAACTCATAACCGATGACGCTCCGTTCCGCAAGCTGGAAAATGGGCTGCTTGAGCGCGAAAAAATTATTCCCGTTCCGGAGCAGGTCCGTTACATGCGAGGTGGATAGAAGACGGGCACGGCCCTCGGGGTCTTCAAAGGAGACGCGGTTCTTGCCCTTCTCCTTGCTGCGTCTTAAAAGCGGATCCGCCACGGCCAATAGTTCGTCGACCGAAGAGGTTTTCGCCGGGACCGGGATGAGGCCTAGGCTGGCGGTGATCCGGATCATTTCTTTCTCTGAAAGGGTGATCGTCGTGTTTGAAACGGCGATCCGCAGACGTTCGGCGAGCTGGACGGCCTCTCCCAGAGTGGTTTTGGGCAGGAGGAGGACAAACTCATCCCCCCCGATCCGCGCAACATAGTCCGTTACCCGCAGGGAATCCCGGATCTTTTTGGCCACTTCCTTTAAAAGGATGTCGCCGACCGGATGGCCCATGGAATCATTGATCTTCTTGAAGTCATCGATGTCCATCACGACCGCCATGAGTTGGCCGTCTCCGCGCGAAGCAAGCTGGAGCTCCCGGCACAGGACCTGCTGGAATCCCTGGCGGTTATAGAGTTCCGTCAGAGGGTCCAAGAGCGACATTTTCTCAAGGAGCAGGTTCGTTTCCCGGAGACGACCCGTGACCGACGCGAGTTTTTCCTTAATGCGGTGGCGGTCGATAGCGTGGTGCACGATCCGGAGCAGAAGACGTGTGTTGATATCCGCTTTGACGAGATAGTCCTCGGCCCCTTTTCGGACGGCGTCAATGGCGAGGTTGTCGCTGTCCAGTCCGGTGAGGATCACTACAGGGATGTGCCGGACCTGCGCGTGGATCTTCAGGAAGGTCTGGATCCCGCTCGAATCGGGGAGCATGAGGTCCAGGAGGATCAGGTCAAACCGTTGTGAGTTAAGGAGTTCGAGAGCTTGTTGAAGGTCGGGAGCGCAGGTGATTCCAAGCGGGGGATTCGTTTCCTTCCCCAAGCGTATTCTCAGGACTGCGGCGAATTCCGCATCATCCTCGACGAGCAGGATCTTTAGCCTGGGTTGTCGGAACTTTTCATCTTCCACGAGCCCACGTCCCTTGTTAGTTCCGGGAGTTCTTCCCGGTTACATTATGATGGAACCTCCGGAATAATACGTCTAATCGCGACCAGAAGATCGCTGAAGTCATAAGGTTTTGTAAGATAGGCGTCGGCGCCGATAACTTTTCCGAGGACTTTGTCGACCACGGAATCTTTGCCTGTAAGCATGATGACAGGAATTTTTGCGACCTGGTCGTCAAAACTTTCGCGGATCGCCTTGCAGATCTCTTCTCCGGGCAATTTTGGAAGCATGAGGTCCAGGATCACAAGGTCCGGGAGGGTGGCCATAACTTCCTGGAGACCGGTCATTCCGTCGGCAGCGGCGGAAACGTCGAAGCCCAACTTCGTCAAGCGGAGCGTGAGGAATTTGCTGGCACTATCTTCATCCTCGATGATTAGGACCCTTTTTTTTCGGGCCGGAGAGTGGTGTGTGGCGGTAAGGTCCTTCTGACCCACATCGTAAGGGACGTCATTTGCTGCGCTGGTCGTCATATTTCCGTCTTTCTTTTCAAAACCGGCTCTTCTGCGATCCAGAAGAGCGTTGAAGACAACACCGCCATCGACGAAAAAAGGACTTTTTGAAGTTCCTAAAAAAGTATACCCCCGCATTTGCAAAAAAGCAAACGGCAAAGCCCTTGTCTTGGAATTTATTGGGGACGTAAAGTTACAAGTCATTTAAACTAATAGAGTTGCGATCTTTTATAGCTTCGGGATCTGTTGTCCGATACTTAGCTTACATTACTGGAAACAGGTCCCCCATCCTTAACTAAATGTTGTTTTTGCCGATAGGAAAAGGAGCAATTCCTCACTATTCTTAATAAGGAGGGGTCCCAATAGCGATGAAAGAAACAAAAACCATCCTGGTCATGGATGATGAGCCCGAGTACGTGGAGATTCTGAGGCAGTTCCTCGGGGAGGCGGGCTATCACGTATTGACCGCCTGCGACGGTGAAGCGGGTCTCAAGATCGTCGGTAACTTGCGTCCCGACCTCGTGATCATGGACGTGAACATGCCCCACATGGACGGACTGCAGTTTTACCGCGAAATCTCCACCGCCCACGGCCGGGCCAAACTTCCCGTTCTGGTCATTACGGCGCGTGGGGAGCTGGAACCCCTTTTCAGGGAGCTGGAGGCGGAGGGATTTCTTACGAAGCCCTTCATGATCTCGAGACTATTAAAAGAGGTTGAAACGATCTTTAGCAAGAAGAAGGAAAAAACGGTTTTCCTCGTGGACAGCGAAGGGCTTTCCCGCGTTTCCAAGGTCGCCGAAGCTCTCCGCAGGGAACGGTACCGCGTGGCCTTTACCGTTGACCTAGCGGCCTTTGAGCGGGAACTAGCCGCGGGGAACCGGCCCGATTTCGTGGTCGTGGAATACGCGATGGCGGAAAAGGCGAGCCCCCGTTTCATTCGGACCATTAAGGAAAAGCTTGCTCCTAAGGCTGACGCGGGAACGCCATCCCCGAAGGTTCCGGTCATTGGTTACACCTATTCAGGCATGGACTATCGGGAAAAGTGCCTCGCGGACGGAGCGGATCAATACATCGGCCGGCCTGAAAATGACGATGCGATCATTGCCGCGATCCGCAAATGTGAGATTGAGGCAAAAGAAAAGAAGTAGCAGGCCCCGGTCCAGCCTTTGGGTTGACTGGAGGTCTAGGGACGCCCTCAGCGGCCCCCTTGTTCTTTCCTTTCCATATTGTCCCTTTGCGGTTATCATATCCGGCAAGTAACGAATGGATGAGCGGTAGCGGGCTTCAACAACAGGACTTTTTCCCGTCCTGCCCAGCCGTATCCCTCGAAAAGTAAAAACCCAAGGAGGAAGTGCAAATGGTTAAGTTTTTGAGCATGTTGTTGGCAGTGGCCTTGATCTTTAGTTTTTCCTGTGGCGCCGTGATGGCGGAACAGCAGACCGCGAAAGAAGCCGGCGAGAAGATCGTTGATGCTTCCAAGAAGGCGGGTGAAGGCATCGGAAAAGGAACCGTGGCGACAGGCAAGGCGATCGGTAACACGGTCCTCAATACCGGGACCGCTGTCGTGGACATCAGTAAGACGGTCGTGGAACAAACGGGCGAGATCGTGAAGCCCACCGCGAAGCTCGGCAAAGACGCCGCGACAGGACTCGAGAAGAAGGAAACGAACGAAAAGAAATAAGCGCAGCAGTCGAGGAACCTGACCCGCGTCCACCTTCGAGGTGGACATGGGGTTGAAATACTTTGAAAAGGGACAGGCATTAAGCAACTGCCTGTCCCTTTTTATTTGTACGCCTTATTATTGTTCGAGGGCCCAATCCAACCCCGTCTATCTAAAAGTTCGTCAACAGAAAAGGCTCCGCCCCTGATCATCGGGGATGATCCTGTGACGAACTCCTGCACTCTCTACAGCACCGGAGCGTGCTTGGCATGGAACTGCCTCCGAAGGTTCTTTCTT
>CAIJDY010000136.1 GCA_903819565.1 Candidatus Omnitrophota bacterium | reverse complement strand
TTCGCCTTCGTCAGTTCCCATTCCTTGCGGACGATGAGTTTAAAGTGCTCTAAAAGCTTCTCCTCGGACTCCCCGAGCTCCAGCAGGATCTGACGGTTCCGCTCCTCGTGCTTCCCGATCTGGCCGCGCACGGCGCTGCGGCGAAGCTTCTTGATCGCGTCGCGGTTCTTTTTGAGCTCGCGAAGTTTCGCGCGGAGGCTGGCGATGATCTGCTCCACGATCCCGATGCTGAGATTGAATTGCAGTAAAAGTTCGACGACGTTGGCTTTTTTCCGAGAGGCGCGGAACTTGCGGATGAGCAGCTTGAACTTCCGCTTGATGTTCTGGATCTTGACTTCCTGGTCTTCATCGACGATGGCCTCGAGCTGTACCTGCCCGTCCGAGATCTTTTTGGCCAACTCCAGGATCTCAAAACGCGCGGCCTTCGTCTCATAGACCACTTTCTTCAGCTCTTCCTCGCAGGCCTCGATCTTTTTGGAGATCTCGATCTCCTGCTCGCGCGTCAAAAGCGCGATCTGGCCCATCTGCCGCAGGTAGGTCCGGACCGGATCGTCGATGCGCACGCGTTCGTACTCTTCGACCGCCGCGTCCTCCTCCAGTTCGGAGTCCTTGCCTTTTTTGGCTTCGACGTCCTGGATCGGCTCGGGCTTCGTCTGCTCGTTCACGTTCTGGCTGGTGACTTCCACCCCTTTTTCGTTCAGCTTCCCGATGATCTCTTCGACCTTCTCCGGGGTGTTCATCTCCGAAGGCAAGGTCTTCTTCATCTGCTCGATCGTGACAAACCCTTGTTTTTTACCGAGGGCGAGGAGGCTGTCGATGACATCTTTCGGCTTCTTGGAAACCGCCTGGGCGGACTTATCCTGCTTCTTGGAGGGGGCTGTTCCAGCAGGCCTGGCCTTTGCCGAAACCTTCGAGGGTGCCTCACTTAAAAGTGCTTTGGTGGGTTTTTTCAACGTCTTTTTCATAGAACTGCGTATTCTACTGAGTCCGAGCCCTTTTACCAAGCGATTTGTTTGCTATTATTTGCCCTTTTCGGGCGTCCGGAAGAGATGCCAAAGCTCCTGGTATTCGTGGGTGTGGGTCTGGGCCTGGGAAGTATCGCCTTTCTGCTCAGCCTCCGCGATCAGCCGCTTCAGCGTTTCGAGGCGGAGAATAACCTGCTCCTTTTTGATCCGCTTGATGCAATCTTCCAGGACCTGCTTCCGCTCGGCCGATTCATCCAAAGTCGCCATCACCGCCACGAGCTGTTCCCGGTACCGGGAATCCTCAATGTGGTTGAGGAGGCCGGAAAGATAGCATTTCTTCCCCTGCTCGCTAGTCTCCTGCAGGTAGCGGAAGATCTTCTGGGATTCGGGCGCTTTGAAATCCGTAACCTTGAGCTCCTCGCAGGCCTGCTCGCACAATGGCGGGACCTCGGCCATCAGGACGAAAAGGAGAAGCTCCTCTTTCGCGGGAGGCGTTTCGGCAGGCGTCGCCGCCTCCGGTGATTCTTTCTCGCGCGGCACGACAGCGCCACGCTTGTTAAGGTGGGAGAATTCCGTCCGCAAAGAATTTTCGTCCACCTGCAGGGCGCTCGAAAGGCGTTTAAAATACTCCGAAAGGACGACCGTGTTCTTGATCTTCAGGAAGGTTTCGAGCATTTCCCGGCTGATCTTGGTGAGTCCCAGCGTGTCTTTGCGCGGGTAGCGGTCCAGCATGATCTTCAGTTTATAATCAAAAAAATCCTTCGCGTTCTTGAGCAGTCCCGAAAAAGCCTCGGCCCCGTGCTTCAGAAGGAAATCATCGGGGTCCTCCCCGCGCGGCAGGTCCACAAGCTTGACCTGCATGCCGCCTTCCAGAAGGATCTCCAGACCGCGCAGCGACGCGGCCTCCCCCGCCTTGTCCCCGTCGTAGACCACGATGACCTCTTCAACGAAGCGTTTCATGAGCCTCACATGGTCTTCCCCGAGCGCCGTCCCGAGAGTCGCCACGGCATTCTTGAACTCGTGCTGGTAAAGCGCGAGAAAATCCATGTACCCTTCGACCAGGATGAGGTTGGGCCAGTCGCGGTCGATGAACTTCTTGGCGAAATTCAATCCGAAAAGCTCGCGCCGTTTCGAGAAGATCGGCGTTTCGGGAGAGTTCAGGTACTTGGGGCCCTCCGTGGCGGCAATGATACGGCCTCCGAAAGCGATCACTTTGTTCTGAAGACTTTGGATCGGGAACATGAGGCGCCCGCGGAATGTATCGTAATAATTCCCCTTGGGGGATTGCTGGATCAAGGCCGCCTGCTTCAGCAGCGCTTCGGGGTGACCTTTCCGCTTCAGAAAATCGTGAAGCGTCCGCCATTCCGGGGGCGCCCAGCCGAGCTTGAATTCGAGGATGATCGCCTCCGAGATCTTCCGCTTGGCCAGATAGGCGCGCGCATCGGCTCCCGCGTCCTTCATCAGAAGCTCGTGATAGAAGTTCGCGGCGAGTTGGCAGACCTCGTACATTTTTTCTTTTTGCCCGGTGTCCTCGCGGACCCCGCGGCGCTCCGGCAGGACGATGTGCGCGCGGTCGGCAAGGTGTTTCAGGGCCTCGGGAAAAGTCATGTTCTCATGGCGCATGACAAAGCTGATGACATCGCCACCCACCCCACACCCGAAGCAGTGGTACAGCTGCTTTTCAGGCTGGACCATGAAGGAAGGGGATTTTTCCTGGTGGAAGGGACAGCAGGCCTTGAAATGCCTTCCCGCACGCTTCAGCGGGATGTACTGGGTAATAATCTCGACGATATCATTGGCGGAGCTCACCCGCTCGACGATCTGATCCTCAAAACGCGCTCCGCTTGTCTCACGCTGCGTCATGTCGCCGACGTCTTACCGGGCCGGACCGCCTTAAGGTGGTGATTTTTCTGAAAAGGCGCAACCACCACTCGCTGGATCGTGGGGAAAATGCTCACGACGATGGGTCCCGAAAAAGAATGTTCCTTGGAAAAACTTCTTTGAAGCCCGCCGCTCGGAATGAACAAAAGGAACTGGCAGATCAAGCTGATCAGCAGGAGAAAATAAACCGCACCGAAGAACATGCCCCCGAACGTTCTCAGGGCTCCGTGGGACTCCACATGAAAGAACTTCCCGAGAAGGTTGACGCAGCCGATGATCGAGAACCAGGAAAACCCAAGAACGAGAACGAAGGAGACGGGATGCGCGACCTCCAGAGGCAGGACGGGAACCGCAGCGGTCATGGAAGCTGAAACATTACGGTAAAAGGTCAGGACGATCACGCCCGTGAGGAACAGGCCGAATACTTTCCCGAACATTTCACTGGCGCCCTTTTTAATACCGATCGCCATGCCCCAGAGGAGCGCGAATATCAGGATCCAATCCCCGGTCGAAAATTTCTGGAGCGTCGCATACGCGCCGCTTTTTTGGAAAACATCATACCATTGCCAAAACCAGTCCATGAGCTCCTCCGTCCCCTACCGTTATCTGAACATGTGCAGGCCGCCCGCGGCTCGCGGCGCGGCGTTCTTATCAAGGGAAGGAACATGATACACCTGCGAAAGCCCCGTGAGAACTCAAAAAACCCGGGTCCGGATTTAAAGATCCAGCCTCAAGCGATCCCCGAGAAACTCAACGCGGCAACGACCCCGATGAACGCGGTATCGGCCTTGAAAAGGACCTCCCCCAAACTCACCAGAAAAAAATTCTTTTCTTTTCGCTTCCACCGTGCCCAATCGATCTCCGCTTCCGAAAAACCGCCCTCGGGTCCGATGAAGAGAGTCAGGATCTCGGGCCTGCTTTTGGAAGCTTGAAGCCCCGCGATCCATTCCGGGAAACCGATCGCGTCCCGGGAGGGATGAAAGATCACGAGAGGTTCGTCCGCCGGGACGGCCAGGATCGCTTCCTTGAAATCGCGCGGCGCGGCCACGCGAATAGCCCGGAGAGCACCGGACTGCTTGCTCGCTTCATGGGCGATGCGGTTCCAGCGGTCGACCATCTTTCCCGCCTTTTCCTCCGCGACCTTGATCTCGCAGTGTTCCGAAAAAATGGGCCAGAGCTCGAAAACGCCGAGCTCCTGCGCCTTCTCCACCAGAAGATCCGTTTTCCCCTTCCGCAACATCGCGAGAACGAGCCTGAGACGGATCCCTTGGTTCTCCGGTTCCTTCGCTGAAGAGATCCGGACGATCTGGAGACGCGCGCGCCCGTCCTTGGAGAATTCATGGATAAGCGCTTCGGCTTCCCTGCCTTCCCCGTCGGTCACGAGACAGGAATCTCCCGGCTTTAAGCGGATGCTGTCTTTGAGATGGTGAGTTTCGGAAGGTTCAAGCCACAGATCGGCCGGAGAATCCTGCAGTGGCTGAACCGTGAAAAAACGTCGTAATTTTCTGGGTTTTGGCATTTCCGGCATGAGGCACCGTCACGTCACGAAATTTCCCCGAATCTCTCCGGGAACAAAAAAACCCGTCGGCATGAAACCAACGGGTCCCGAGCAGCTTTAGGCCTTCGATGGATGATAGCCTGGAAAAGGCTTACTTCTTGCCTTCTTTTTTGGCAGCAGCCGGCAGAGGCCCTCCTGCGGGGGCTTCCTCTTTCGGCTTCTTGGTGCGGACGACATTCTGGGCTTGCGGCCCTTTTTCGCCTTCCACAATGTCAAACTGCACTTCCTCGTCCGGATTGAGGCGCTTGTAGCCTTCCCCTTGGATCACGGAATAGTGAACGAAGATGTCGCGTTCTTCACCTTCTTTGCGGAGGAATCCGTAGCCCTTCACGTTGGAAAACCATTTCACCTTCCCTTTTTCAGCCATCCCAGCCTCCTTAAATCATTCTCACGAAAATACTTCAAGCTTCCGCACCGGAAAATCCGCAGTGCGGCCCGGCTGTAACGCTACTTCACTTTGATCTTCAGAATAAGTCCCGGCTTGAACACCACGACCTTTTTCTCGGGAACCGTCACTTCTTCACCCGTCCTGGGATTGCGGCCCAGCCTGCCGCGACGGCTTTTTACTTTGAAAACGCCAAAATTCCTGAGCTCCACGGTCTCGCCGCGCTGGAGGCTATCGGAAATGACATCGAGGGTTTTCTGGACGATCTTTTTGACGTCGATCTGGGTGAGATTCGTCTCGTTCGAGACTTTCATCACGATATCTTTCTTAGTCAAGTTCCCACCTCCTTATAACGAAGAAGCAGAGGCACTGTTGACCCAACTGCTTATCCAGTTTGAAGATGCAAAAAAATAGCAAATCCCGCGGGCCTTGTCAAGCAGTTTTAGATGTAACTTCAATTGCTATCTAGAGTTAACGTGAAATTCCTCTCTAGAAACGCTCCTCTGTCAACTTCATTGCTTTGCGGGATTGCCCATGGCTTGGATTGTATTTTAAAAAATGGCCACCATGGGTTGCACTGGTTTCCGATGGAATTTTAATGGCGCCCATTGCTTTCCCAACCTTGCGTAAATGAACAAGTTGGTTGGCGCTAGGAACGGATCTTGACCACATTTTCCCCCAGAAGATGTTCTAATTCCTCGAAGAGAGCGTCCGAGATCGATACTTTCAGATTCTCGCCTGAATCGATGACGGTCATGCGCCCTTTGGGGTCCTGCAGGGTCACATAGACGGGCGTGGTCCCTTTGTGTTCCGTGAGGATCCTGCGGACTTCCTTGAAAACATCGGGACCCAGTCCCGCGGTCTTGAGGTTAATGGCGATCAAACGGGTAAAACGTTTGGGGACTTCGTCGAGCGGCACGATCTCGTCGGCCAGGATCTTGGGAATGTCATCCCGCGCGTCCACTTTTCCGCGCACGAACACAAGCGCATCTTTTTGAAGGAGCGTACCGGCGGCTTTGTAAACCGTCGGAAAAACGACGGTCTCGCAGGAACCGGCCAGATCCTGCAGCGTCAGGAACGCCATCTTGTCCCCTTTCTTGGTCAGGATCTCTTTCATGCTGTCGATGATCCCGCCGATGGTCACTTCAGCCTGATGGTTGAACTCTGAAAGATTTTCCGTCGAAGCGCTTGCGTACGTTTTAAGCACCTTCGTGTATTTGGACAGCGGGTGCGACGAAACATAAAAACCAATCAGCTCGCGCTCGTAAGCCAGCTTCTGGTTCTCGGGCCACTCCGGAATCTCCGGAACGGCGGCTTCCTCGTTGTGAAAGGATTCCTGCGAACTCCCGCTTTCAAAGAACGACATCTGGCCGCGGCTCCTATCCTTTTGAAGGTTCGAGCCCATATCGAGCACCGTGTCCAGCATGGCCATCAACTGGGAGCGGTAGAGCTTCCATTCGTCGAAGGCGCCGCACCGGATAAGGCTCTCCAGCACTTTGTGATTGCAGGTCCGGAGATCGACGCGCTGGACGAAATTAAAAAGCGACGTAAACGGCCCGTCCTTCATGCGGGTCGCGATGATCGATTCGATCGCCGTTGCGCCCACGTTCTTGATGGCGGCGAGCCCGAAGCGGATGTGGTTCCCCACGCAGGTGAACTCCGAAAAGCTCTCGTTGACCGCGGGCGGCAGGACATCGATGCCCATTTTTTTCGCCGCCTCGATATACTGCACGATCTTGTCGGTGTTACTCATTTCGGAAGTCAGCAACGCGGTCATGAACTCCACGGGATAGTGGGCCTTGAGATACGCGGTCTGATACGAAACAGCCGCGTAAGCGGTCGAATGGGATTTGTTGAATCCGTAGCCCGAGAAATAATCGATGAGGTTCCAGACCTTTTCCGCGATCTTCTCCTTCACGCCGCGCTTCAACGCGCCGTCCACAAAGGCCTTCTTCTCTTTCGCCATGACCTCCGGAATCTTTTTCCCGATGGCGCGCCGCAGCGAATCCGCTTGGGCGAGCGTGAACCCGGCGAGGTCGCTGACGATCCGCATGACCTGCTCCTGGTAAAGAATGACGCCGTAGGTTTCCTTGAGGCTCGGCTCGAGCGACGGGTGATCGTACTGGATAAGTCTGGGATCGCGCATGCGCTTG
>CAIJDY010000135.1 GCA_903819565.1 Candidatus Omnitrophota bacterium | reverse complement strand
GTAGACGAAGACTGTAGGCTGTAGGCTGAACAGAAACAATGTTGACGGGATTTGACTGCCGTGATACATTGTAACACATTATGAATACATTAACTGTCAGATTGCCGAATGAGCTCCGTTCTGAATTGGAGGACATCAGCCAGGAACAGCGCAAACCCGTCAGTGATCTTGTGCGGGAGTCTATTCGTCGCTATGTGGCGCTCGAAAGATTCCGCGCGCTTCGCAAAAGAGTCCTGCCCTTTGCGGAGGCCCAGGGCTTTATCATGGACGAGGATGTTTTCAAGGCTGTTTCGTAACGGCTCAGGTGGATAGGCTGTAGGCAGTTAGCCTGTAGGAAGAAATTATGCGCGACCATACAAAGCTCCGAGCATTTGAACTGGCCGACGAAGTGGCGGTCTTGATCTATCGAGTAACCAGAGGGTTTCCCAAGGAGGAAATCTATGGGTTATATGGATGAGCCGGATGTTCCCGAATGCGACTCAAAAATGGTGGAGACCGAGAAGGTTCTGAGCGCTTTAATTCGCTCAATGCGCAATGACTAACAGCCTACAGCCTACAGTCTAAACAACCTGAATAGTAAGGCTGTTTCATGAGAATTGTGCTCGACGCGAATGTTATCATCGCGGCGTTTGCGGCACGGGGGTTGTGTGAATCGGTGCTGGAACTATGTTTGGACAGTCACGATCTGCTTCTGAGCGAAGAACTTCTGACTGAAATACGCGGGAATCTCCATCGGAAAATCAAGCTGCTGCCAAAGACCGTGGAGCAGATCGAGCGTGTTCTTCGGGAAAACGGCGCCCTGTTCGTTCCAGCGTTGATTCCCGCCAATGCTTGCCGCGATCCCGGCGATGCGCATGTGCTTGGTTTGACTGTGGCGGGACAAGCGGAATGTTTGGTGACAGGCGATGATGATCTGCTCGTGCTCAAGCGATTCAGGCAGTGTCAAATTATCAATCCGCGGGAGTTCTCGATCTTGATTCATCGGAAATGACCTGAAGAGGGTGTGGACTGAAGCAGGCCGTGGGAAGTGAAAAGGACCGTGGACCGTGGGCCGTTGACTGTGGGCTTTTTAAGAATGAAGACGAGAGGCAATTCTCAGCATATCGGGCCGACTTGCCATTGCCAAGTGTTCCCCGTTCTGCCGGAGCCGAGTAATCCGCCTACAGCCTACAGCCTACGGCCTACAGTCTTTTTCAGTGCTTCCCGGCGGTCAGCCGGGCGCGAATCAACCGGGCGCGGGCCAGGTCGCGTTTTTCGGCGCCAATGATTTTGCCTTCCACCTTCTGCAGGTGGCCCGGCTGAATCAACAGGAATAACTCGTCAATCATGGACGCGGACCATTCCCGCAACAGGCCCAGTTCAATTCCCAAGCGCAGGGCGGAAAGCATATCCAGGGTCTCCTTGGAGTTCAGCAGGCAGGCGTGGGTTAAAATCCCGTAGGCCCGCCCCACGTGATCCCTCAACGAAATTTCCTTTTGCTGGAGCAGCCGCTCCTTGGCATGTTTCTCGTGCTCCTCGATTTCCAGGACAATCTGTTCCAGCCGGCTGATAATGGTATCCTCGGTTTCGCCGAGCGTGGTCTGGTTGGAAATCTGGAACATGTTGCCCGCCGCATCCGTGCCTTCGCCCCACAACCCGCGCACGGCCAGGCCGATCTTGTTGACCCCCTTGATAATCGGGTTGATCTCGTTCATCAGCACCAGGCCCGGCAGGTGCAGCATAACGCTCGCGCGCATGCCGGTGCCGACATTGGTCGGGCAGGCCGTCAGGTACCCCAGCCGCGGCGAAAACGCGTAGCGCACCTGCCGCTCCAGGTCGGTATCAATGCCGTCAATCGTATGCCACAACCCGCGCAAGCTCAATCCGGGTGACATGGCCTGCATACGGATGTGGTCCTCCTCGTTGACCATGATGACCACGGTCTCATCGGCCTTGAACACCAGTCCGCTGCCCCGCCCCTTCTCCGCCAGGTCCCGGCTGATGAGATGGCGTTCGATAAGAATTTCCTTGTCCACCCGACTCAGGCCTTCCATTTCCAGCGCAATCGGCGCGGCGCATCCCGGCAGGGCTTCCAGGATCGGCCGCAGGGACTGCCATAGACACAGGGACTCCTCCTCGCCGGCCCAGCCCGGGAAGGCAACGCCTTCCAAGTTGCGGGCCAGCCGCACCCGACTGCTGACCATGACGCCCGGGGGGGCGCCGACTTTCAGCCAGGCGCCGGGATTCTTGAGCAATTCATCCACAACTTTCATTTTTTTCCTTGGCAGGTCGCGGACGCGCCGCGGAGATCG
>CAIJDY010000134.1 GCA_903819565.1 Candidatus Omnitrophota bacterium | reverse complement strand
CGATCTAATATCGACGATGTGCTGAACATGACGGTGGAAGAGGCTCTGGATTTTCTGGGGCACAGCCGCGGCTTCGTCCAGAAGCTTTCGATCCTCAAGAAGATCGGTCTGGGATACCTCCGGCTCGGCCAGCCGACGCTGACTCTTTCGGGGGGTGAGGCCCAGCGCCTGAAACTTGCCTACCAGCTTTCCCTTCGTGAGGCGGCTTCGACCCTTTACCTTTTGGATGAGCCGACGACGGGGCTTCATGAGGACGATCTTCGGCACCTCATGAAAGCTTTTGAAGAGGTCTTGGAGCGCGGTCACTCACTCATGGTGATCGAACATCATATGGGCTTGATCAACCTGGCGGACTATGTGATCGATCTCGGGCCTGAGGGTGGCGACAGGGGCGGAGAAGTCGTTTACCAGGGACCGCTGGCGGGTCTTCTCGAATGCGACCTGTCTTATACGGGGAAGTACCTTAAGAGGTCTCTGCAACCGGGGAACGTATGATATTTGAGGTGATGGTGAGAGGGCGCGCCGGACGGTATCCGCATTGCGCGTTGAATCCGAATCGGGTATTCTTATCCTATGAATAGAAGGCTTCTTTTTTTCATCTTTGTCGGAGTCCTCGCGGGAATCCATGTCGGAACGGTTCGTCGCACGGACGATCCTATCCGGAACACCCAAACGGACGGGATTGCCTACCAGCAGAAACTGGAAGAGGAAAAAGACGGAAAAAAGGGGCCCCTGGCTTATTCCGTGAAGTACAATCCCAGTGATACCTTTTTTGTGGATCCGCCGTTCAATGAAAAGGAAAAATCCGCGGCGAAAGAAAAGGCCGTGCCGGAGAAGCCGGCAGCCCTCTCGGACTGGTGGGAGGAAAAACCTGTGCAGGAGAACGTAACTTCCCCCGGGGAAGAGGCTCCTGAGAGAGCCGGTGCCCTCGAAGAAAAAGGACCCGTGCCTGAAGGGACGACGGGGGAAGAAGCCGGCCAGACCGCTGCTCCGGGCAAAGAGGCCAAGAGCGGTGATTATTGGTGGTAGGGCCTTATAAAGGCCGTCTTCCCCTGAAAGCAGAAAATCCTATATATCAAAGTCCCTTGAAGCTATAATGTCCCACGTTTGTCCGCCTGAATGGTCCGCCCGCAAAAGGGAAAAAGGGGCCTTCATTATGGAGCCCGAGTCCCTGACAGGTTCACCGTGGCGCGGAATGATCTTTTTGATTTTATAATTCCAAAGCAGGTCAAGACTCGAACGGAGTCAAGGAGAGTTCTCACCTATGAGTAAGATTCGTCGCTGGAAGCTGTTCTGGATGGACCACTGGGTCAAGATCTCGATCATCATCGGCTCGGTCGTCCTCATCGCTTTTTCGTTCATCGGGATGGCGTCGCTCGAGAGCTATTACCGGAATATCACGCTTGCCCAGCTGCCGCTCCAGATATTGATGGTCATTCTGAATTCCGTGATCTTCGTGTACCTTTATATGTTCATCTTTCGCGGCGGTTTCGCGAAGCTCGACAAGAAGAACATCAAGGCCAACGAGGTCAACGTCAAGTTCTCGGACGTCATCGGGATCGACGAAGCCAAGGATGAATGCTGGGAAGTGGTCCAGCTTATCCAGGACCACGTAAGGCTAAAAAAGATCGGCGGTAGGATCCTTCGCGGCATTCTCATGATGGGGCCCCCGGGATGCGGGAAAACTTATCTCGCCAAGGCGATCGCGACGGAAGCGGGGCTTCCTTTTCTTTCCATGGCGGCCAGCGAATTCAATGAAGTGTTCGTCGGCGTGGGTTCTAGTCGCATGCGTCAGCTCTTTAAAAAAGCGCAGCGTCTTGCCTACGGTTTCGGCGGGTGCATTGTATTTGTCGACGAATTGGACGCGATCGGGCATCGCCGCGTTTTTAATCAGTTCGGCGGCGCGGAAACCAACAATACCCAGAATCAGCTGCTGGTGGAAATGGACGGCCTCTCGGGGCGTCAGGAAAACATCATTGTGATCGGTGCCACGAACGCGAACGAGGATGTGCTGGACCCGGCGCTGCTCCGTCCGGGGCGTTTTGACCGGAAAGTTTATATCCGCAAGCCCAGCCTGGAAGGCCGCGAAGCACTTTTTAAATATTATCTCGGGAAAGTGAAGTACGAGAAGTCGATCGACTGCAAGCGCCTCGCGCGTAAGGCGATCGATAAATCCCCGGCCGATATCGAGAACGTCGTCAAAGAATCCGCCTTGATCGCGACGCGTAATAAGAGGGACGCCGTGACCATCAAGGACCTTTCGGAGGCGATCGAGCGCATCGAGTTAGGGATGAAGCAGAAACTCTCGGTCAATGACCGTGAGCGCGAAATGACCGCTTATCACGAAACGGGGCATTTGATCGTAACGTATCTGTTGCATCCGCGGGATGACGTTTTTAAAGCGTCCATCATCCCGAGAAAATCTTCGCTCGGCGTGGTGCATCCGACTCCGATGGAAGAGTGGCATAACCGGGACCGTGAGACCTTGATGGCCGATATCAAGATCTGCCTGGCGGGCTATGTAGCGGAGAAACTTAAATACGGGACTACGACCACGGGCGTTACCTCTGATTTCCGCCAGGCCATGAATCTCGCGCACACAATGGTCTGGATGCTCGGGATGGGGCCTTTGGGACTTGTGGGGGATTATACGATCTACCGTGAAGACAGGGCCATGCTGCTGTCCGAGGAGATCAAGCTGAAGCTTAATGAAGACGTCGACAAGATCCTCAAATCGTGCATGGCGGAGGTCGAAGCTCTTCTGACAAAGGAAAAAGAGCTCTTTGACCGTTTTGCCCGCGAGCTTATGGCCAAACAGGAACTGGATTACGACGAGATCGAGGCGATCTTCGCCGAATACGGAAAGGTCAACCCTCGCAGGTTCAATCTGCCGCTGGGCACCGAACCGCCCAAGGGTTAAGCGATTGGGCCTGAGAGATATTTTTTTTAGAAAAAGGGACAGTGCCTCCAGTACTTTAAGAGGGGCTGTCCTTTTTTTTGTTCCCAGTGTCCTTCAAGGGCTGTTCTTTATTTTGGTCATGGCGGGTCTTTTTTCTTTCGCGTTGCTTCCCTGCGGCTGCGCGCCAGTTACCTACCCGCAGGAAAACATCGTCCAGGCGCTGAAGGACATTGCCCTCAAGGAATACGGCATCCACAATATCCAGGTTGCGTTTGTCGGGACGACGATGGGCGTTTTTCTCCCGCTGGATCAGTTGTTTTCCCTGGATTTTAAAGAAGCGATCATGAGCGGGAAGGTTACGGACATGGAGAACCTGTTCAAGCCGACCGACGCGGCGATCAACAAGGTCGAAGACCTTCTTTTTTCGATGTCACGGGTCATGCTTAGCACAGACAAAAAGATCGATTTTTATTATCTTCAGGCGACCGATATTGAAAAAAGCGGGATGGAACTGTCGTTCCTGGGGAATATCGAGGACGTCAAGCGGGTCCGCTATTGGGACATTCCCCGGAGCGAATACCGCAAGCGCGTCATTCATGACATCCGGTTGAACCAGGCCGCGCTGTGGCACCAGCCGGTGCGCCACTTTTTTAATGATTTGAACACGGCGGACAAGGATGTCATCCAGAGCCGGTATTTTCCAAAGACGGCTCTCGCCAAATGGGCCAAAGAATTCTTTTTTACCGATCCTCTCGGGAAAGTGACGATGACGGGACGGGCAAAATGGGAGATCCTGGACCTGCGGAGCATTCCGATCCAGGACAATGAGGTCGTTGTGTACGCCAAGGTGAAGCCTTCATCCAGAGACCTCAAAGCGCCCGCGTCCCCGGCGAAAGCGAGGGAATATCTTTTCCAGATCTCGACCCGGGGAGGGGAGGAGAAAATCCGGCGGATCATTCCCCTCGCGTATTTGGATGATCATCCGGCGGGGATCAGCCCCTCTTTTACCCGGGAAACGGTCGCTTCGAGTTTGCCGAACTGGGAAACGGAATTTAAAACCCCGGATATCCGTATGGGGGATTTCCTGTCGCGGCAGCTCACGAGACGCCTGCAGGCGATGCTGACCGAGGATGAAAGGATCGCCAATACCTTTTTGAGCGTCAAACTCGCTTTCAATTTTGAGACGGAGCCGAAACCTTATTTCACGTTCGACGCCATCGCACCCCTTCGTGCTGTCAAGGAGAAGTCCTACTCCCTTGAGAAAGGGATCCATGAGGACGTTCTTTACCTCTGGAAACTGGCAGCCCGCGAATTCGTCGACGTGCTACGGAGTTATGAGTTCAAGGATTATCAATATTTGGAGTTCCAGATCGATCAGGGGGGCGCGTTGTTATCTTGGGAAGCAACAAGAGAGGACCTTGAACTTTTCCGCCGTAATAAAAAAGACCTCAAAAAGATCCTTGTCGTCCGGAAGTAGGGTCCGGGACCGCCCCTGGATTCCGGGGCTTCCGAGAACGGCCCGGTACTCCCGAACACCCGCTTCTCTTTAGAGCCTTTTTTTGCTATCATAGTCGCCTTATGGAAACACTATCTAGGCGTCAAAATACGATCCTCTGCGGGGTCGTCGAAACGCATATCGAGACCAGTCAGCCGGTCGGGTCGCGCCTAATCGCGGAGAAATACGCTTTTTCTTTCTCGCCGGCCACGATCCGCAACGAGATGGGATCTTTGGAAGAACGGGGCTATCTGACGCACCCGCACACCTCGTCCGGTCGTGTTCCAACGGACCGGGGCTACCGTTATTATTTAGATCATACGCCGTTCGAGCAGGTGCTTCCGCAGGAATACTTTGAAAAGTTGACTGAGGAGCTGTCTTTCAGCGCGGAAGAGACGCGGACGGGGCAATTTGGGGACCGTGTTTCCTCGTTCCTTTCCTCGATGTCGCAGGAGGTCAGCCTGACCCTATTGCCCTTCCCCAGGCCTCTGTCGTCCGAAAAAGAAGAAGGGCTCAAGATCTCGCTGCAGGGGCTGACCCATATTCTTGAAAAACCCGAATTCCAGGACGTCCGGAAAATAAAGATGCTTTTACAGGCGTTTGAAGAAAAAGGGACGCTGACCCGCTGGGTTTTGAAGAACGCTTCCACGGATCACGTGTCGGTGTCGGTGGGGCACGAACATGCCTATGAGGCGCTCGAGGATTGCGCCATCGTGACGGCGTGCTACGCGGTTGGCAAGAATCGTCAGGGAGCCATCGCGATCTTGGGACCGAAGCGGATGTCTTACCGACAAGTGATTCCTCTTGTTTCCCGCATGGCGCGTGTCGTGGGGACCCTTATTGAGAGCGTGGATCTGGAGGGATGATGATGTCTGAACACAAGAATCATGAACATAAGAATAAAAAAGCGGACAATGCGGAACGAATGAAAGAGGACGCCAGGATCAAAATGCCGCTGTCCGGTCAGGAAGACAAGGATGCCGGATCGAAAGCGACGGCGCCCCATGACGCAAAAATCGAGATTCCGCTGCAGGAGTACGAAGACCTCAAGAAAAGGGTCGCGGAGCTCGAATGCCTTCGTGAAAAGTTCCTCCACGCGGCGGCGGATTTCGAGAACGCGAAAAAGCGGAATGCGCGCGACAAGGAAGAATTTTTGAAGTTCAGCCAGGAGAGGATCCTTAAAGAGATCCTACCGGTCCTGGATAATTTTGAGCGCGCGCTTGATCATGTGACGGCGGCCGCCGCCACCGGAGGTCCGGAGGAAGCGATGCAGCAGAATTTCAAGACGCTTGTTTCAGGGGTCCAGCGGGTCCAGAAACAATTGACGGACATTTTAAAGATTCATGGCTTGACGCGCCTTGGGACCGTCGGCCAGCCCTACGATCCGCATCGTCATGAAGTGGTGGGCCATGTTGCTGAAGAAGGTCCGGAAGACCGGATCGTGGACGAGCTTGAACCGGGTTATATGTTTCATGACCGGCTGCTTCGCGCGGCCAAAGTCCGGATCCGTGTCCCCCCGCAGGCACCGCCCTCAGAGAACAAAGTGCCGGACGCGATCATTTAAACCTTTCCGCGCAGCGGCGGGTCTGCTTTCTCGTGCGTTTTCCGTATGCGCTAAACGTTTATAAGTTTCAAAGGAATCATGGCACAAAAACGGGACTATTATGAAGTGCTGGGTGTGAGCCGCAGCACGAGCGTCGAAGACATCAAGAAAAGTTACCGCAAGCTGGCGCTTCAATACCATCCGGACCGCAATCCCGGCGATCATACCCCCGAGGAAAAATTCAAAGAGGCCGCGGAAGCCTACGCGGTCCTCAGCGACGAGGACAAACGGGCCCGCTACGACCAGTTCGGTCACAGCCTGGGCGGCGGCGGGTTTTCCGGGTTCGAGAATTTTCAGGACGCCTTCGGCGGGTTTAGCGATATTTTCGGGGATCTTTTCGAGGACTTTTTTGGCGGCGGTGGCGGCCGGCGCGGGGGCCGCGGCCGGCGCGGCGCGGACCTGGAAGATACGGTGGAGCTCGAGCTCGCCGAAGTTCTGACCGGTAAAACATTTGATCTGGAGATCCCTCGCCGGGAAACGTGCGGGGAATGTCAGGGAAGCGGCGCGGAAAAAGGATCAAAGCGGAAAATTTGTTCGGATTGCGGCGGGCGCGGCGAGGTCCGCGTTTCACAGGGGTTTTTCACGCTACGGCGGACCTGTCCCCGGTGTCACGGGGAAGGGGAATCGATCGAGAACCATTGTCAGGCCTGCCGCGGCGAGGGCCGCGTGCAGAAAACGCGCAAGCTTCAGGTCAAGATCCCAGCCGGAATCGAACACGGTTCGCGGCTCCGGGTGACGGGCGAGGGGGAGGCGGGACAGTCCGGCGCTTCGCGCGGCGACCTGTATATTCAGGTGCTCGTCAAAAAGCACAAGGTTTTTGAACGGCAGGGCCAGAATATTTATTGCGAGATGCTGATCCCTTATACGGTGGCGGTGCTCGGAGGCGAAGTCGAAGTGCCGACCCTGACCGGAAAGACAGTGCTTAAGGTGGCGGGCGGCACACCTGCAGGCAAGATCCTCAAGATCAAGGAAGAGGGGGTTCCTCTTTACGGGATGTCGGACCGGCGCGGGGACGAATATGTCAAAGTCGGGATTGACGTTCCTGTGAAATTGAGCAAGACGGAACGGGAATTGCTCGAAAAGCTTGCCGAAGAACACAAAGATAAAGTGACCTCTAAAAAAGGATTCTTTTAAAGCGGGACAGGAGAAACCATGGAATATTTCGATTACCGATGCCGCGTTCTTTACGCGGACACTGACCGGATGGGCATCACGTATTACGCGAATTATTTCCGGTGGTTCGAGGCTGCGCGGACGGAATATTTCCGGGCTCTCGGGTTTCCTTACGACGCCTGTGAGAAAAAAGGGATCTACCTTCCTGTGGCGGAAGCGCACGCGAGTTACCTTTCCCCGTCGACTTACGATGATGATATTATCGTGCGCACCAGCGTTGCGGAGATCGGCAACAGCACCCTGCGGTTCGAATATCAGGTGATGCACGCCGCGACCCAGAAATCGATCGCGACCGGATACACGGTGCATGTGTTCGTTCATAAAGGAATGAAACCCTGCCGCGTTCCGTCTGAGATCAAAGAGATCTTGACGCCCCGGGCCCTGCTGAAAAAAAGGTGTCGCTGCCGGGGGGAGTGACCCCCGACGGTCAGGCGCCAGAGCTCCCGGAATTTCCGGGCAAAGAGGATCTATGACGAAAAATATCCGAGTGACGGTTTTAGGAGATGGGGGTTGGGGGACCGCGTTGGCCCTGGTGAACTTGCGCCGCGGCAATGAGGTCCTGTTGTGGTCGGCCTTCGCGGATTACGCGAAGATACTTCAAAAGGAGCGGGAGAACGTGAAGTTCCTCCCAGGCGTGAAACTTCCGGAGGATTTTCAGATCACTTCGAACCTGAGAGAAGCCGTGGATTTCGGGGACGTACTGGTCCTAGCCATCCCGTCGCAATACTTGCGGAACATTCTTTTCAAGATCAAAGAGCTTTCTTTCAAGGGCAAGATCCTGGTCAGCACAGCGAAGGGGATCGAGAAGAAGACCTGCCTCCGTCCCTCGGAGATCATCCGCGCCGTCCTCGGAAAAAACCTTCCGATCGTGGTCCTTTCTGGGCCGTCCCACGCTGAAGAAGTGGCCCGCAAGATCCCGACCCTGACGGTGGCGGCGTCCGACGACCTGAAGAATGCCCAATATATTCAGGAATATTTCCGGGATCCGCAGTTCCGGATCTATGTGCAAAAAGACATGATTGGCGCAGAGTTCGGCGGAGCCCTGAAGAACGTGATCGCGATCGCGGCCGGAGTCTGCGACGGGCTGAAGTTCGGGGACAACACCAAGTCCGGCTTGATCACGCGGGGGCTGTATGAAATGGTGCGCTTGGGATCACGCTTCGGCGCGAACCCGAACACCTTCTTTGGACTTTCGGGCATCGGCGATCTTATCACGACCTGTTTTTCCAAGCACGGCCGGAACCTTTATGTCGGCCGGGAGCTTGGGAAGGGAAGGAAGATCCGTACGATTCTCGGAGAAATGGCGATGGTGGCCGAGGGCGTGGACACGTCCCTGAGCGTGCATCAGCTGTGCGAACGAGAAGGGCTTCAGCTGCCAATCATGACCGAAGTCTACAAGATGCTTTTTGAGGACAAAGATCCCGAAGGCGTGGTTTCGACGCTTCTCGCCCGAACGCCTTATGAGGAATGGAAGGCTTTCGATATGAACTCATTCCGGGCGGGGGTTCCCGGGAAAAAATAATAGAGGGTTTCCGGAGCAGCAAAAACGCCGCGGGAAATAACTCCGCGGCGTTTTTTGTTATCCTTTGTCGTTCGCGTGCTAAACACGCTAAACGTTGGACTGCTTACGCCACCGGCTTCATGTCGATAGAAGGCGTCTCGACCTTGTTCTCCTTGTTCCCCAATGCCCGGGGAAAAAGATCATCCCAATGCATTGTCACGCTTACCGTGAAAGCTTGCGAGTAGGTAGTGTAGGATCCCTTTACAAAATTATTGCTGACGTTCCTGGTGAAATAAAACGCGTTGTAATAGCATAGGTCCGCGGTGAGGTATTTGTTGATGTCGTAACCCGCGCCTATACTGACTGCCAGGTGATTTGAATCGGGCACGGCCGGGATGAAACTTTTGTTCGGGATCGGCGTCCAATAGAACCAGCTTCCGCCGCGTAGGGTCAGCTTTTTCGTGAGCTTGTGGCTCGCGCCGAGCTGAAGCCCGAAACCGTCCCGCCAATCCTTTTGTGCGTCGCGGATCTGGTCCATCACAGCGTTATCTACCGGATTAGCCACGGGGTCGACCACCCATGTGATCCGTTCATGCGTGGCCCAGTGCGACCACGTAAAATCCGCTTCATAATGGGTCTTGGGGGTCGGCTGGTAAGCGTAAGCCCATGTCATGTTCATCGGAAGCGAAAGCTTGGTGTGGATCCCGGTCTCGAAAGCATGACTCGGACTACCGAAGGGGGGGAATCCGGCGGTAGAATTTTCCACTTTACCCAGGCCGCTTGTTTTCACCACCACTGGGCTTCGAAAATAATATCCGAAGCGATGCTTTTCAGTAAGTTTGATCAAAGTCCCCAATTGCCAACCCCAATGATTGCCTGAAGAATTGAGCCGGACTTGTCCGTCCGTGGGGCCAGCAAGAGAACTGGGATAAGCCTGGACGCCGCCGAAATCATCGATCCGGTACCACATGGGGCCGCCGCCGACGGAGATATTGTCCGTGATCTTGTAGGCCATCGTGGGTTTGAGCGTGTACATCTTGAGGTAGTTGCTGTATCCCGTGTACTTGGCCGACGGATCGTTGGATCTGTATTTGTCTTTTAATCCAAACGGTGAATCCATGCCGAAGCCGAGAGCTAGCTTGTCATTGAAGATCTTGCCGGGGTTGATCGTGACATAGCCCGTTGGGACAAGGTTGAGCGTTCCCGTGCTGCGCGAGTTGCCCGTATCATTATTTTCCTTGAATGTGAGCATGCTGATGAAATTCGCGTCCCCTTGGAACTGTACGCCCGGGAGGTCCGCAATACCGGCCGGGTTGTAAGAAATGGCTGCAGGTTCGTCGGGCGTTGCTGTGACTGCGGCGCCGGTGCCGAGTTGCTTGGCGCTGAAGGAGGCGTTTTCAAACCCTCCGGAACCAACGGCAAATCCGGTGGAAGGGCTTAAAGCAATGAGGGCGATGAAGGCGACAACCATCCCCGTCCGGAGTGTTCTATTCGTCATGAGCCGTGCTCCTTGTCAGGTTGTAATGCATGCGCAAGCCGAAAGGCAACAATAGACTTCTGCCTCTTTATCGAACTATTTAGATTTTTCTTCAGAAAAATCTCTGGGTCATGAAAAAATTCAGTTGGTTCTTTTCGTAATCATCGCTACAAATGAGCGTTAATACTATAAAATGCTATATCTAGTATCCAAGTGACTTGATATTTTAAATAAAGAGTGTTATTATAATTTTATAAAATGGGAGTTTTAAGATATGTCGTCAGACGAACTAGAACACCGGCTGGGTCAGATTAAAGACAAGAAGGTCGCGACAGAAGTACGTCGTTTCTTGCTGAACCTTTTTCTCCTTTTCGATGACAATCCGCCGCCTCACATTCAGAGCCACATTGCCGAGATCCTCGATCTCCTCGAATACAAACGCTGTCCCGTGAAAGTGGTCGCCTAGCGGCTTTTGGGGAAGCGCATTGTTTCGCGATCGCTTATTTCCCTTCTTTCAGCTTTCGTTTCCATGAAACATTTCACTTTTTTAAATTGGATTTCTTCGGCCAGATAGACTATTCTGCCTCGGGATATTTCGTCTCAAAAAAAGAACGCGCGAGGATTCATGAGGAGAAGAGGGGTTGTTTTTATCGGGGCGACGGCAATGGCCGCGGCCGTGCTATTTTCTGTTTTTCATGACAAGCTGGATACGGTATCTTCCCGATCTGGGCGTGCCGCGATCCCAGAATATCATGATGCCTCCAAGCCGGTCGAGACCGCCGTCGGCCGTGAATTTATGATCGTTCTGGAAGCCGACAAGGCCACGGGCTTCCGGTGGCAGCTTGACGCTTCTCTGGATAAGACCCTGCTCCAGGTTGTTGAGATCAAACGTAGCGCGGCGAAAACAAAACAGGGCGCGCGACAAGTCAAGGACCTGTGGACTTTCAAAGGGCTTCGTGAAGGTGAAATCACGGTGCCGTTCGGTTCCGCGGGTTCCGTGGGCGAAACACCGCGTGCAAAAATGATTTTTACGGTCATCATAAAAAAATAGTTACGAAACCAACCCCGGTGGGAGAATCATGAAACGACGGACCTTTTTTCGCGCGGCGAGCGGCGGTCTATTATTGGCGCTGATTATTTTCTTCTGTTTTCAGTTGCCACGGATCGAGTGCTTGGTCGTGGAGCGCCTTGTCAATCAAGGAGCGCGGCTTTTTTTTGCGGATTCGATCCGAATCGAAGAAGTCACGATCGATCGTGGTTTCAGGATCCGGCTCCGGGGGATCACCGGAGCTTTCCAGGCGCGGCAAGGGCCCGTGCCGTTGGAGGTCAAATCGTTTGAGTCCCGGGATCCTCTATGGCTTTTCTTGGGCCCGCGGCCCGTGCGGTTTTTTTTTGAGGGAGCGCGCCCGCAGGGTTCGTCGCGGGGAGGACTTTTAGGAGATCTTTCCGTAAGTGGCGGCAAGGAATGGCGCATTGAAGCTGCGGTCGATTTTAAGAATACGGATTTGGAGGATCTTCGGTGGCTGGACCCCCAGGACCTGGACGGTGCGAACGGCGCCATGAGCGGAAAACTCACCTGTGTTCAGATTGCCGGACACGAACCAGTCTTTGACCTGAAGATCACGGTGCCCCAGCCGGGCGGAACAGTACAAGCCCGATTCTTTGACCTTTTTTTGCCCTATCTTCCGGCATCCGTGCAAAAGGACCGTGTGGTGAAACTCGTTTCTGAAAAAAAGCAGCTGGTCCGGTATCAAACGGCGGAGCTGGAGATGAGTTTGCCGCAACCCGACAGCATGAAAATTCTTCTTCACATCCTGGTTTTAGACTATAATCTGAAACTGACGCTGAACATGACCGTTCGCACGGAACAGAAGGATTCTTTTTCGCAAATCGCCCGGATTATGGGCTTAATCGAGGCTAAGTCATCATGATGAAAACCCGAAAAGCAATCGCGGTTCTGATGCTTCTGGGACTTGTCGCGGGATGTACCGTGAAAGCCGTGGGAGATCCGAACCGCCCCATTACCATCAATGCCAATGTGGTCGTAGATATTCGCGGCTTGAAACAGACTGCTTCGAATATTGAAGATATGGTGGCTCAAGGAGGTGTCAAGTGAAACGCCGTTTCTTTTTTAGCATTCCTTTCCTAGCGGCGCTTCTTGCCGTATCCGCGTGTTTTGCTGCGCAATACGATTTCAAGAAAATGACGCCTGAGATCGAAGCGGCCTTGAAGAACCGTCAGGCCCGGTTCGGCGCGTTACAGCAATTGAAGCAATCCGGCGCTGTCGGTGAGAATAATCAGGGTTATGTGGCAGCCCTCCAGGGGGATCAGGCTCTCGTATCGCAGGAGAATAGGGATCGCGAGACCATTTACCAGGGGTTGGTGGCACAGAATAATTTGGGGCCCGGTGGTCTAGGGGAGGTCCAGCGGGCCTTTGCCGAAGTGCAGCGCGACAAAGCCAGTTCCGGCGAGATGGTCCAGTCGCCGGCGGGAGAGTGGGGTCGCAAATAATTCCGGTCCGGGCGCTCAAAAAAGGCCCTCGCTTCGTGCTTTTTTTTCGCAGGCCTCTATCAGGATGAAGGGAATATGAGAAAAATATTTCCCGCTGTCCTTGCGTTCCTCACCGTCAGCGCCGCGGCCTATCTGGGTTTCCTGCATTTTTCAAGGACGACTCCGCTCATCCCCCGTGAACTCCTATTCGGTTCTCCTCAAAAAGCCGCGCCCAGGATTTCTCCGGACGGTTCTTCCGTGGCGTATCTCGCGCCCTACCAAGGGGTCTTGAATGTTTGGATCCATGATCGGAAAGCAAAAGCGGAACGCGTTCTGACGCAGGATCGCGGCCGCGGGATCTCTTATTACGGCTGGGCCCCGGACGGCAGGAGCATTTTTTATTTGCAGGACCGGAACGGCGATGAGAACTGGCATGTGTATCAAATGGTGCTTCCCGGCGGTCCGCCCAAGGATTTAACGCCGTTCGAGGGTGTGCAGGCGGGCATCCTCGCGAGCGACAAACATTTCCCCGATCAGATCCTTATCGAGCTTAACAAGGAAGACCGATCCTGTCACGACGCTTATCGCCTAAATCTGAAAACGGGTGCCCTCGAACTTGTAGCACGGAACACTGGAAAGATCGCGGGTTGGATCGTGGATACCAAGATGCAAGTTCGCGGGGCCATTGCAACGGGGACGGAGGGCGGTAACGACGTTTTGGTTCGGGACGATGAACAGGGCGCGTGGCAGAAATTTTTTTCATGGGATTTTGAAGACAGCAGGACAAGTTCCGTGGTCGGTTTTTCCGGTACAGGAAAAGGACTTTATCTGATTGACTCCCGCGGTACGGACACCGCGCGCCTAACTGAGCGGGATTTGGCCACTGGCAAGGAAAATATTCTACTGTCCGATCCTCAATTTGACGTCGGCGGGGTAGTTATCAATCCGGACGACTACGGAATCGAAATGGGCCAAATTTATCGCGAAAGGGCTCACTGGACCCCCTTCCGCATAAAGATCCGTCGAGACCTTGAATTTCTTCAGAAAATTCAGAGCGGGGATTTTTCCCCGGTAAGCCGGAGCGATGATGACCGTTACTGGATTGTCCGCTATGAAAATGATGTAAGTCCTGTCAATTATTACATTTACGACAGAATCGAGAAGAGAGCGGATTTCTTTTTTTCTAATCAACCGCGTCTTTTGAAATATCACTTTTCGTCCGTCCAGCCGGTGACGTTCCAGTCACGGGACGGTTTAATAATTTCAGGTTATAAAACATTGCCGAGGATTGGAAGGGCACCTTTCCCAACGGTGATTTTGGTTCACGGGGGACCTTGGACCCGTAAAACCTGGGGTTATGATCCTATCGCACAGTGGCTTGCCGATCGGGGCTATGCTTGTCTGTGGGTTAACTTTCGCGGCTCGACAGGGTTCGGGGAAAAGTTTGTGAATGCCGGGAACAAAGAATGGGGACGGAAGATGCAGGATGATTTGACGGATGCCGCCGCTTGGGCGATACGGCAAGGGATTGCGGACCCAAGGCGTGTCGGGATCATGGGAGGGTCTTATGGGGGGTATGCTGTTCTTGCTGCCGCGGTGTTCACGCCGGACATTTTCAGATGTGGGATCGACCTCTTTGGTCCAAGCGATTTAGTCACCTTCCTCAATTCGATGCCGCCCTATTGGTCGGTTGAAAAGGCTAGTATTTTCCGTTCCCTCGGAGACCCTGCGACAGAGGGGGCTTTTCTCAAAGAAAGATCACCTCTGTCTCACGTGGACAGGGTGCGTATGCCGCTTTTAATCGCGCAAGGAGCGAACGATGTCCGTGTTCCGAAGGAGGAGTCTGATCGCGTGGTTGAAGCCCTTCGGAAAAAGGGCATTTCCTGCGAATACATCGTATTTCCTGACGAAGGACACGGATTCGTAAAACCGGAAAATCGCCTCAAGTTCTACAAGGCCGCCGAGGCTTTCCTTGCCGCGCACCTCGGCGGTCGCTGCGAATCTTGAAATACCGGGCTTTTTTATCCTTCCGGTACCGCACCGCGGGCTCCCGAATCCCGGACAAATGGCAACAAAGTCGCCCATCCGTCTTTTTTATAAGCTAAATGATTTCAAGGGAATAGCCGAAATATACTGTGGCTAATTTTTGAGCCAATGCTGCGTTCCATGTGGTTTTATGGGTTCGTGGCAGGGTGCCGTTCCTCCGTAAAAGTTTAACAGAGAACGGTGCTAAAGGAGACGGGCGGACTGTCTCCGGAATTTCTTTTGTGAGGGGAGAACGATGAGCTACTATCGGATCCTTGGATTCGAAAAAGAACCGTTTTCGACGAGCCCGGACCCGGAATTTCTCTACCTGGCCCAGGGGCATCAGGCGACGCTGACAAACGTTCTGATCGAACTTCGCCTGAGGCGAGGCTTGTCCGTAGTCTTGGGCGACGTCGGGACCGGGAAGACCACGCTTTCCCGGAAATTGATTCAGGCGCTCCGGGAACGCGGAGACTTTATCGTTCATTACGTTCTGGACCCTTGTTTTGAGAGCGAACAGGAATTTTTGTATTCGCTGGTACGCAATTTTTCCATTAACTTGGAGTCTTACACGGGACACCGCCAGGGCGAAGTCGGCCGCGCCAGCGTGCTTGACATGAAAGAGGCTGTTGAAAAATACCTTTACGAAAAGACGGTCATCGGGAACAAGACCGTGGTCCTTATCGTGGACGAGGCTCAAAAGCTCAACGAAGCCTCCCTGGAAATGCTCCGGGTAATCCTGAATTACGAAACGAATGACACGAAACTTTTGCAGCTGGCGCTTTTCGGGCAGCTGGAACTTCACTCGAAGATCATGAAGTACCCCAATTTCATGGACCGGATCAGCTTTAAATACACGCTGAATCCGCTGAGCCTGGATGAGGCCCGGCAGATGATCCAGTTCCGCATCAAGAAAGCGAACTATTGTTCGAATGCGCGGTTGTTCCAGGACGATGCGGTTGAAATGATCCACAAAATTTCCCAAGGCTATCCCCGGAAGATCACGATGTTGTGCCACCGCGCTTTAAAGCAGTTGGTGATGAGGCAGAAGTGGGCAGTGGATGAAGAGATTGTCGGGGAGATTATTTCCGAAGACATGCGTGCCGGATGGCTAATCCAGACACATCATTAACGCCCGAGAAGCGGCTGCTCGACCTGATTGAAGAGCCGGACGCTCATAAAAAAGATGTCGTGGCCGGGGCGAAAAAAGCGCGGCAGGCGGGGCAATTTTCCCCGGCAGCGCTGAAAGAAAAATTCTTAGGGACTGCGACGGCGACGTTCCGGTGGGTGCAGGCATCTTTCGGGATCAAGGACCTCAATCGCTTTTTGAAGATCGTTGTCGCCGTTTTGGCGGTGGTGTTCCTCGCGATGCTGGGGGTGGACATGGTGAGCCTGAAAAAGGACGTGGTCGGGTCGATCGAGGTGTCCGACAGCCAAGCCCTGGAAATGGCGCCAGTAAAGGACGCCTCCAAAGGGGCCGTGCCCGTGGAGAACTGGGACTTGGGAAAGATGTTCGTTCCCTACGGCAAGCGTATCGAGGAGGCCCAGAAGCTCGTCAAGGAGCAGTCCACGAGGCTTGTCGACATGACCAAGAGCCTCAGGCTGACCGGAATCTCGATGAACCCGAAAGATTCGGCGCTGGCTTTTTGCATGATCGAAGATGTTGAGAAAGGGATCACGACGTTCCTTCGCGAAGGGGATCCGATTGGCATGCTCCGGGTTCAAAAGATCCTAGAGGATCGCGTGGTGCTGGCCATGGGCGATGAAACGGTGGAACTTCACTAGTACCGCATTCCAATTGATTTTAGGGGTTCGCAGTGCTGTACCGTTTACCCCTAAAAAAGAATGGAGAACGGTACTAGGGGCGTTAGCTGAATAGACTGCTGTCAAAGCGAACCGGCGCCGTTTTTGAATTTGTTTGAAGGTTAAACGGGACAAGTCACCAGAGAACGGACATGAAAAAACGAGAGATCTTTGTTCGATTGCCAAAAGTCATTCTCACCGTGATGTTTGCGGTGTCCCTGCTTGTCATGCCGTCCGCTTTCCCGGAAGAGAACACGGCTAATCCCAATCCCGCCTCGCTTCCCAATCCGACTCCGAACCCAAATCCCGCGCCGAGTGCTAGCGCCAATCAGAATCCTAGCCCGAACCCGGAGCCAAATCCAGCGCCGGCTCCCAATCCGAGTCCCAGCCCGGATCCCAATTTAAATACCAATCCCAATCCCGCGCCGGTGGTGCCGAAAGACCTCAATTCCGGCATGAACAAAATGATCTTTTTGGACCTCCGGGATATCAACGTCATCGATGTTTTTAAATTTCTCGCGATCCAGGGCAATCTGAATCTCGTCACCAGTAAAAATGTCCAGGGGCGATCGACGCTCCTGCTGAAAAATGTGAAGATCAGCGACGCTCTGGATATCCTCGTGATTTCCAACCAGCTTGCGTATGAGGTCCGTGGTGACATTATTTATATTATGACAGAGGACGAGTACACCCTGTCGCACGGTAAGACCTACAATGACAAGAAGAAGGTCTCGATTCGCACGCTCAAGACCGCCAAGCCGAGCTACGCGCTTGCCGCACTCCAGTCCGTTCAGAGCGGGATCGGGAAGGTTATCATCGACGAGGATGCCGGGACCGTGGTGATGATCGACACCCCCGAGAAATTAATGCAAATGAACGCGATCCTGGACAGGGTTGAAAGCAACCTTGAAACGACCGTGATCAAATTGCAGTTCGCCAAAGTGGAGGATGTGGTCGCCCAGTTGAAGCCCCAGATCGATGGGAAAGGCGTGGGGACGATCTACGGTGACGTAAGGTCCAGCCAGATCCTGATCAGCGCGTATCCTGAGCGTATGGCGCAGGCGGTCAAACTTGTGAAGGCCCTTGACAAACAGACCCGCGGTGTCCTGATCGAGACAAGGATCCTTCAGCTGACGCTGAATCCGAAGTATGATTTTGGGATCAATTGGGAAAAGGCTTTTTCGCAGAGGTGGTGGAAGGGAATGGACCTCAACGGCAATTTTCCGATCGATTCGACAGTGACGAGTTACGGGCAGTATAAGATCGGTGTGATGCCGGAAAATAATTTTGAGCTCACGCTGAAGGCGATGAAAGAAGTCCAGGACACCAAGGTGCTCGCGACCCCGCGGGTCATGATCTTGGACCGCGAGGAAGCCAAGATCAATATTGGCGACCGGCTCCCTTACGTGGTGACGACTTCGACGGGTACCGGGAATAACGTTTCGGTGAGTGAAGACATCCGGTTCATCGACGTGGGTATTATTCTGGTGGTGACGCCGGTGATCAGCGAGAACGGCTACGTGACCATGAAGATCCGGCCGGAGATCTCCAGCAAGACCGATGATCTGATCACTCCGACCAAGAACGCGATCCCGATCGTGAACACGACTTACGTGGAGTCGACCGTGATCGTTCAGGACGGGATCTCCGTTATTTTGGGAGGACTCATCCGTGACGATCAGAACGTGAGCAATCAGGGAATGCCGTACCTGATGGACATCCCGGTGATCGGAAATCTGTTCAAGAGTCGCCACGAAAGCATCAAAAAAACAGAGATCGTGATCATCATCACGCCCCACATCGTCAAGGGGGACCAGGATGTTCTTGTTGAGCCGCTCCCCATCATAAAAAACAGTCCCCTGAAATCGTCTGCGGCGGGGACTGCGGGGAAAGAGCTAAGCGTTGCGGCGTTCGAAGCCGGGACCTCGATCAATACTGATGCCGTGGAGATGATAGGGGAAACTTCCACTCCGCTACCGAAGGTACCGGCCATCAAGAGGATGCAACAATGACGTTTCCGGGACCCTTTTTTGAAATGAATGTAACTCATGCTCCAGCGATTGATGCAGGGGTGGGTTCCGGGTGGGGCCGTCGGTTTTTGGGGCTGATTTTCGTGATGGCCTTTGCTCTGACAGGACTTCATGCCGGCTACGCGGCAGAGGAAAATAAGAACGCGGCGGGGGGCGGGCAGAGCGTTGATAAAGTCCTCGCCACGCTGAACGAAGCACTCAAAGAGAATCGCAAAATGCGCCAGGAGATGCAGGCCCTTCGCACTTCGTCCGAGAAACTTATGATGGAGCGGAACGATATCGCGAAACAAGCGCAATTGATCCAGCAGGCGGTAATGCAGAAAGACCAGGAGCTGAATCGGAAAATGCAGGATGTGAGCGGTCAGGTGGAAAACGCACGCCGCGAGGCCGAGACCTTGAAAAAAGCGAACGGCGAGGCGACCGCAGGGCGTCAGGAGCTTGAAAAGAAGATCGAGGAAATGAGCAAGGCCAATGAAGAAATGAAAAAGCTGTTGGCGAATCCTTCCGCGGGATCAGCGCAAGCGCGGGATGACGGGCTAATGAAGGAGCTGGCAAAAAAAAATGCGGAGGATATCGACCGCGCGGTAAGTGCCGTTTCAGGGCTCAACGTCGAAAACGTCGAACTGAAAGAGCGCCTGATCGAGGCCTGTTTTAATCTTGGGAATATTAATTATGACCTCGGGCGTTACGACGCGGCTATCGAGCAGTACCAGCACGCGCTTCATTTGAATTCGAAGTTGGCGTGGGCGCATCACAACTTGGCGGTCATCTACGATTACCATTTGGGGGAGATCGAAAAAGCAAAATTCCACTACCGGCAGTACATGGCTTTGAAGCCTCCGGAGGATGAAGCCAAAGCAGTGAAAATGAGGCTTTGGGACGTTGAACAGCTCTCCCGCCTGGAACCCGACGGACCGCTAAAAAAAGATTTCAAGGATACACAGAAAGATTAGGGCCGCTGCGGCGATTCGTATTCGAGAAAATGCAAAAAATTGGCCGGTGGAACCCGGGCCGGAAGCGCCGATTCCTGTCTAGCAATAAAATGATTTTATGCTATACTTTCTATAGATAAGATGCCCGTTGGGAAAATTTTGAAAAGTCTTTGGTTTTTTGAGAGATGGCACAAGGCGGAACAGCGACCGTTTTGTGCAGAGACGGAGAGATGCCCATTTGAAGCTCAGTGCCTTTGGTGGAGAGTCATACTCTTGTGGCATTTTGTGCTACAAGGAGTTCTTTTTCGAAAGAGATTGTAATAATCTTATTGTCCTAATTCTATCTTTGTTTATTTTACCCCTTTTTGTTTTTTCGAGTAGTATCTCCGCTACAATCCCATCCCTTCGCAAAGAAGGTCTTATTGCGAAAAAATTCCTCATTTCTCTCCGCAACAACTGGGCATCTGCATGGCGCGATGCGGAAAATTTTTGTGTCGCGATTGATATCGTTCTTATCGCAAGAGGCCTTCGCTGGGCCGCTTGTGAAATGTCATCTCGTTCTTCATCGGGAGAATTCCGGAGGGAGAGACGTCTATGAGTTTTCTCCGCTTCTTCCACAAAAAAAATTCCGGTTACAGACACACCGTTTGGTTTGTGATCGCGCTTCATGTTTTTTGGTCGACGCCGGTTTCCGCGGCCGTTTACAAAGGTGGCTCCAATGGCGGCTCGACTTTTGTGCAGGGGCAACCGGCGAGCACGAAGACGAAACTTGCCTTTACAACACAGCCTCCCAGCACCAACGTCGGTGTTGCGTTCTCTCCGCAACCGGTTGTCGCCATTCAGGACGACAACGGAGCCACCGTTTCTGCTACCGATACGATCACGCTGGCACTGGTGAATACGTCCACGGGTGATACGGCCATTCTCACAGGCACGACATCCATGGCGGCTGTGGCGGGCGTGGCGGATTTTACCGGCAAGGGATTGGCAATCAATCGTCAGGGTGATATGTTCGCCTTACAGGCGACTTCCGGGAGCCTTACCGCTGCGACGTCGGATACGTTCAGCATCCGCGCCGGTGATTTTCAATTAAAATCGGAGCTGACTTACGACAACGCGACCACGACCTACAGGATCAACAGCTGGGTTGAACGCAGCGGTCAGATCGTGTCGGATTCGGGCTTTAGTTCAGGCAGCATTTCGATAACAGTTTACGACGCTACAGGAGCAGCTGTAACCGCACCGGTTTATTCAGCCATCTTGAATAATGCCGTTTTCCGTCACACATGGGTCCCGCCGAATACGAGAGATACGTATACAGCTCTAGTTTCGATCACTTATAAGGGGATCGCTTACACCGGGCAATTCACCTACAACACAGGGGCCGTTGCTGTGGGCGACAAACTGAACCCCCTGTCCACAATGGCTACGGATATTACCGCGATCAAGAACAAAACCGACCTCATGAACTGGACCGACATTACTGCGATCAAAGATGCGGTAGGGGCGAATCAGGCGCAGAGCGCTTACACGAAGGTCGGAACGATCCTCACATCCATCGGAAAAGCGAACTGGGACGACCTCAAGGTCATGGGAGAAGCGGGAGCGAACTGGAACGATATCGCGCAGTTGACACGGAAAGGGTTGAACTGGGAAGACATCCGGACGCTGACGAGAGCGGGGATTCAATGGTCGGAGATCGAGAATTTCAGCTCTTCGGGGGCCAATTGGACGGATTTTATGCAGATGAGCCGGGCGGGCGTGAACTGGACCGATATTGGCCGATTGACTCGGGCCGGCGTCAATTGGGAAGACATGCAATATTTGACACGGGCGGGTGCCAACTGGGCGAGCATCAAGGCGTTGACCGACGCGAAAGTGAACTGGGTCGGTGTCGATGCGATGTCGAAGGCGGGCATTAATTGGCTCGGGGTCGATGCGCTGGCGGACGCGGGCGTTTCCTGGACCAATGTGGCGGGCTTTTTTTCTAGCGTGGGAGCGACGCAAGGAACCTGGGTAGCGAACGTCGTGTCCAACCTCACCGCTCCCAATTTTTACAATTCGATGAACAATCTTACCAATGTGTTCACCGGGATCACCGCAGCGGGTTCTACTGCGCAAAATGTTGGTGATATGCTCGGCAAGATGCAGGCTGCGAACGTGAACTGGACGGATCTGAACGTTCTCTCTACAGTGGGCGTGAATTGGACGGGTATCCTTGCCCTGTCG
>CAIJDY010000133.1 GCA_903819565.1 Candidatus Omnitrophota bacterium | reverse complement strand
TATAGCTATATGCTACTTCATAAAGTATCCTAGATTTTATAAATTGTCAATAGTTGCTAGTTTTTATGCTTTTATCGATATTTTGTAAACTCTTACTACGGTTGCGTTTACAAAAATAATGTGAACCAAAAAAAAATAATATTGATTGTTATTTTTATTCATTGTAGTATCTAAGCTCGATCGATTTCCGTAGGCACTATCTAACCAATTAGATACTTCTGAAATCTGCACAAAAAGGGGGACTCGTGAAAAAAGTTAAAGCGTTGCTCGCTCTCGTGATTTGCATCGGCTTGTTGATCCCGGTGGGCTTTGCAAAAGATGTTTGGGAAATGGCGCAATCAGATGTTTATAAAGAAAAAACGGGTGGTATGTTAGGCCGCGGTTTGCTAAACGCGGGCACAAGTCCAGTTGATATTTTCGTACAAACGGTGAATAAAACAAAATCAGGTCCTCCTCTCATCGGAACGCTCACGGGTATGGCGGGCGGCCTTGGTTGCACTGCCCTGCGCGCAAGCTCAGGCATTGTAGACGTTGCCTTATTCTGGGTCCCCGGTTTCAATGGTTTCCCGGTGTCACGCTCCTATGACAATTGCCTTGAAGAAACTCCCGAAGTTGCTCCTGTGGTGGCCCCGGCCCCGGTCGTTGCCCCCGTGGTGGCACCAGCTCCGGTTGCAGAGCCCGTCGTTCAAGCCCCCGTCCCCGTAGTCACGGTCGCTGAACCCGAGCCTGTTGCGACACCTAAGCATGTGGTCAGGAGACACAGCGCCTACGATTACGTAAAGAAGTAATTTTCAAACCCGGAAAGAGTGGGAAAAAAAGCGCAAGATCGTTCAACGGTCTTGCGCTTTTTTTAAGGAAGACTTAAAGCCCGAGGTCCTTGAGGACAAATATCGGGGAGTAATTGTACGGGGCCAACGTTTCCGTTGCGCCTTCATCGCGGTCCACGAGGCAAAGGGTCTTAACGACCTTCGCTCCCAAGCTCTCTACTTCCCGGATCGCTTTAAGGACCGAACCGCCGGTCGTGATCACATCTTCGACCATGATCACCTTTTCGCCCGGCTCCAGCGCGGGGCCTTCGATCATCCGCTGCATCCCGTGGTCTTTCGTTTCTTTCCGCACGATGAATGCCTTGAGAGGATTCCCGCTCTGGGAGCTCAAGACGGACACGGCCGCGGCAATGGGGTCCGCGCCGAGGGTCGGTCCGCCGATCGCGCTGGCGCCGGTGCCGTGGATCATATGGAGAATGACCTTGGCCGTAAGAAAAAGACCTTGGGCACTGAGCGTCACCTGCTTGCCGTCGATGTAATAATTCGATATCTTTCCGGAAGCCAGTTTGCGCTCCCCGCGGATAACCGCCTTTGCCTTGATCAACTCCAGTAAATCTTCCCTGAGCTTTTGTTCATCCATGATCCTAGAACTCCTTTTTGACCCGTGAGAATTAAGAAGCGTCCTGGAAAACGCCTCCACCCAGAATAAAAACCAGCCCTCCCCCAAGAAGGGGACGCTACAGTCTACCCTTGCGCGCGGTGCAACTCAAAACCTTTTCGCGAATCCTGCGCGACAACCCCTTGATCATTTGTGCCTCGGGTTCTATCAAGCCTCCTCTTTTGAAAAGCCCCCTCATTGTATCAAGGATTCGCGGCAGGAGATCGTTGCCTCCCAGTCGGTACCCGAGGGCCCTGAGAGCCTCCTCAAAATGATCCAGAACGACCGCCGTTTCTTTTTTGTCCAAGAACCTTTCCGACGGTTCCTGCCGCGCGGCATCCGGGGATACCGATAAAGAAAACAAGGTCACCATGACCGCTTGCGCCAAATTGAGCGAAGGATACTGCGGGCTGGCGGGGATCGTAACCAAACGATCGCACAGGGCAATGTCGTCGTTCGCGAGCCCTTTTGATTCACAGCCGAAAACGATCCCGACCTTAAGCACGCCGGCACTTCGCCGAACCTTGGAGATCATTTCTCGGAAGGGCGAGAAAAAACCACGCCACGTCCCGTTGCGACGCGTGGTTCCGATGACAAGGTTCCTGTCGTGAACCGCCTTTTCGAGCGAAGGAAAAACTTTGCCGTTTTTCAGTACATCCACGGCGGACATGGCTAACTTCTTTCCTTTAACGCGCCAATTCAGCGGAGGCCGAACTAAGCGGAGGTCGGAAAAACCGGTGTTCTTGAGGGCGCGGGCAACAGCGCCGATATTGTCCACGTTCTCGGGCGCCACCAGAATGATCGCGATATTCTTGTTTTCCATAAAAAACCCGCTGGAAAAACCGTTATGCCGCGATTCTATTGTTCTTTCGTCCAGACATATTCCGGAAGGTCGAGCCGCTGCGTGATGGGGGTCGAGTCTTTGACGGCGTTCACATAAAAAGGAAGGATTGCGACGTCATTGACCCCCGATCCGAGCCGCAGGAGCGTGTCCCCGAAAGCGTAGAAAAAATAAGTGGCCGGCCAAGCTTTGGGATGGTCCTTTTTTTGGATTGGAAAAACACGGGCCATTTCTCCGAGGCAGGTGCCGATATTTACGAGCCCGCGGCCCTGGACATCCAGGATCCGTTTAATAGCTGTCGGCTCCTTGGTCGGCTCTGCGGCGCGAAGAGCCCCGATCCCCAGTATAAAAATTGCCAAAAAAATCATTACAAAAAAAGCTGTCTTTTTCATGCCCCACCCCGTTAGAGACGGGAAGCGTTTCTTAAACCGCCTCCCTTAGTTGTTTGAATCGACCACGGTGTTTTTTCTTCCCAAGATCAGAAAACGTTCACCTTCGCCGCCAATAAATGATTCCGCCAAAATCCTGCCGCTTATTCCGCCTTTTCGAAAACCGCAAGAAAAAAACCGTCCGTGGCGGTCTCCGGCGGCCACAGTTTAAAAAACTTCTCGCCCTTTTCTCCGCAGGAGACAATCTTGAGCTCCGAATGAAGCAAAAGGAACTTCTCAACGACCTGTTCGTTCTCCAGGGCTTCCAACGAGCAGGTCGCGTAATATAGTTTGCCGTTTTTTGCGAGGTAAGGCAAAGCTTTTTCCAGGATCCCGAGCTGCTCCCGCTGCAGCTGTTCGAACCAGGGCTCCGTCAGTTTCCATTTGGCGTCCGGATTCCGCCCCAGGGTGCCGGTACCCGAACACGGCGCGTCCACGAGGATCTTGTCAAACCCCGTCTTCGCGATCTTCAATTCCGCGATCCGTTCGAGTTCCGCAGGAAAAATATTGAAAACGCCGGCACGCTTGGCCCTTTTCTTCAGTTCCTCCAGCTTGTAGGCCCGGAGGTCCGTCGCCACGATACGGCCCTTGTTTTCCATAATGGCCGCGAGCGCGAGGCTTTTCCCGCCCCCGCCGGCGCAAACGTCCCAGAGATTCTCTCCAGGCTTAGGATCCATTTTCTGGCAAATGAGCTGACTTCCCTCGTCCTGTACCTCGAACCATCCGTCGCGAAAAGCAGGCGTGTCAAACACATTGCGCCGTTCCTGCAGGACAAGTCCGCAATGAGCGCGCACCGTCGAGTTGGCCTCCACGCCAAGGCGGCGGAACAGGTCCACCAATCTCTTCCGGCTGATCTTCAGCGTGTTTGCACGGAGCACCAACAACGGCCGCTGCTGAAAAAAACCAAGTAACTGTTCCGTCTCGTGAACCCCGAACGTTTGAACCCACCGGCAGACGAGCCACAGCGGGAAGGAATAGAGAAGCGCCAGGATTTCCTCTTTGGACTTCGGCTCGCTTCCTTCCGGGATCAGGTGCTCCTTGAGGGCCGCGTAGATCTTTTCGCCTTGCTTCAGCGCTTCGCAGAACTCCTCTTTCGTAACGAGATTCTCCTTTCCGGCCGCAAAAAGACAAAAGCGCTCTGCCTTCTCGGCATCGCTCACGAGCGGCCGCGCTTTCGCCCGCTCGATCCAGGCCTCCAGAAAGCTTTTGTGACGAAAGGCGCTATAGATCGTTTCGGAGAGGAACCGGCGGTCACGCGAACCGACTTTCTTGCGGTTCAGGAAAAAATAACGGGAAAGGCAGCGGTCCGCCGGGACGGGATCCTTGACGATCCCTTTCCAGATCTCGGCCGCCATCCGGAGCTGCGAAAAAAGAAGCTTGGGGTGATTGTTTTTGGGCATGCGTTCCCCTGTGATAGCAAAAAGGCCTGATCTTGACGATCAGGCCTTTTTTCGATCGATTGTTAAGAACGCCGGGTCAGGGCAGCCCTGACTTCCCTGTCCTTTTCTAAATGAAAGATCAGGACTGTTCGCCGGCCTTCAAGAGTCTCTGACGGATATCCGACTCCCGGGCGAAACGATTCTGCCGGGACACATCCAAGGTCCGTTGCGCTGAAGAAAGCTGCTGCTGGATGTACGGGTCGCTCTTATTGCTGCGAGCCGTCTTGTAGGCATCCGCGGCGCTCCACGCGTGATTCGCGATTAGGGGCCCGAGACCCGCCCAGAAAACACCCCCGGTGGTCAGCGTGGCCAAAAGGATCGTGGTCGTCACGGCCGCGACTTCGATGCCGGCCATAATCTTCGTCTTCGTAGCGCCGATCTCGCCATTCATCGCTTGACCCGTCGTGGGAAGCAGCAGGGACGCTCCAAACTCCTTACCGCCCTCCGCAAAAGCCAAGGTCGTCATGGAAGCAAAAATCAGCAAAAAAGCCGTCAGACAAGAAAGGGTTTTTCTCATGTGTTATTCTCCTTCGATTGATGTTACCGTGTCATCTACAGTAACGGTACTTTGAGAAAAATCTTAACCCCGTTAGAGCTTTAAATCAGACCGGGAAACACCGCCCTCTCGAAAGGAAAAACCCACATTAAAATCGCAAGATTGCCCAAAAAGCTAAAGCTCTAACGGGATGAAACCCCAGATTACTTTTTTAGAAAAGCCCCCGCGTTCCAGTACGAGAGGAATTCCGTGAAGAGGCGAACCCCGAAACCCGTCGCCCCTTTTTGACAATCGAAGCGGTTTTGCGTGCAGTTGCCAACGCCCGCAATATCCAGATGGACCCACGGGGTTTTTGCGGGCACGAATTCCTTCAGGAACATCGCCGCCGTGATCGTCCCGGCGTACCCGTCGCCCACGTTCTGAAGATCGGACTGGCTCCCCTTAATGCAATCGCCGTACTCGTCCCAAAGCGGGAGCTCCCAACAGCGTTCTCCGACCTTTTCCCCGGCTTTTTGAACCGCCGCGATAAGTTCCGGATTATTCCCGAGAATCCCGCAGGTCTTGTCCCCGAAAGTGTGATGGCACATCCCCGTCAGCGTCGCAACGTCGATGATCGCCGCTGGCCTGTACCGTTCACAATAAGACAACGCATCGGCGAGGATCAGCCGGCCTTCGGCGTCCGTATTCATCACGGCCACCGTTTTTCCGTTGAACATTTTGATGATGTCCCCGGGCCGCTGGGGGTCGTTCGCCACGTTGTTCTCCACTGCCGGCGCAAGCCCAACGACGTGGACCGGAAGCTTCAGGTCCGCCAGAAGCCCCATGGTCGCGATCACCGCCACGGCTCCCGACTTGTCGTATTTCATCTCTTCCATGTTCTTGGAAGGCTTGATGGAAATTCCGCCCGTATCGAACGTAACGCCTTTTCCGACCAGGCAGACAGTTCCCCTTTTTTTATACTTTTGCCCGCACTCCAGGACAATCAGCGCCGGCGGCGTCGGGCTTCCCTGGTTCACGGCCAAGATCCCGTTCATGCCCATCCTTTTAAGTTCCGCAAGGCCGAAGATTCGGCATTTGAGTTTTTTCGCAGCCGCGAGCTTTTTGGCTTCCCGGGCAAGACGCGGCGGATTCATGATGTTCCCCGGCTCGTTGTTCAAGTCGCGCGCCAAAATGACCGCTTGCGCGATCTTTTCGGAATGTGCCAGCGCGGAGCGTAACCCCGAAAGCCCTTCTTTTATTTCCGTCACCAACTCCACGGACTCCAGCGCTTTCGGCGGATCATCTTTTGTTCTCGTCTTGTATTGCGAGAACTTGTAAGCGGCTAAAAATGAAGTTTCGGAAAAAACTTTGGCGGCAGATTCCCGGTTGATGGCTCCGGTCAAAAAAGAATCGAAAAGGACCCGGACCTTTGACGCTTTGCGGGCATTGGCCGTGCCGATCACGCTTCCGACCGCTTTCCTCAAGGACGCGACAGTGAAAGAGTCCTTCTCGCCGAGTCCGAGAAGCACCGCTTCCGGCGCCTGACGATATCCCGTCTGGTAAGAACTGAAAACCTCTCCCGTTTTTCCCTCAAAACGTTTTTTGGCGATTGCCGCTTCCGCGGCCGCGATAAAACCGGGGTCCGTTTTCCTGAGCGGCTTCAGATCTTTCATGCCCTTGAAGCAGCCGATCACAAAAAGATCCGCCTGAAACGCGGAACGCGTAAGAGGCGTTAGAGAAATTTTCATATGTTCCCTCCTGGAATATTGAATATCATTTAAAGAAGAACGGCTTGACGGCGACAACGACCGCAAAAATAAGCCTGAATAAAAAATACTGGGGACCGGCGCCGCGGTCCGGTCCACCGGCCGCTCCGACGTTAATGCCCGGCGCCGTCCAGAGCCCGGTTCACAAGCCTGTCCACATACTTGATCTTTTCATGTTCGCGCGGCACGTGAAAATAGGTGATCCGCTTAAAAGACTTCTCTTTTTCTTTCACTTGCGCGAAGAGAGGCTTGAGGTGTTCGGCCTTGAGCTTGTAGACCCCGGAAAGCTGGCGTTCCACCAGTTCGCTGTCTAAAAAATAGTCCGCTTCCTGAACGCCCAATTCCGCCGCAAGCGTCAAACCGCGGATCACCGCCGTATATTCCGCGACGTTATTGGTGGTTTCCCCGATCACTTCCCCGTGATCGCCGAGCCGGTGTCCTTTTTCATCGCAGACCAGCACGCCGATCGCCGCCGGCCCGGGATTTCCGCGCGCGCCGCCGTCCGAGTAGATCTTCGCTTTCATGACCTTCTCCGGAGTTCCTTTCATTGGGTCACGGCTTAACGCTCAATGGATAACGGGTTCTATGACGCATCGGTTTTTCCGTTGCGCTTGGCGCTTTGCGCGTTGGTTTGTCCCTTATGGAACGCCTCAAGGGCCTCGACTTCTTTTTGGAGATTGCGAACGCGATTCTTGAGCTCCCGGACAGGGTCCGGAAGGTCACCGTGATCGAGATCGATCTCTTCGACGTGCTTTCCCTCAATGCGCACGATCTCGGCCGGGACACCGACGACAGTGCAGTCATCGGGCACCGAATGGATCACCACCGAGCCGCCGCCGATCTTGACGTGATTTCCAATCCGGATATTGCCGAGCACCTTCGCGCCCACGCCGACCACCACATTGTGTCCGAGCGTCGGGTGGCGCTTGCCGCGTTCTTTCCCGGTGCCGCCGAGCGTGACTCCTTGATAGATCGTGACGTTCTCGCCGATCTCGGTCGTTTCACCAATCACCACCCCCATGCCGTGGTCGATAAAAAAACCCGGCCCGATCTTCGCCCCCGGGTGGATCTCCACCCCGGTCAAAAACCTCGCGAGCTGGGAAATAAAACGCGGGAAAAAAGGAATGCGTAGGGCCTGCAGAACGTGAGCAAAACGGTAAAAAAGCATCGCATGAAAACCCGGATACAGGAGAAGTACCTCGAGGATCCCGAGCGGCGTCCGGGCGGCCGGATCGCGTTCAAAGCAGGCCTTGAGATCGCGGTAAATGCCGTAGAAAGGGCTCGTCATGGAAGTGGATTATACTCGCTTAGCGGGGAATGGGCAACGTCTTCAGAATCAACCGTTGCTTGCTGGAATTATACGGAAAAACGGAAAAGCATGACGTCGCCGTCCTGAGTCTCGTATTCCTTGCCCTCGATCCGCAACAGGCCTTTTTCCTTCACCGCGGCCTGGGAACCGTATTTCAGAAGATCTTCATACCGCATCACTTCGGCACGGATGAACCCGCGCTCAAAATCCGAATGGATCACCCCCGCGGCCTGCGGCGCTTTTGAACCTTTCCGCACGGTCCAGGCGCGGACCTCTTTTTCGCCAGCTGTAAAGTAAGTGATGAGCTGAAGGGCCCGATAACCGTGCTGGATCAGAGAATTCAGTCCCGGCTCTTCGAGCCCGAGATCCTTGAGGAAAATTTTTTGATCATCTTCACTTAGATCGATAAGTTCGGACTCGACTTTTCCAGAGATTACCACGACCTCAGCGTTCTCTTTGGCCGCGATACGACGCACGACATCCACCCACGGCCCGCCGCCCGGAAGATCTTTCTCCGCGACGTTCGCGCAATAAAGCACCGTTTTGAGCGTAATGAAGGCCATATCTTTCACCAGCTTTTTTTCTTCCTCGGTCAGACCGAGGCGCCGCAGCGGCGTCCCCGCTTCCAGCGCTTTCTTGACCTTTTCGTAGACCGGCATCTTTTCCTTGGAATCCTTGTCCCCCGTTTTCGCGAGCTTCTCGGTCTTTTCATAACGTGTATTAATGGTGTCGAGATCTTTGAGGCAAAGCTCCGTATCGATCACCTCGACGTCGCGCTCCGGATCGATGTTGCCGGAAACGTGAACGATGTTGGGATCTTCGAAACACCGCACCACATGAAGAATCGCCTCAACCTCTTTGATGTGCCCTAGGAACTGATTCCCAAGACCTTCCCCCTTGGAAGCGCCGGCAACGAGCCCCGCGATGTCATAAAATTCTACCGTAGTGGGCGTCGTCTTTTGCGGGCAGAAAAGCTTGCTGAGGTCCCAAAGACGCGTATCCG
>CAIJDY010000132.1 GCA_903819565.1 Candidatus Omnitrophota bacterium | reverse complement strand
CCGGGACCCCGCTTCCCGTCAAGAAGGTCGTCATCGGTATCGAGGGTGCCTTGCGGAATTGAAAGGGAGAAGGATGTGTCAAAAATAAGGATCCTGTTCTGGGTGCTTTTGCTGAGCCTGCCGTTGCCGGCATTGTCGCGGGCCGCGGAAACGGTTTATCCCGTCTCCGGGTCCCCGGCAAAAAAGTTCTATCTCGGCGAAAAACTGACCTTTGAAGTGAGCTATCTGGGCCTTCCGGTCGGGGACGCGACGGCTGAGGTCAAAGAGATCGTCAAGGTGAACGGCCGTGACGCTTATCACATTGTCGTCGAGGCCCGTTCGCGGGGGATCCTGAACTGGGTCTACAAGGTGCGCGACACCCATCACAGCTATGTCGACGTCGAGCAGCTCCATTCCCTCCGCTACGAAAAAAAGATCCATGAAGGCGGCTACTGGACCGACGAATCCATGGAATACGACCAGGAGAAGCATCTCGGACAATTTGTTTCCCGCAAGGACCAAAGCCGTAAAGAGATGTTCATTCCCCAGCATGTCCAGGACCAGATCTCCTGCGCATACTGGTTGCGGACGCGGGAGGTGAAGCCCGATTCCAAAGTGGAGATCCCCGTGAACGCCGACGAAAAGAACTGGGACCTGAACGTTTTGACGCGCGGGACGAAGGAAATGACGCTTCCGGGCATCGGGAGCTTCCATTCCGTGGAAGTGGAGCCGATCGTTATGTTCGAGGGATTCTTTGTGCGGCGCGGGAAGATCCGCGGATGGATGAGCCTGGATGAACGGCGCATCCCGCTTGTGATGAAAGTGAAAGTGCCGGTGTTGGGCGACGTGAGCGCGACGCTGGTGCAATACGAGCCGGGGCGGGACCGCTAATGAGTTAATAGGCCGAAGCGGGAAGTTCTTCGCGGGTAATTTCGGGTGACAGAAAATGATCCAAAGAACGTGTTGATAGGAAGGCTTCCGGTCCCTATAATACGCCCTTTCAAAGGAGGAAGATCAGGTGCCGACTTACGGGTACGAATGCGACCAATGCGGGCATGAGTTCGAAAAGTTCCAGTCCATGATGGACCAGCCTGTCCGCAAATGTCCCGCTTGTGGGAAGAATAAGGTGCGGCGCATCATCCATGGCGGGGCCGGGGTCCTGTTCAAGGGCAGCGGTTTTTACCAAACCGATTACCGCTCCAAGGGATACAAAGAATCGGCCAAGAAGGATAGCGCCAAAAAGGATGCCCCCGCCGGCGGCTGCTCCGGGGATTGCTCTTCCTGTAGCGGTCCCAAGAAACCCTGAAATCCGTCGGCCAGAGGCCAATTCCCGGCCTCTCGAACCCGTTCCGCCCAACCTTCGCTGATAACATCTACAACCCATTATAGTTAAAAGACTTATGCTATTTTCCTTTAATTGACACTACCGTTAAACGGTGCTAACATACCTCCTTTATGCCCATAGGAAAAACCAGAGAAGAACATGACGAATAAGGCCTTACCCCTCACCGGTATTGAAAAGAAGCGTTTTCTTGAGATCGTCGAAAATTTCGGGAAATGCCGGATCCTCGTCATTGGCGACTTTATTCTGGATCAGTTCGTCTGGGGGACCGTCAAACGGATCTCCCCCGAGGCGCCGGTCCCTGTGGTAAATGTCGAGCGCGAGTCGTTTATCCCCGGCGGATCGCTGAATGTCGCGAACAACATCCGTTCGCTCAAAGGCGGTGTTTATCCTTGCGGTGTTTTGGGCCGTGACCTTTACGGGCGGATGCTGCTTAAAACGATGCGCCGCCAGGGGATCGAAACAGGCGGGATCATTTATGACCCGGACCGTCCGACGTCCCTCAAGACCCGCGTGATCGCCCATTCCCAGCAAGTCGTGCGTTTCGACCGGGAAAAAACGGAAGATGTTTCGCCGGCGATGATCCAGAAGATCCTGAAGTTCGTCCACGAAAGGATCCGGGAAGTTCACGTCGTGATCCTCGAGGACTACGGCAAAGGAGTGATGCAGCCCCATTTGCTCCGGGAGGTCGTCCGGCTTGCCAAGAAATACAAAAAACCGGTGCTGGTCGATCCGAAAGAAAAACATTTTACTTATTATCATGGCGTGACCTGCATTACCCCGAACCGCAGCGAGGCCTTTGTGGGCTATGAGAGAACGCACAGGATGGGACACAAGACGCCGACGCTGGAGCAGGTGGGCTGGGGGCTCATGAAAAAATTGGCCCTGGAGTCCGTGCTGATCACGCTGGGAGAAGACGGGATGGCCCTTTTTGAAAAAAATAAAAAGATCACCCGCGTCCCGACCGCGGCGCGCGAAGTTTACGACGTCTCCGGCGCCGGGGATACCGTGATCGCGACGTTGGCGCTTGCCATGGCGGCCGGCGCGAAGATGCAGGAAGCCGCAAAGCTTTCGAACCTCGCGGCCGGTATCGTGGTTGCCAAGTTGGGAACGGCGACCGTGGCTCCCGCCGAGTTGAAAGAAGCGATCCGGAAAGCATGAAGAAAGCCCTAGGCGTTATTCCCGCGCGGCTCGGCTCCACAAGGCTTCCGGAGAAGATCCTTCGCGAGATCGCCGGCAAGCCCATGATCCAGCGTGTTTGGGAGTGCGCGAAGAAGGCGAAAAAACTCGAAGACGTTGTGGTCGCCTGCGATGACGCGCGCATCCAAAAATGCGTGGAAGGATTCGGCGGCAAGGCTTTCATGACGCGGGCCGACCATCCGAACGGGACTTCGCGGATTGCGGAAGTGATGGGGCAGTTCAAGCATGACTGGGTGATCAATATCCAGGGGGATCAGCCGCTGGTGGACCCGGCGGCACTGGACGAAATGGTCTCGATCTTCGAGACTTCTCCAAAGACCGAAGTCCTGACGTTCGCGGTCCGGATGACGGACAAGGCGTCGTATGAGAACCCCAATGTCGTCAAGGTCGTTTGTGACGCGGAAGGGGACGCGCTTTATTTTTCACGGGCGACGGTCCCGTTCTTTCAGGGAAAACAGGATTGCGGGTTCAGCTTTTTGAAGCATCTGGGAGTGTACGGGTACCGGCGTGATTTTCTTCTACAATTCGTCGCGTGGGAGTCCGGAGTTTTAGAACGTATCGAAAAACTGGAGCAACTCAGGATCCTCGAAAGGGGCCGTTCCATTCGCGTGATCGAAACGAAATACGATTTCATCAGCGTGGTCACGGAAGAGGACCTGAAAGAGGTCGAATCGCGCTTGCTCCGGACCTGTCAAGGGTGCGGTCCGGTGGTTTAGCCAAAATCCCAAAGGAATTTTATGCCAAAACATATTTTTGTGACGGGCGGTGTGGTTTCTTCATTAGGAAAAGGGATCGCTGCGGCTTCGATCGCGCGGATCCTCGAAGCCAAAGGTCTGAAGGTCGCGCTTCAAAAACTCGATCCTTACCTCAATGTGGATCCCGGGACCATGAACCCCTTCCAGCACGGGGAAGTTTACGTGACCGAGGACGGTGCCGAAACGGACCTCGACCTCGGGCATTATGAACGGTTCACGCACGGCACGGTCAGCCGCGAAAGCAATCTCACGAGCGGTCAGGTCTATTACAACGTGATCATGCGGGAGCGCCACGGGGACTATCTCGGCGGAACGGTCCAGGTTGTGCCGCACATCACGAACGCGATCAAGGAAGGGATCCGCGAACTCTACAAGAACAAACGGCTCGACGTGGTGATCACCGAGATCGGCGGCACGGTCGGCGACATTGAGTCCCTGCCGTTCCTGGAGGCCGTGCGTCAATTCCGCCACGAGGTCGGCCGCGAAAATTCCCTGTTTATCCATTTGACCCTCGTTCCTTACATCAAGGCCGCCGGGGAGCTCAAGACGAAACCGACCCAGCACAGCGTCGGGACCCTGCGCGAGATCGGTATCCAGCCGGACATCCTGATGTGCCGTACCGAAAAAAGGATCGATCAGGCCATGAAGGCGAAGATCGCGCTTTTTTGTAATGTGGAGACCGAAGCCGTGATCGAGGCGCGCGATGTGGCGTCGATCTACGAAGTGCCCCTGATGCTGAAAGAGCAGCAGATCGACAGGGTCATTTGCCAGAAACTCAAGATCGAATATAAAAGCGGAAGCCTCGCCAATTGGAAAAAGAACGT
>CAIJDY010000131.1 GCA_903819565.1 Candidatus Omnitrophota bacterium | reverse complement strand
TTTCCGGTTCATCCCGGAAGGCGTGCTGGTTTTGTCCCAGAAGATGGACATCCTTCGCCAGAACCAAGCGTTCCGGGAGCTGGTGAGCGGCCATGCCAAGCGTTTAGGTTTTACTGAAGATGAATTGGGAAACCTTATTATGGACAAAATCAAGGCCGGCCTGCGGGACAATAATTTAAAAGAGATACGCATCCCAAGGAAGCGTGAAATCGGAAAATAAAGCCGAAGAAAAAATCGGCAGGATAATATTTTCCAAAGTGCTGTCTATGCCGATGGCAAAATACCGGGAATACATCGCCTCCGCGCGTGGCATTGCGGCCGCTCAAGCCGGGGAGATGGTTTACGCTAGTGTCAAAATTTCCGGTCGCAACCCGACAATCGAAATTGCCGATCCTTGCTTCGCGGGCAACTATCCGGTTCCGGCCGGCGCCGGCCTGCGGACGACATGTTCCCTTCGCTGGATAAATACCCGCAACCGCTTCTCGCGGCATGTTCTGCGGAGATTATTGCGGCACCAAAAACAATATTGGCTGACCGAACAGGAGGCGGATTTAAGGCCGCTGAGCTTGAGCCGGTTTTTGGCAAAGAACCCCTCGCGGCATCTCGATGTTTCGCGGCTGTCTAGACTGCTTTCTGCCATCCGAGTGAAGACGCCAAAAGGCCGCAACATGGCTTTACGCAGTCTGTTCGTTTCCAAACGGCGGTTTTGTTCGTTTGTTATCAGAGAAATGGTAAATCAGTCCAAAAAGTCCCTGAACGATCGCGAACTGCGTGAGCGCTTATCGAGAAAGGGGATCTCCGTTAGCATCAGAACGGCATGTTATGCCCGCGGCCTGCTGCATATTCCCAACCATGCCGAGCGAAACGGAAGCGGATATGAAGGCAAGGCTCGATTTAGCGGTTATTTCCCATTAAACAAAGCGAATATCCCCCGGATCCCCGAGATTCCCGGCGTCTATGAGATAAGCGTCCGGGGAATGACAGCCTATCTAGGGACGACCAAATGCTTGCGCAAGCGTCTGATGCATTACACAAGCGGACAGATCAAAAACACCGCGTTGCGTCCGATCATTGGCGAATCCGGCGTCAATGTCAGATATTTCCCGACGGATAATTACCGGGATTGCGAAAAACGGCTATTGTTGAACTTTAAAGCTTGTTTTGGAGTGTTGCCGATGGCGAACGTGCTGGGAGGCGGAACCAATGGAAACCACTGAGGAGCTCGAGGAATTGGTTCTTGAATTGGACACGGCAAGAATCCTTTTTGCAGAAGAAGAAGAAGAAGAAGAAGAAGAAGCCCGAATCGTCATCTCCATAAAAGACATCACCACGCGCAAACAAGCGGAAGAAGTGTTGCGCTTATTCAAGGATTCGGTGGAACATTTCTCCGACGCCGTCGGCATGTCAACGCCCGAAGGGAAGCATTATTATCAAAATGAAGCTTTCGAACGCTTGTTCGGCGATATTGGAGATTGTCCACCCGCGGCCATATATGTTGACCAAACGACCGGAAAACGAGTCTTCGACACGATCATGGCCGGAGAAAAGTGGCAGGGCGAAGTGCAAATGTTCAAGAAAGACAGGACGATCCTGGATATCCTCCTGAGAGCCTACCCCATCCAGGGCAAGGACGGCCGCATCATCGGACTCGTCGGCCTGCATACCGACATCACCGCGCGCAAACGAACGGAGGACGCCCTGCGGGAGAGCGAGGAAAAGCACCGCCTCCTGATCGAAAACAGCCACGACATCATCTATATGCTCACCGCGGATGGGGCGTTCACTTTCGTCTCCCCTGCCTGGACCGCGCTTCTGGGGCACCCGACAACCGAGGTTGTCGGACAGTCCTTCCAGAAATTCGTCCATCCGGATGATATCCCGGCTTGTCTGGTATGGCTGCAAAAAGTGGTCAAGACGGGAGAGCGGCAAGAGGGCGTCGAGTACCGCGTGCGGCACATCGATGGGAAGTGGCGCTGGCACACATCAAGCGCTGTTCCACTTAGGGATGAAGCCGGCACGGTGGTTGGTTTCGAGGGCACGGCCAGAGACATCACCAAACGCAAGTTGGCGGAGTATGCGTTACAGGAGAGCGAGGGGCGCTTGCGCGAAGTGCTGGAAAATTCCCTGGACGCATCTTACAAACGCAATTTACGAACCAATGAGTATGATTATTTCAGCCCCGTTTTTGCCCTGCTTTCCGGCTATACCCCGGATGAGATGAAAACCTTGCCCACGGAAACCATTTTAAATTTCATGCATCCCGAAGACCGGGCTGAAGTTGAACGCGTGATTGCCGCGTCTATGTCCGACTCTGCCGCCACGGCATATACCGTGGAATATCGTTTCAAGCATAAAGATGGCTATTATCGTTGGTTTCGGGATCGGTTCTCCGTCATGCGAGATGCGGCCGGAAATCTCCTGTCGCGCATCGGGAGCGTGAGCGACATCACCGAGAGCCATCAGACGGAGAGGATGCTGAAGGACATCATCGAAAAAAATCCAATGTCGATTCAAATCGTAGATGAGGAAGGTTTCACGCTTAAAACAAATCCCGCGCACACCTTGCTTTTTGGCGCCGTTCCCCCCGCGGACTTTTCGATTTTCGCAGATCTTTCGCATAGAAGCCAAGAATTAGAGAAATTGATCCTGCTTCTTAAAAAAGGCGAGGTTGTGAGCTTCCCCGATTCGCCTTACAATATACATGATGTTTTTCCTGAGTTCCCGGACAATCCTATCTGGGTGCATGTGATTTGTTTTCCCTTGAAAGGCGAAGGCAGCAGCCGCGGAAGATTCGTTTTTGTACATGAAAATATCACCGAACGCAAGCAGGTGGAGGCTGAAGTCTCATTTAAGAGTATGCTCCTGCAAGCCCAGTCGGAAACATCCATTGACGGCATATTGGCCGTGGACAACGAAGGTCATTCCCTTCTTTTCAATACACATTTTGGTGAAATGTGGAAGATCCCTCGTCAGGTCCTGGACGAGAAAGATGATAAAAGGATGTTGGAATGCGTTTCAAAACAGTTAAAGAATCCGGAGGAGTTCGGCCGCAAAGTCGCGTATCTTTATGAGCACAAAGATGAAAAAAGCCGGGACGAAATAGAATTCATAGATGGAAGATGCTTCGATAGATACTCCGCGCCTTTACTAGGCGTCGACGGAAAATTTAACGGCAGAATCTGGTATTTCCGCGACATCACCGAGCGCAAGGCGAGCGAGCAGCAATTGCGCGAGCGCACCGACGAGCTGACCCGCTTCACCTATGCCGTCTCGCACGACCTCAAAAGCCCGCTGGTGACCGTCAAGACATTCCTGGGCTATCTTGAGCAGGATATGAAATCGCAGAACGCCGACGGCGTGGCCAAGGACCTGGGATACATCCACGGGGCGACGGACAAAATGAGCCGCTTGCTCGATGAGTTGCTCAACCTCGCCCGCGTCGGCCGCATGATGAATGCGCCGGTGCGGGTCTTGCTTCAGGATGTCGCGCAGGAGGCCCTGCGCCTGGCGGCGGGCCGCATCTCGGAGCGGGGCGTGGAGGTCGTGCTCGCCCAGGAGCCGGCCACCCTCTTCGGCGACCGAACGCGCCTGGTGGAGGTCTTCTTGAATCTGGTGGACAACGCGGTCAAGTTCATGGGCGAGCAGCCCCACCCGCGCGTGGAGATCGGCTTTAAGACGCAGGGCGAGGAGACGGTGTTCTTCGTGCGCGACAACGGCATCGGCATAG
>CAIJDY010000130.1 GCA_903819565.1 Candidatus Omnitrophota bacterium | reverse complement strand
TGAAATATTGACGCGCTGCATCGACAATCGTTCCGGATTTATAATATGAAAGAACACTATTATAATCAGTGAAGTAGTTAAGCTGTAAATCTAAATAACTAGACGGAACTCCGCTTCTCGATCTAAAGGTGCTGCCCGAACTTGGCAAGGAACTGAACAGCAAGTATCAGGATGTTCGTGCAGCCGCAGCCAAAGCGCTTGGGGATCTCAAGGATGCCAGCGCTGTACCCACCTTGATAACGGTGCTGGCAGATGCTGAACCGTCCGTTCGCGCCGCCGCAGCTACAGCACTTGGGGAACTTAAGAATGTTAGCGCTGTGCCGGCGTTGATGGAGGTTTTGAAGGATAGTTTCAGACCTGTTGGAGATGCTGCTGCCGATGCGTTGGAGATGATCGGTGATCCTAGTGCTTCTTCCGCATTGAGTGCTTATAGGGAAATGCGGGCAAAAGAGAGGCGGGCGTATATTGATTCCTTGCCGAGCGCGTCAGATGAAACGAGCAGTTCGGGCGAAGATTACGGCAGCGATAATGGAATCCAAATTTCTGATCCTAGGTGGCACGGATTTTTGCCGCTTCCTCTTGCGTTGGGACTTGCGGGCAATAACGCTCCCGACTGGTTCAACCGCGTGACCGCTTTCTTCGAAAGTCACCCTGTCGCCACAATCGCTTTTGTCGGCATAGGTGCGGTTGTGGTTTTCTTTCAGTTCAAAAAAGATACGCGGAAGCAGTCGAGTAAAATCCCAGCGGCGAATAGGCCCGAAAATATCGCCCGGCAGCAGAAGATAGCGAGAGCGATGGGGGTTCTGCAATCCTCGAGTTATGAAGATGGCGAACGGATCATGGCGGTTAATTTTCTGAGCGGCTTAAAGGCAACAGAAGTCGTGGGTGAATTGATGAAGATGCTGGAGGATGAGACGCTTGATGTATCGATCCGGCAATCGATCGTGATGGCTCTCGGACAGATCGGGGACAAGCGGGCGGTTCCTTCCCTTGAAAAAGCATTGGGGGATGCGCGCGTCAATTTTTACGCCGGTTGGGCATTGAAAATGATCAACGGAGAATCCCGCTCGGAAGTCCGTGTGGCCGCTGACGAAAAACAATTCCAGAAAGCGATGGCGGACCTTCAGACCAAGTGGTGGGATTTCGCGCTCGGCGCTGCTGCGGGGGATCGCATCTATAACGCCTCCCAAACACTCAAGGAGATCGGCGACGCGCGAGCTGTTCCGGCGCTGATCGACGTTCTCAATAAGAACCGTAATAATGACGCCCGCAGGGGCGCCGCGATCGCGCTCGGGAAGTTCAAGGACGCGAGTGCTGTGCCCGCGTTGCTCGCCGCCATGACGAACGGCGACGGGTTGCTTTGGGCCGCGTCTGTCTTCTCGCTCGGTGAGATCGGCGACGCGCAAGCTGTGCCCGCGCTGGTCGAAGCTTTCAAGGTAAAAAGTTCCAATCATCAGATCGAGATCATTGAGGCGCTCGGCAAGATCGGCGGTCCTGACGCGTTGGCCGCGCTTGAAGATGCCCGTGACAACGACAAGAACACGAATGTCCAAAAAGCCGCGGCGTACGCGCTTGATCATGGCACCGCCGGCCGCTCGGAAGTGCGTTCGGTCGGAGGATTTTTCCATGCCGCGTGGAATTTTGTAGGAGAGCAGATCTGGGTTGCTCAAATCCCATGGCTGGATGCCCTTCCCGTCATCGCGACGGTGTTGGGGATCGGGGCTATCATCGCCTTCTATGTGAGGCATCAATACTTTCGCTTCCCATCATTTCAAGAGGACTGGGCCTCTGCAAAAGAATCGGCTTGGGAGAAGTTCTACGGAGTGATGAAAGTTTTGTGGTTTCCATTTTGGGGTTCCGCGGTTGTGGCATTCTGGATCTCAGTGTGTTCAATACTTATCCTGCCGATTGTGCTTATTGGCAACATGTCAAAACAGGATTGGTTGTCGCTTGTCCCGATTCTGGTACTGGCGGCCAATTTCGCCGCGATCTCTGCGGTCATTGCGGCCGGAATCTACGGAACGGCATTGATCCGGACTCTAAAACAATACCTTTCCGGCCCTAACCATAAATGGTCCCAAGATCAATTGATCGCGGCACTTAACAATCGCCGTGCCCAACAGATCCTGAAAGAATCTAACAAGGCGTGGGTTGCTCCGGCATTGCTGGAAGTGGTTCGGGGAACGAATAATAGTATCCGAGCAGCTGCCGTATCAGTTCTCATGGAACGTAATGACGCGTCGGTTGTGCCGGCGCTGAATGAGGTCTTCATGGCTCATTCGGACGTCAATGCCCGTGCGCAGGCGGCCAGAGCGCTTCTTTATTACAAAGACCCGCGGTCCGCAGAGGCCGCCATCGTAGTTCTGAAAAACCCCATTGAAATCCATAGCCTCTGGGAAGCTGCTGCATCGATTCTCATTGCATGTAACGGCGCAGCGGTTGTTCCGGCGCTGAATGAAATTCTCATGACCCATGCGGACGCCAATGCCCGTGCGCAGGTGGCCAGAGCGCTTCTTTATTACAAAGACCCGCGGTCCGCAGAGGCCGCTATTGCGGCTTTGAAGGACCCTGATGAAACCGTAAGAGACTATGCGGCCGAGATCTTTGTGCTTTTGAAGCTCGGGACCGATCCGAAACGAAGTTCCCAAGCGATGACGGCGGTTCCTTTGCTCCTGGGGGATCTTGTTAACAAAAACGTTTCGGTGCGTTCCCGCGCGGCTTCGGCATTAAATGAAATGGGTTGGAAGCCTGCCAACAATACGGAGTCGATTCAGCTCTTCACAGCGCTCCAGCGATGGGACGATGCCGCGAAGTTCGGTGCGGAGGCCGTTCCTTATTTGCTGGGCTATTTCAATGTTTCGGAGAGTTCTATTGCACGGGTACTGCTCCACCTCAATGATCCGAGGCTGGCGTCATTGGAACGCTATCTTAAGTGGGTTTCGGCGTCCAGTTATGGGGTTACGCACAATCGTCTGATGGAAACAGATATCGACACTATTCGTTCAAATTTCTTAAAGGGCTACGATACGGAAGCGACCTATGTGGAAACGCCGGAAATAACACATGAGGAGTCGCGAAATGACGATCAATACTATCCCACCTATGATACGGTCGTTGATAGCTACGCCGATTTGAAAGTCACGATTGGCGGAGCCAAAGCTGTCGCAACTTCTGCCGCGGTTTCGAACGAAGCGGAAACTTCCGATGTAAAAGTGTCCGAGTCAGCGGAAGTGAAGACAGAGGAGGTTACGGCGCCTGTCACGCCCCAAAAGGCAGAGACGAAACCGGTTGTCCGAGAATTACCGGAACCTTATATTCCGGACATGTTGTCGTGGGATTTTAAAACGCCAGCAATTGACGCTTCTTATGACGGGATGAATCTCATTTCCACCCGCGCCGCGATGACGGCCATGACTGCAAGGAATTGGTTGTGGCGCTTTTTTTCAGGCAAGGACAAACAAAGTTATCGGCACCAGGTTACGGAAAGGATCGGGGCTGTCAGGAGCCGTATCGCGGCTGTAGTTCTCATGCTGTCTGAGAACAAGATCATTTCCAATGAGAACCCGCTGGTTTCGATAAGTCTGGCGGGAAGTTATCCGTGGGTCAGTAACCCGAACGATCTGGACCTGATCGTGATCGTGGAGGGTGAGCGATCGCTTGAGAGGATCACATCCGACAAATTAACGGCGGGTTCCCGGCCGGTCATTCCGGGTCTTGCGACCTCGCTTGAAGTGGTCGGTCTTGAAACGCTGAAGCGGGCCGCCCAAGGCGCGGATTTTAAGGGCGCTACGGTCCTTCGCCGGAAACTGATCATGTATTCGGGAGCGATCCCGTTAACGGGGATGGACCTGTTTGAGGGTCAGAAGATCCCTTTTGAGAATTACGCCGTCATGCGCGATGATCTCGCGATCAATGCGGAAAGAGCCGCTTGGCCCGAGATCCAAGGCGATGAAAAGAAGATCGCCGTAAAAAAGGAATGGCGTAAAACGGAAATGGAAGCGTTAGCGCAATGGCTCGAAGAACGAAGCGAAGAGGTCCTGACGGGTGTGAATGTGTCTGTGAGCGAAGCCTTGCTGCGGAAAGAGGAAGCCTATCGCGGTGAGGTCTCCGGTTTGGTTCAGGCGAACGAGACGGCGCACCAGGCTGAAATTGCGCAACTTCTTCAGAAAAAGGATGCCGCTCACAAGGAAGAAATCGATCGTCTGATCCGCGAGAAAAATGCTGCCTACCAAAATGAAAAGACCCGGTTGCTCGAGGAACAAGATATCGCCCACCAAGCCGAAGTTACGCGATTAGTCCAGGAAAAGAAGGCTGCTTATAGGGAAGAGGTCTTCAATCTGGTCCTTTCCCGCGTGCCGGCGTATTTGACGAAACTCCGGACGGCTTTGGAAGAGTTGAAACCGCTTGTGAGTAAAGCGGCTCTGACGCCGGAAGAAGTGGCCGCGGCGATCTCGGAAAAGAAACAGAAATATTCCCTGTCTGAAGAAGGCGTCCGTGTCCTGCAGTCTGTGTTTGAAGACTCGGAGGCGCCGGCCGCACGCTCGGAAGCAAGATCGGAAAAAATGATGACGATCTACGGGAGCGAGCGGGTCAGTCCGCGGTCTGTTCTGGCCGTGATCAACGCCCTCAAAAAAGATCTGGTTGTAGAGAATATGGAAAACAGCAGGGATCGAATGAATCGATCGGTACCGGGGTATCAAATGGTCCGGCTGAGCCGCCTCACGGCTCTTCGTTTTAATTATGCAAGCAACAGTCAGACAAGTCAGACCTATCTTTTGTGGCTTGATCTGGAAGCCGCACTCCAAAAGCAATTCCCGGGCTGGGGAATTGTCGCCTGGATCAATCATAAAACGGATATTTCCCGCGGCGCGCTGCCCGGATACTATTTGGGCTGGTCGGATGACGGACGGGGTGCCGCAGCGACGCAGGAACGGTCGGAATTGATTTTGAAGGCTGCACAAGCGTGGCTCGACCGGAAGGCCGCCGAGGCGCAGCAGATCCTCGATCCCAACCGTGAAGCGCGGGTCGTCAGTTCGCGCGTTCGGGACCTGGCGGGCGATAAAACCGTTCTTGAAGCCGCGATAATCTATCTCGCGGCGTACAAACGTGCGGACTCTTTTAACGGCAGGCAGATCCTTTCTTCCGAAAAGCAGGCGAGGGACGAGGCTTCTGTTGCTTTGGGAGCGGCGCGTGAAGCCATGGCGGAAGCGATCCTCCGGCGGATCGGAACAAGGGAACTTGACAAGATCATCGGAAGCACAGACTTTAGCGAGCACACGGACGCGCTGAGACGTTCTCTAGTGATGCCTTTATTTGACGAGAGAACGACGTGGCAGGGCTGGCAAGATCGCCCGAAGACACTGCTTAGTTACCAGGAGGAAAAGGAACTGGCGTATGCCATAAGTCTTGAGCGGTTTATTAGCATCCGCTCGGAAATTCGCGCGGAGCAGGGTCTTTCCCGGCGCCGGTTTATTTCGATGATGCCCGGACTGGCCGGCGTGTTTTCGCTGGGTTTTCTGCTGGGATGTGGCGAGCAGGGGCAAAACAAGAAGGCCGCGCCTGAGGCGGCCGCACCCGTTCAGCCCAAGACCGTCGCGACGGTCCCGTCCATTCCCGTTTTTTATCCGGCGGCGTGGCAAGGCAAGGCCTTTGTCGCCGCCGATTACAAGAAGCCCATGGTCTGCCCGGCGCTTCCCGGTCTTGAGCTTGAAGCCACCGAAGCCAACGCCTCCACATCCGCCAATGGCGCGATCATGGGGCCGTCCTTCGCATTCTGGCTCAATAACAACTCGGGAAATGATCTCGGGGTGAAAAAAGTGACGGTCTACGCGCTGGACGATAAGGGCGTGCCGATGAAAGGTTTTGAAATGGTACCGCCGCGTGGCCGCGAAACGATCGCATTGGGCGCCGGGGCGTCTCATGTCATCCCGTTGTGGCCTAAGAGTGATAACGCGATCCCGGACCAGCTGGCGGTCATGATCGAAGCGAATGGGCATGCGGACGCGGTTTATCTCGTGGCCGGACTGAAGGACATGATGCGGCAGAAGTGGGACATCCGCGAGCGCTGGCTGAAAGGGACCAAACTTTCGGGCGTGAGCCGTATCATTCACCCGCGCTATTACGAGATGAGCGGGATGGGAAAAATTGATGCAGGGTTCGGGTCTGAGATCTTTATAGGTCCCGCCGGCATGGAGAATGTGATCTTTGACCTGGGACACGGCGAGTCATGGCAAGAAAGCCGTTCCATGGATGAGAAGAATCCGGAGGTCTATTACATCATCAATCCGGTGAAGGCGGCCGCGTTGAAGAATGTCACAATCGTTTCCTCGGCCCGCTCGGAAGTTCGTACCGCCGCCGACGAAAAAGCATTCCATAAGGCGATGTCGGACCTCCAGCCCAAGTGGTGGGACTTTTTGTTCGGCGCGGCCGCGGGGGATCGCGTTTATGCCGCCGCCATGACTCTCGGCGAGATGAATGATCTTGAGGCTGTTCCTTACCTGATCGATGTCCTCAACAATAACCGGAATAATGACGCCCGCAGAGGCGCCGCGATCGCGCTCGGCAAGCTCAAAGATCGGCGTGCCGTGCCGGCATTGCTCAAAGCGATGACGAACGGGGACGGTTTGCTATGGTCCGCGTGTGTTTTCTCTCTTGGCGAGATAGGAGATCCTCAGGCAGTTCCTGATCTGGTCAAGGCTTTCAAGTTGAAAAGTTCCAACCATCAGATCGAGATCCTTGAGGCGCTCGGCAAGATCGGCAGTCCCGATGCATTGGCCGCGCTTGAAGATGCCCGTGATCACGACAAGAATACGAATGTTCAAAAGGCTGCGACTTTCGCTCTTGATCGGGCAGCCGCCGGCCCTTCTGAAACCCGTCTACAGCAGGCTTCCGACGGGCAGGTCCGCACGGAGATAAAACAATCGGGCATTTCGCGGAGAACTTTCGTGAAGAAGGCTTTCCTCGCGACCGCGGCGGCAGGATTATTTGGTTTCGCGTCATGCCGCAAGGAAGAATTTGAACCCGTTTTTGTTGTGGAAGGCGCACCTTATGACCAGGCGGCTATTACGCAACTGCCGGGTGAGCCTTTAGTGTATTACGCGATTCGATCAATCAGCAATACGAACTTTAAGGCGATGACCGATGCCAGTGGTAATCCCCCTACCATTTCCTGGAATTCGGAGGGTGTTCATATAGGGCAGAGCGTTACGTTAGCACTAAACGGGACGCCGGGGAAAGTGATGAAAGTGGAGTTCCAGAAGGCTTCAGGGATCGAAGGGGATTATAGCGGGGCGAAGAAAATCTTTTCAGTGAAGCTCGCCGCCGGAAAGCAAAACTACACGTTCGATTTGTCGGATTTTATGGCGCCGATGCTCCAAATTAGTTTCATAAGTGAGGAGGGGACGGTCTTCACGGTCGAAACAAAAGGACTGGGAACGAAGTATGGGTATTCTTTGGAGCCAATGTATGGGAGTGCGTCTGATGATATCGTCACTTTTCCCGGAGAAATAGGGGTTTATTCCGCTGATTTTATTACGAGAGATTCGGATGGAGGGGGTTGGACTCCCATTCAATTTTAAAAGCCTGTTGATACGAGCTTATTTGATGGGTTACGTCTCGAAATTTACGGACGAGTTCCAGGTGACCGTGTCGGGATACAATTCCTCAAAGCTGGCTATGCGCATAATTTCTCCGGTGATTTTGAACTGAGTCCGATTACGTCGAACGAGGGAAGGATTTGGGAGATTCCGTTTGCGGAGATCGGGAACCTTGAAACGGTGGGTTTTCAAGGTTTTAATCTTACCAGAGCCGGAGCAAGAAACTTTAACGTTAGTATTCATGTAACCTACGGCGGCTATAAACGCTCGGAGGCCCGTCTACAAAAGCCAGTTTCCGCCGGGCGTTCTGAAGTCCGTCTTTCTGCGGAATGGCAGCTAAAAGTTGCGGAGCTTCGGGAGGCCGCTGATTTCTATCAGGTCGACCTCGCGGGGGACAAAGAGCTGTTTCCCGTTGTCGCGATGTTCCGCGGTATCGCGGACACGCTGGAGCGGCAGGGGGATCCTGCTGACGTCGATAGCTTCCACGCCATGTTCGCGAGCGACGAGACTCCGGGGGCCTATGCCCTTTTCCAGAAATATGTCATTCATCACCGGCCGTCCGCGAGTCCCGCGTCCGGAATCGCTGCTCGCTCGGAAGCGCGTTTGAAAGACGCCGCCGAGTACATCCGGCAAGCCGAGAATTTAATGCTTCAAGAAGACGGCGAGGATGTGGCGAAAGTCCGGTCGCGATTCGAGCGCGTTCAAAGTGCCGCGTCGCTGATTTATTGGTTCGACCGTGGGGGAGAAGAGGACTTCTACAATGCAATCGACGAGGCGTTGCATCCGGGTATTTTGCTGAATGAATCTTCCAGTGATGATGTGGCGCGCTCGGAAGTCCGGACTTATGAGGCACCCGTGATCCCTCAGGTTTCCGTGATCGATACAAGCAGTCTGGGAGCGAAGCTCCGGGTGGCGGGGGAAGTCGTGGCGAAGATCCTTCCCACGATTCTT
>CAIJDY010000129.1 GCA_903819565.1 Candidatus Omnitrophota bacterium | reverse complement strand
TCGTGAAATCATCGAGATTAAGCCCGAGATCTTTTTCCACCGGCGCCACGATCGCCTCGCTGAATTTGCCCATGAATTTGTCATGAAACGCCTTCACGCCCGTTGCCGCCCAAAACACGGAAGCTTCTGGAAGAATACGCATTCATGTTCTACTACATCCTGTTCTTCGCGTGGCTCTTCGCCTGCATCATGCTTATCCGGCGGTGGAAGACCCTCACGCCCCTTACGAGGGGTTGTCTCCTGGTCCTGGGGGCGTGCTTTTTGTTCTGGTTCGCGGAACATATGGTCATTTATCCGGACCGCAAATATCGGTTTCCTTTGGAGCCTTTGATGTTGATCGGCATGGCCTATTTTTTTTATAGCATCCACATTTCGGATGGGGTGATCGCCTTGGTCCGGCAGTGGTTTTTACGCAAAAAGATTTAAACCGGAGCTGTGCGGATTTGTTGAAAATCTCTAAGTACTGGTGGGTCGTTGTTGCGCTGCTGCTGGCGGTGGGTGTGCAGGGGGTCTATTCCGCTGCGACGACCGGCCAGACAACCGACGAGACCTTTTTCAGCGCCAGCGGTTATCCCATCGTTCGTTACAATAACTATGAGTTTCTCGGAGAGCACCCACCGCTCATCATGCAGCTAGGTGCGCTTCCTTTGCTTGTCCTTCAGCCGCGATATCCGATCCGGGATCCTCTGTACGTCCCCGGCACCGACCGGCTCGATCTCTCGAAGAACGGGGCGCGGTTCCTTTATAAAATGGGGAATGACCCTCAGCGTATCCTTTTTCTCGAACGTCTGCCGGTCGTCGGCCTGACGGTATTACTGGGTCTCATGCTTTTTCTTTTTGCCGGGGAGCTTTTCGGGGTATGGGGGGCCCTATTGTCCCTGACCCTTTATTGTTTTTCGCCGGACATTCTCGCCCACGGCAGCCTGTATACGACAGACCTCGGTTTGGCGGCGTTCTTTTTTTTCTCCGTCTTTGCGCTGAAACGTTTTTTTGACCAGCCTTCCGCGAGCCGTGCTGTGTTCGCCGGGATTTTGTGCGGGTTGACTTTTGTCACCAAGATCAGCGGATTGGCCCTTTTTCCCATCACGACGCTCCTGTTCATTCTTTTTTACGCGACCCAAAAGCCATCCCGGACGGTCGGGCCCCTGCCGGAAAAGGCCGACCTCATGCTGGGAGTGCTTTCGCTTTATCTGATCGTGAATGCCCTCGGTCAAAAACAGGCGATGGTCACGCTGGGGCCTCTTTTTCTGCTGGCGGCGTACCTTTGCCTGCGGGATCAAAAAAAGTTCCTCCGGCGCTACGGCGCGATGATCCTTAAGGGGTTTCTCATTGTTTGCGCGGCGCTGTCTTTTTTCTTTGCGGTGAAGCTGAAGAAAAAATACGGGGTTGAGGTTTCGATGGTCTTCCTGCTTTGGAACGCCGTCGCCGCGGTTTTGTCTCTCGTGCTGCTGAAGTTTTTCAGTAAGAACCCCGTGATCCATCTCGTCAAACTTTTTTTGATCGTGTGGCTTTTTGCCGGGCTCACGATCATTCTCGATTACACCGATTTCGCCTACAAGTGTTATCGCTTTATCGGGTTCGGGAATTTTGTCAAGCCGCTGGGGATCGTTCTGTCGCATTCGATGGGGGGGCATCGCGCCTGCGTTGAGGGTTCTTTTGTCACCTGCGATTGGCGGTATTTCTTCGGCACGCTCGCCGTGAAAATGCCGCTCCTGCCTTTGGGCCTGGCCGGACTCGGACTTCTCCAGCTTGTTTTTTCGCGGAGGTCGCTCCTTTTCAAGTCCCTTGTGATCCTACCGCCGGCCATATTCCTGGGGATCGCGGTTTTTAACGGGATCAATATCGGGGTGCGGCATATTCTGCCTGTCTATCCTTTTTTGTTCTTATTGGGGGGATTTCCGGCCGTTGCGCTCGCGAACATGAAGCCCGGGGTGATGAAGAAGACCTTCATGGCCGTTCTTGCAGCCGCCATAATTTTGTTTGCCGGTCGGACTTTTTTGACGGCGCCTCATTATCTCTCGTATTTCAACGAAGCGGTCGGGGGATCCGATCACGGAGCCCGGCTTGTTGCGGGTTCGAGTCTTGATTGGGGACAGGACAACAGACGTCTTGCGGAGTTCGTCCGTGACAGGAAAATTCCGTTCATCAAGATCGTTGGCGAGGCGATGAACGCGGATATTTACGATTTCTACAAGATCTCCTGGGCCCCGATGACGGAGGAGGAGTTTCAGTCGCCCGCTCCCGGTTATTACGCTTTAGGGATCGTTGCTTATGCCGCATTACAGAAAACGCCGGATTCCTGGTTCTGTGGAAAAATGCCTGCCTACCGCGTCGGTAAGACGTACTATGTGTTTGAAGTGCCCGGAAAGTAGACTTATTCAGTCCCGAGTGTGGACCTTGGTTCCTGATCCGACCCCGGGGGTTGGAAATGGTTGCTGGACGCCGGCCGGGAAGCGTTTCCACAAAGATCCCAGAGGTCAAAGAAAACATGAAAAATTATGATTTTTTGATCGTGGGCGGCGGGATCGTGGGATTGACCGTCGCTCTGGAGATCGCGCGCCGGCACATGGGGAGCGTTGCGGTCCTGGAAAAGGAAGCGACGCTCGGGATGCACGCGAGCGGGCGCAATAGCGGTGTGATCCACGCGGGGATCTACTATACTCCCGGATCGCTCAAGGCGCGTCTTTGCGTTTCCGGGGCCAGGCGTCTTTGGGACTACGCCGAAGAAAAAAAGCTGCCTCACAGCCGTATCGGGAAAGTCATTGTCACGACCCGGGAGGAGCAGCTGCCGGTCCTCGAGGACCTTCTGACGCGGGCGAAGGCGAATGATGTGCGCGTGGAAATGGTCGACGAAAAAGGGCTCAGCACCATCGAGCCTCACGCCAGAACCGTCGGGAATGCTTTGTATTCCCCGGACACGGCGGTCATTGACCCCAAGTCGGTCCTGACAGCCCTCGCGGATGATATCGTCGCACTCGGGGGCACTATTGTTTTCTGCGCGAAGGTTCGGCGCGTTTGCGCGGAGAAGCGTCTGGTGACGACGCATCGCGATGTGTTTCAGTACGGTCATTTAGTCAACGCGGCCGGGCTTGAAGCGGATCGTCTGGCGCATCAAATGGGCGTCGGCCTCCGGTACCGGATCCTGCCTTTCAAGGGGGCGTACAAAAAGGTCTCGCCCGATAGTCCTGCGCAATTCCGCGGTCTGGTTTATCCCGTGCCGGATCCGGAGCTCCCGTTTTTGGGGGTTCATATCACCAAGAATGTTTACGGGGAAGTTTTTTTGGGGCCTACCGCCACGCCTGCTCTGGGACGCGAAAACTACGAGGGATTCAGCAAGATCGATTTTTGCAGATTACCGGCGAATTTCTGGTACCTGGGCTATATGTTCGTGACGAACCGCAACGGGTTCTTCAATCTCGTGCGCTCCGAGATCGCGAAATACAGCGCGCGGGGCTTCTTCGACGAGGTAAGAAAACTTTCTCCCGCCATCAGGCCCCAGGACATTCTCGCCTGTGATAAGGTCGGCATCCGCGCCCAGCCGTTTGACTGTTCCGCGGGCCGGCTCGTGATGGATTTCCTCGTGGAAAAAGGCCCGTCTTCGACGCATATCCTGAACGCCGTTTCGCCCGCCTTTACCAGCAGCCTTGCCCTGGCCGAACATATCGTGAGCGGCATTACAGGTTAACGCCCAAAAAGCCGTATTTTAACCATGGTATCGTGGCAACCCCATTAGGGAAGGTGTAGAATTCCCAAGGTGCCGCTTTCAATGAACGGACGCTTCGTCAGCATAACGGAGAATGAGCGCCATGAAAACGCCCATGGAAACTTATAGCGACAGACTCGCGGAGGCATTACGGCTGTTACCGCAGAAGAAGATTGATCTGTTTTTCAATGAAGTGCTGTCCGTGTGGCGAAAGAACGGGCAGGTCTTTATTTGCGGGAACGGCGGCAGCGCGGCCAACGCCATGCATCTTTCGAATGATCTTTTCTACGGCGCGGCCAAAGGAAAGGGCCGGGGGATCAGGGCCCATGCCTTGACGGCCAATCAGCCGCTGGTGACGTGCCTCGCGAACGATCTGTCCTACGGGGAAGTGTTCTCCCTGCAGCTCGAGCTTCTGGCCGATCCCGGGGACCTGCTGATCGTGCTTTCGGGAAGCGGGAACTCGCCCAATGTCCTGAACGCGTTGAAGAAGGCCAAAGAAATGAAACTTTCTTCGGTCGCGCTCCTGGGATATTCGGGCGGTGCTGCGCTTGAAATGGCGGATATCTCGGTCCATGTGCCGGTCCATGACATGCAGATCTCGGAAGATATGCAGCTGATCATCGGTCACGCACTGATGCAGTGGCTTCACGAACGGAATCCTCATATAGACAAGTAAGGGTACCCTTTGGAAAAAATACTGGTCATCGGCAGCAACTCCTTCTCGGGGGCCAGCTTTGTCGCCCAGGCTCTTGAAGCGGGATCCGAAGTCGTCGGCGTCAGCCGGTCCGCGGAGCCCTCGCCGGTTTTTTTGCCCTATCGCTGGATCCCGGCAGCAGCGCAACAGCGGTTCAAATTTCATTCCATCGACATGAATCACCATCTGGACGCGCTCATGGGGATCCTTGAGCAATTCAAGCCCCCCTATGTCGTGAATTTCGCCGCGCAGAGTATGGTAGCCGAAAGCTGGCAACACCCCGACCATTGGATGATGACCAACGTCGTATCAACGGTCAGGCTGCATGAACGCCTCCGGCATTGCGGCTTTCTCAGGAAATACGTTCATATCTCAACGCCGGAAGTCTACGGCAGCTGCAGCGGTCTTGTGCCGGAAAGCACGCACTATAATCCCAGCACGCCCTATGCCGTTTCGCGGGCGGCGGCCGATATGAGTCTTATGACTTTTTTTAAGAATTACAAATTCCCGGTCTGCTTTACCCGCGCGGCCAATGTTTTTGGCCCCGGGCAGCAGCTCTACCGCATCATCCCGCGGACGATCCTGTTCTGCCTGACGGGTCAAAAGCTTCAGCTCCACGGCGGGGGCCATTCGGTCAGGTCGTTCATCCATATCAGGGACGTCGCGGAAGGAACGATGCGCGTCATGCGCAGCGCGCCGGCCGGTGAGATCTATCATTTTTCAACGGCACGCAACCTCTCGATCAGAGAACTGGTCAAGTTGATCACGGAAAAACTGGGCGTAAAATTCGAAGAGGCCGTTGAGATCGTGGACGAAAGACCGGGGAAAGACGCCGCTTATCTTTTGGACAGCACGAAAGCGAAAACGACGCTGGGCTGGGAAGACAAGATCAATCTGGAACAAGGCATCGACGAAACCATTGCTTGGGCCAGGCGTTATCTTCCCGAGATCAGGAAACAGCCCGCGAATTACAAACACAAACCTTAAAAAAGGACCTTTTATGCGGATTCTCGTTACCGGCGCGTGCGGCTACGTCGGGACCGTTCTGACCCAAAAACTCCTGGATCTCGGACACCAAGTGACGGGCATCGATATCATGTGGTTCGGCAATTTCCTGAAGCCGCACCCCAACCTCACGATCCTTAAAGAGGATATACGGAATGCCGCCAGTTTGCCGATGGACGGCGTTGACGCGATCATCCATCTCGCGAACGTGGCGAACGATCCTTGCGGCGAGCTGAATTCCAAACTTGCCTGGGAAGTGAACGTGCTTGCGACGATGGGGCTGCTGGAAAAAGCCATCAAGAGCGGCGTGAAGCAGTTTCTCTATGCCAGTTCCGGAAGCGTCTACGGCGTGAAAGAGGAGCCGCAGGTGACGGAAGAACTTTCTCTTGTTCCCATATCCGATTATAACAAGACCAAGATGATCAGCGAGAGGGTGCTGCTGAGTTATCAGGACCGGATCGCCGTGCAGATCCTCCGTCCCGCGACGATCTGCGGGGTTTCTCCCAGAATGCGGCTCGATCTTTCCGTGAATATGCTGACGATGCAGGCGCTCGCAAAGGGAAAGATCACGGTCTTTGGCGGCGACCAGGTCCGGCCCAACATCAACCTCGGGGACATGATCGGGGTCTATCTGCATTTCCTGAAACTTGGGACAAAGGTCACGGGGATCTTCAATGCCGGTTTTGAGAATATTTCGATCTTGGACATTGCCCGCCGGGTGAAAGAGCTTGTGCCTGTCGAGATCGTGGTGACAGCCTCCAATGACCCCCGGTCGTATCGTCTTAACTCTGACAAGCTACTCGCGACCGGCTTTAGACAGGAGCATACGGTCGCGGACGCGATCCGTGAGGTGATCGGCGCTTTTCGCTCAGGAACGCTTAAGGATGAAGAGAATTGCTACAATGTCAAAACCATGAAAAAACTTAGTTTCTAAAGATCATGACAACGGCAAACCTCCGGGAACTTCAGAAGATCGCACGCGTGCTTCGCGGCAGGATCATCGAAACCTCAGGCAGGGCAAAGATCCCTCATCTGGGTTCCTGCCTGTCTTGCGTGGATATTCTGGTGACGCTTTATTACCAAGCGTTGAATATTGATCCCAAAAATCCAAAGGCGGAAGACCGGGACAGGTTCCTCCTGAGCAAAGGCCATGCCGCGCCGGCTCTTTTCCAGCTACTCGCGATGCGCGGTTTTTTTCCGCTTTCAGATCTCGATAACTATGGTGTCGACGGAAGTCTATTCGCGGAACACCCTCCTGCGCACGGCGTTCCCGGCGTGGAAGCGGCAACGGGGTCGCTCGGTCACGGTCTATCTATCGGTATCGGCATGGCGCTTGCTTCCCGGACCAGGAAACGATCCAACAAAACCGTGGTGCTTATGAGCGACGGCGAATGCAACGAAGGCTCGGTCTGGGAAGCGGCCATGTTCGCGGCGGCGCAAAAGCTGGAAAAGCTTATCGCGATCATTGATTTTAATAAATGGCAGGCGACGGGGCGAAGCCGGGAGGTTATGGCGCTTGATCCGTTCAAGGAAAAATGGCAGGCGTTCGGGTGGAGCGTGTATGAAGTCGACGGCCATGACATCGAGGCGCTCGCGGATCTTTTTCCGAAATGGCCGGACGGCTCGGGGAAACCGGTCGCGATCATCGCCCATACGATCAAAGGCAAGGGTGTTTCCTTCATGGAAGATAATAACAACTGGCATTACAGAACGCCCAAGCCGGACGAAGTCGAAGCCGCAAAAAAAGAATTGGGGCTCAGCGGATCATGAGGAATATTTTTGCCCAAGAGCTGACGAAATTAGCGTTCGAAGACAAGAGAGTTTTGCTTCTTTCGGGGGATATCGGTAACAAGCTCTTTGACGAGTTCAAGGCGGCGGCGCCGGACCGTTTTTATAATTGCGGCGTTGCGGAGGCTAATATGACGGGCATGGCCGCCGGATTTGCCATGAGCGGTTTTCGTCCCTTTACCTACACGATCACGCCTTTCGCGACCGTCCGCTGTCTCGAACAGATCCGGGTGGATGTTTGTTATCACAATTTACCGGTGACGATCGTGGGGACCGGCGCGGGGCTGTCCTACGCGGAGCTCGGCCCGACCCATCACTCCTGTGATGACATCGGTCTTTTGAGGATGTTCCCGAACATTTCTATCGTTTGCCCGTGCGACCCCATTGAGGTCCGGCTGGCGTTGAGGGCCGCGATGAAGCAGAACGGACCTGTTTATCTCAGGCTCGGAAAAAAAGGCGAGCCCAATATCCACGCGGGCGATCCCGATTTCATGATCGGACGGTCAATCACCGTAAGGAAGGGCAACGATCTATGTCTTTTAAGCACGGGGAATGCCATGTCTCTTACCCTGGCTGTGGCGGAAAAACTTTCGGAAGCGGGCGTGTCCGTCCGCGTGGAAAGTTTTCACACGGTCAAACCGTTGGATGCGGCGCTTCTTGCGGAAGTGTGCGATTCCTACAAAACGATCGCGACGCTGGAGGAACACAGCCTCATCGGTGGGTTGGGAAGCGCTGTCTCGGAGTGGATGACGGACCGCGGCCCAGGCCGTTGCAGGCTGCTTCGTTTTGGCACCGGGGATCACTTTTTGAATATCCCGGGGAAGCAGGCCTACGCCCGTGCCCAGTACGGGTTCACCGTGGAAAAGATCGTGGAAAAAATCCTAAAAGGGCGAACCGTCTGATGCCTTCGAAAGATCTTGTGGTCGGGACCGACTTTGACAACACGATCGTCTGCTATGACGCGATATTCCACCGCGTGGCTTCAGAGCGAGGATGGATCCCGGCAGGAATCTCCAAGAACAAGGAAAGCGTCCGGGACTATTTGCGCCAGACCGGAAAAGAAGACCTCTGGACCGAATTGCAGGGTTACGTTTACGGCGCGCGGATGGCGGATGTCACGGCTTTCCCGGGTGCTTTGGAGTGCATCACGAAATTAAGAGCGAACGGTGTTCCTGTTCATATCATCAGCCACAAGACGCGCCGTCCTTACAAGGGAGAGGCGTACGACCTTCACGCGGCCGCCCGGGGATGGCTTGAAGCCCATGGTCTGGCGGGTCCGGGTCCCCTGAAGGGTGTTTTTTTTATGGAGACGAAACAGGAAAAACTGGCGCGGATTGGCGCCTGCGGCTGCACGCACTTTATCGATGATCTCCCCGAATTCTTTGCGGAACCGGATTTTCCTAAAGGCACCCGAAAAATGCTTTTTTCTCCCTCATGGAAAGAGGGGGCCTCGCTCGATCCCGGTGTGAGGCTCTTCCAATCATGGCGTGAAATAGCCTCGTTCCTTATGGTCTTATGACACTTCATTGCGACGATGTGCTGAAAACCCAAGTGGCCGCGTTGCTGGGCGGGGGCGCCCTTAAAATTGAACGGCTGCCCACCAGCGGCAACAACAGGCTTTACATCATCGACTCCGGGAAAGATAGATTCGTGGCGAAGCATTATTTCGCGCATGCCGAGGATAAGAGGGACCGGCTTCATGCGGAGTATTCTTTCGTGACGTTTGCCCGTAGAAACGGGATCGACTGCGTGCCGCGTCCCATCGCGTGTGACGCGAACAATCATCTGGCGATCTACTCCCTTGTCGAGGGCAGGAAGTTTGGAAAAACCGATGTGACGAAGTCCGCGATCAGCGCGGCGCTCGGTTTTCTAGCGGCGATCAATAAATATCGCGATAAAGTCGGCAAGGACCTGCCTGACGCCGCGGAGGCTTGTTTTTCAATAGCGGCCCATGTGGATCTGGTTGAAAATCGTATCCGCCGCCTGTCTGCGATCACGGAGGTCTGCGTCGGAGCTTTCGTCAAAGAAGAACTTGTCCCCGGATGGGAAAATATAAAAAAGGTTATAAGTTCCAGGGTGGGCGCAAAAGGTATGCAGGCGGATGCTGTTTTGCCGCAGCGTGACAGGATCATCTCTCCTTCGGACTTCGGTTTTCACAACTGCCTTATCGGAGAGGGCGGCGTATTCAATTTTCTTGATTTTGAGTATGCCGGGTGGGACGACCCCGCCAAAACGGCGGGGGATTTCTTCTCGCACCTTGCGCTTCCGGTCCCGGTCGACCATCTCGGAGTGTTCGCGCGGGGAATTGCGGACCTGACGTCTGATCCGGTACAAACGCGCCTAAGAATTGGTTTGTTGTTGCCGCTTTATCGAATAAAATGGTGCTGCATTGCGCTCAATGATTTTCTCCCGATGGATAGTGAACGCAGGAAATTCGCCGGGATCGACGTGGATGAAGCCAAAGACGCGCAGCTCGCCAAGGCGCGGGGGCTTCTTGTTTCGATGGAACGCTTAACCGAGGCATCTCATGGCTTACATTGATTTTATTTCGGTCATTCACAACAAGACGAAGCGCGATTATCTCGCCCGGGTCAACGATCCCGAGTATCCCAAGCCCAAGGCCGCGGAGCTCGCCAAGCAGTGGGGCTATGACTATTGGGACGGCGACCGGAGGATTTGCTATGGCGGTTACCGCTACATGGAAGGGCGCTGGGAGAAGGTGGCCCGCGCCATGGCCGAGCATTACGGCCTCAAGGCCGGCGACAAGATCCTGGATGTGGGCTGCGGAAAAGGTTTTCTGCTCTATGACTTTACCAAGGTCGTGCCTGGTATCGAGGTGACGGGGATCGATATTTCAAGTTATGCGATCGAGAACTCCAAGCCGGAGATCCGCGATCGCCTGAAAGTCGGCAACGCGACGGCCCTGCCTTTTGCGGACAAGTCCTTTGACTTTGTTTACTCGATCACCACGCTGCATAATCTCCATTGTTACGATCTTGATAAGGCCCTGCGGGAGATGCAGAGGGTCGGTAAAAAGAATAGATATGTTTGCGTGGAGTCTTACCGTAACGAAACGGAAAAAGCCAACCTTCTTTACTGGCAGGTCACTTGCGAGGCGTTCAACACTCCGGCAGAATGGGAGTGGTGGTTCAAGCAAACCGGTTACACGGGCGATCATTCTTTCATCTACTTTGAGTGAGGTAATCCCATATGTCTAGTTTCCCGAAAACCATGAAGGCTGCCGTGCTCACCGAACTGAAGGCCCCGCTTGTTATCGCGGTGCTTCAGATGCCCGACCAACTTGCCGCGGGGCAGGTCCTGGTCAAAGTCCATTTTAGCGGTATCTGCGGCTCGCAACTGGGAGAGATCGACGGCGTGAAGGGGGAGGATAAGTTCCTCCCGCACCTGCTCGGTCATGAAGCTTCGGGGACCGTGCTGGGGATAGGCCCCGGCGTCAAGAACGTCAAGCCGGCTGACAAGGTCGTATTGCACTGGAGGAAAGGGCTGGGCATCGAATCCGAGCCGCCGCTCTATACGTGGAACAAGCTCCGGGTCAATGCCGGCTGGATCACCACTTTCAACGAATACGCCATCGTTTCCGAGAATCGGGTCACGGCGATCCCCGCCGACAGCGACCTGGAAGTGGCCGCCTTGTTGGGTTGCGCCGTGACGACCGGTTTCGGCGTGGTGGAAAATAACGCAAAATTGCGCATCGGCGAATCCGTCGTCATTTTTGGAGCCGGCGGCGTCGGTTTGAATATGGTCCAGGCCGCCTCCCTGGTTTCCGCCTATCCCATCATTGCCGTCGATCTTCACGACAACAGGCTGGACCTGGCCAGGCAAATGGGCGCGACCCATGGGGTCAACAGCAGCGGCGGCGATGTTCGGCAAACGATCCTCGGAATCGCCGGTAACGCGGGCATCGATGTCTTTATTGACAATACCGGCCAGCCCTCCGTGATCGAGATGGGATACCAGATCACGAAGCCGCAGGGGCGCGTGACGCTTGTGGGCGTGCCGCGCAAAGGGGACCATATTAACATTCATTCCTTGCCGCTCCATTTCGGTAAAATTCTCAGCGGTTCTCACGGCGGAGAAACGGTCCCACAGACCGATATTCCGCGGTATCACCGGCTCTACCGTTCCGGCCGCATCAAGCTGCGCGAGCTGATCACGGACTATTACGCGCTGGACCAGATCAACGAGGCGATCGCCTGCATGAGAAGCGGGAAGATCAGTGGACGCTGTCTCATCAAGATGATCTAAGGAGAGTAACCTTTATGGCCGCCAAGACGAAGCAACAGCCGAAAACAAAAGAACCCCAATACAGCATTGTGTTCGATGTGGTCAAAAAACACGGCGTTTCAAAACTGGGGCTGATGGTCAACGAATCCTGGAATCAGGACCCGAAGCGGACGCTTTTTACGCTCGCTCGTTATAAATTTGTCGCGAAAATGCTGAGCGGCAGGAATAAAGTTTTGGAGGTCGGCTGTGCCGACGCTTTCGGGACGCGGCTGGTGCAGCAGGAAGTCGGATCCGTGACGGCAGTCGATTTTGATCCCGTTTTTATCGCGGACGTCAAAGCCCGGAAGGACCCCGCCTGGCCGATGGAGTGTAAAGTCCATGATCTGTTGTCCGGACCGGTGGCGGGTTCCTACGACGGAGTGTACAGCCTCGACGTGCTTGAGCATATCGCGCCGGCGCGCGAGGGCGTTTTTATGAAAAACATGCTGAGTTCCCTGAAGCCCGGCGGCGCTTTGATCATTGGGATGCCGTCTTTGGAATCTCAGGTTCATGCCTCGCCGCAGAGCAAGGCCGGTCACGTCAATTGCAAATCGGGCGCGGCCTTAAAGTCGTTCCTCGAGAAATATTTCCGCAATGTTTTTCTCTTCTCGATGAATGACGAAGTGGTCCACACCGGCTTCACCCCGATGGCGCATTATTTGCTGGCGCTTTGCACGACGCCGAGAAAATAGCACGCTTGATGGTGGTCTGGGTGAGGCGGTGCCCGGGCACATGACATTTTGCCAATTTCCAATCATGGGGGATCAGTGACCGAGCCGCTTTTATCGGCGTTAGTCGTCGGAGGGGATGGTCTTATTGGCGCCAGCTTGCTTCGTCGACTTCGCTCAATGGGTTTGAAAGCCTACGGGACCACGCGACGTCACGCGGACGTCGGGACCGATTCCGTTCGATTGGATCTGGATTCGGGATCCGAAATATCTCAATGGCACTCTCCGATAACCGGTGGAGTAGCCTTCCTATGCGCCGGGATCACGAGTATAGCGGCTTGTGAAGCCGACCCGGAAGCCACATCCCGGGTGAATGTTCTTCATACGCTTACCCTTGCCCAAAAACTCATCGAATCCGGCATCCGTCTCGTATTACTTTCCAGCAACGCTGTCTTTGATGGGGCATCTCCCGAGCAGGATGAGTTATCGGACTGTCGTCCCGCGACGGAGTATGGCCGTCAGAAATGCGCGACAGAGCAGGGGCTTTTGAAGATTGCGGGGAAGAAAAACCCCGTCGCGATAGTCCGCCTTTCGAAAGTATTTACGTCGTCTGCCGGAATGGCCGCGGAATTTATGCGCCATTTTTCAGCAGGGGAAATCTGCGCGGCGTTCGATGACTTGAAGGTGTCACCGGTCTCCATGCCTTATGTCCTGGATGGTTTGATCGCGGTCGCGCGCTCCGGGCAATCGGGTGTTTTTCATCTTTCGGGATCCAAAGAAATGACGTACGCGGAATTCGCCGGAGGCCTTGCTGCCGCGATGGGCGCGGATGCGTCCTTGGTTCGGCCGATGGCGTCGGCAACGACAGACGCGAAAGTTCTTTTCCGGCCGGAGCATCCTTCCCTGGGGATGAAACGAATGCGGCAATTGCTCGGGATCGCGCCGGAGGCGCCCGCCGACATGTTTCAACGGATCATCCGCTCATGAGGTTCGCTCATGTCGCGGTTCTTTCGCGCCCTTAAGTCCACGGGGGATCCCCGGGACAGGGCAAAAGTCGTTTCGAGGAACTAATGCGGGAAAAAAGGTGTTTACTCAGATAGTCCTTTATGTAGACTGGTTTCGAAAAATTACCGAATGTATGTTTAGCGCAGACTCCGGCTTGGCCCGGATCCTGACGCTTGCTAGGGAGATCCTGTGATCCAGACCGTCATCAATGATATCAAGAGCAAGGTCGTCGGGGCAAAACAGATCGTTTTTGTTTCCGGCAATTTCAACGTGATCCACCCCGGGCATCTGCGCCTTTTGCGTTTCGCGAAGAAATGCGGCGATTTTCTTGTTGTCGGCGTGAATGCCGACCGGGAGAACGGGCCGACACTTATCTCCGAGAATTTCCGTCTGGAGGGGGTGCAATCCACAAGCTGGGTGGACTACGCTTTTATTCTGAGGGAACCCCCCGAAAAATTCATTCGCGAACTCAAGCCGAAATTCGTTGTCAAGGGTCAAGAGCATGAAAACCAGATGAATCCCGAACTGGCCGCGGCGGAATCTTACGGGGGAAAATTACTTTTCAGCTCCGGGGACGTGAGCTTTTCTTCCGTCGACCTTTTGAGGGATGAGTTCAAAAATCTGAGCTTTTCCTCGATCGTCAAGCCGAAGGATTTTCCGGAACGCCACGGCTTCAAAATGCCGGACCTGCTCGCGGTCGTCCAAAAAATGAAAGGGCTCCGGGTGGTGGTGATCGGAGAAACGATCGTGGATGAATACGTTACTTGCGACCCGCTCGGGATGTCGCAGGAAGATCCCACGATCGCCGTGACTCCCGTCGCCAGGGACCGTTTCGTGGGCGGTGCCGGTGTCGTGGCGGCCCATGCGCAGGGTTTTGGCGCTGAGGTGCACTTTTTTTCGGTGACGGGGAAGGACGAGGCCGCGCATCTCGTCAGGGATTCCATGAAAGAGCGCGGCGTCGACGCGCATCTTTATGTCGATGAAAGCCGTCCGACCATCCGCAAGGAGCGATTTCGGGCGCACGGGAAGACCCTGCTGCGGGTCAATCATTTCCACCAACATCCCATCGGCCGGGATATGCAGCAAAAGATCCTCCGGGACCTGACGAAAGTTTTGAACGATACCAAGCTTCTTATCTTTTCGGATTTTAATTACGGCTGCCTGCCCCAGCCTTTGGTGGAAGAGATCATCGCGCTGTGCCTTTCGAGAGGTGTCATGATGGTGGCGGACAGCCAAGCTTCGTCGCAGATCGGATACGTGTCGCGTTTTCACGATGCCTTTCTACTGACCCCGACGGAACGAGAGGCGCGTATTTCGGTGGGAGATTTTAATGCCGGCCTGGTGGTCCTCGCGGAAATGCTCAGGACGAAGGCGCGTGCTAAGAATGTGCTGCTGACACTGGGTTCGGAAGGTCTTCTCATTCACGCTGAGGTTTCTTCTTCGGATAAATGGCTTACCGATCGCCTTCCGGCGATGAATACAGCACCGAAAGAAGTCTCCGGCGCCGGGGATTCGCTCCTCACCTGCGCTTCGATGGCTTTGGCCGTGGGCGCGGATATCTGGCAAGCGGCCTATTTAGGGTCCCTCGCGGCGGCGTGCAAGTTAAGCCGCCTTGGTAACATGCCGCTGACCGCCAACGCGCTGACGATGGAGATAAAGAGTTGAGAGCGCTGCTTCTTGCGGCTGGACCGGGAACCCGGCTTCGCCCTTTGACGGAGACAACCCCCAAGTGCCTGGTGCCGGTGTGCGACAAGCCTCTCCTGGAATATTGGCTCGAGATGTTGACTGAAGCCGGTGTGTCGCCGGTCCTGGTCAATCTTCACTCCCATGCCGGTGCCGTCCGGCAATATCTTCAAAAATGCCGATTCGCAAAACACGTCACGATGGTTTATGAGGAGCGGCTGCTCGGCACTGCCGGGACACTTCTCAAGAACCAGGCATTTTTCGGGGCCGGGCCCATCATGCTGATTCATGCTGATAATCTATCCCGGTTTGACGTGCGCGCTTTCATGCAGCGTCACGCGCAGCGTCCCGCCGGCTGCGAAATGACGATGATGACGTTCCGTACGGATGACCCGAAGTCCTGCGGGATCGTCGAACTCGACGGGCGCGGCGTGATGCAGTCGTTCCACGAGAAAGTGCCGGCGCCTCCTGGCGACCTGGCGAACGCCGCGGTCTATATTCTCGAGCCGTCGGTCCTTGAATTTCTTCGTTCGCTCGGGAAAGAGGTCATTGATTTCAGCACCGAGGTCCTGCCGCATTATACGGGGCGCATTTTTACATTTCATAATGACGATTATCACCGGGACATCGGGACCCGGGAAAGCTACGAGGCCGCTGTCAAGGAATTCGCCGCGAAGGTCCGGCTGAAGAAACCGTCCATTTCGGTCGTGGTGCCGGCACTTAACGAGGAAGGGAATCTCTCTGCCTGCATCGACGATATCCTTGGCGCTCTGGGGGACAAATTTGAGGCGTATGAGATCATCATCATCAATGACGGCAGCACGGACCGGACCGGAGAGATCGCCGACCGGATCGCGCGGGCAAACCCGAATGTGCGCGTGAAGCACCACCGGAAGAACCGTGGGCTCGGCTATGCCGTGGCCAGCGGCTACCGTTCCGCAAAAAAGGAATATGTGGTGTGGTATCCCGGCGACAACGGAATGAAAAAGGCATCGCTGGCGCTCCTGTTCGAAAAAACGGGTGAGGCGGACGTCGTGATCCCCTACATTGAGAATACGTCGTTCCGCACGCCTCTGAGACGTTTCGTGTCCCGGGCGTACATCGTGTTGCTTAATGTTTTATTCGGGTTTCACCTGCGATACTTTAACGGCGTCAACATTTACAGAACGGATAGGGTCCGGACGGTAAGGGCCTATACCCACGGCTTTGCTTCTTTCGCCGAAGTTCTGATCCGGCTGATCAAGGGGGGGTGCTCGTTTATCGAAGTCCCGACCCAGCATCAGGCGCGGGGTTCGGGAGAATCGAAGGCACTGCGGCTCCGGAATTTCATCGATATTGCCAAAACCTTTATCCTGCTTACTTGGGAGCTGAATGTGCTTCACAAGGATCCCGCCAATTCGGCGATCGGACGGAGGCGGCAAGCTTTTCTCAAGGAGACGCGGCAGTCTGGTGTCCGGTCATGAGGATGCCCAAGAGGGTGATGCCTGACGTCCGGGGTTCGTTTTGGGCCGCGCAAAGAATTTTATGAATTATATCGCGGAAGCATTCGGTTTTTTTGTGCTCGTGGTCCTGTCCCACGCTTTGGCCTGCCGGCGCGGGTGGATACTTTTTCAGATGGAGTGGTTCCTCGCTCTTTGTCTGGTCTGGGGGGGCCTTTATTTCGCCCTACTTCGGCTGGCACCGGTGCCTTTGATCTGCTCCGGTTCCTCTAACTTTGGCCGCAGTATGCCGCTCGTTTTCACTTCGTTTGTTCTGTATGGGCTTTTATGTCTGGCGTATTTGGTCCAATGTACCGCGATCCAGGTCCAGAGCCCGTCCATGAAGGTCGTTTCTCTGCTCCGCGGAGGACCCGGCATGACGCGCGACCAGCTGAGGCGGCATTTTTCCGATGAAGAATTCGTTCTGTCGCGGTTGCGTGATTTGGTGCGGACGGGTTATGTGAATCATGACAGCGAGTTTTTTTCTTTGACCCCGAAGGGATTTCAAGTGGCCCGCGTTTTTGACGCGTATCAACGCCTGATACGCAGGAATATGGAGAGTTAAAAAGAATGTTTCTGCTTCATTTCGATGGTTTGATCCTTGCAGTATCTTTTTCAAGCTTCTTTCTTTTTATGGTAGGGCACATTCTGGCGCTCCGGATGACTCCCGTGAATCAGACAGCCCGCGTTATGGTCGGGGCCATCGCTTTAGGTTTCCTGATCAATATTTCCGCCTTTATCTTTATCGCGCTTGCGGGCTTTTCGAAGGCGGGTATTCGGATCCCGCAGCTTATTTTTGGCGCCGGCATTTCCTCAGTTCTCTACGCACTTCTTGTTTTTAATTATGTGGGGTGGATTTTTGGAATGGGCATTGCGGCCATCCGGATCCGGCTCTTGCTGCTTCTCATGAATACGCCGGCTCACAGGGCAACGAGGGAACAGATCCTCACACAATGTAATGCCGGGGATATTCTCCGGATCCGCCTCGCGCGATTGGTGGGTTCCGGGCACCTGATTCTCGATGGGGATAGTTACAGGTTCCACAGTAAGGTTCTTACAGTCCAGGCATGGATCACGGCCGGCCTCAGCGCCCTTTTGGGCATTCCGCTCAAACGTTAGGGCTGCTGCCGAACTTGGTGGTTCCCGAGGAAATATATGGAAAATTCTAAAAAAGTTTTTGCTTGCAGGGCGGGGGAAGGGATCCTGCTGCTGTTACTCGCAGTCTGGATTACGGGAGGGATTCCGTGGTTTCCAAAGGCATGGCTCGGGTATTTTGACTTCCATCCGAAAGTGTACCGCAAGCTTTTGACGTTCGCCGTAGGCGTGGCGGTATTTCTGGGAGTAGCGCTTCTTGAGTGGGCGCGGCGGGATGGCACCGTCACCCGCGCAAGTCTGCTCGTCAAGATCGAAGAGTCGTGGAAGGCCCACGCCGCTTTCTGGATCGCGGGGATCTTCTTC